>JBFXAS010000123.1:0-14678 GCA_050184075.1 Gemmatimonadales bacterium
ACGAGCCGGACCCGGTGGAGGCCGCGGCGATTGCCGAGGCCGCCGGCGCGGACGGCATCACGGTGCACCTCCGCGAAGACCGACGCCACATCCAGGACCACGACCTCGAGCGACTGTCGCGCACCGTGCGCACGGTGCTCAACTGCGAGCTCGCCACCGACCCGGGCGTCGTACGGCTGGTGGCCGGCCTCAGACCCTTTCAAGCGACGATCGTGCCGGAGCGTCGCGAAGAGGTCACCACGGAGGGCGGGCTCGCCTTGGGCGGCGACCTTGGCCGACTCCGGGAGGTGATCGCCGAGCTCGCCGAGGCAGGCTCCAGAGTGAGCCTCTTCATCGACCCCGATCTGCCGACCATCGACCGCGCCCGCGAGCTGGGCGTGCCGGCCATCGAGCTCCACACCGGGGCCTACGCCCACACCTGGCGGGAGTCCGACCACGCCCTGAGCGCGCTGACCCGGGCCGCCGACCACGCCGCGGCGATCGGGCTCGCGGTCCACGCGGGCCACGGCCTGACCCCTGCCAACGTAACCCCGGTGGCGGCCATCCCCCCGCTGGAGGAGCTCAACATCGGCCACACCATCGTGAGTCGGGCTGTGATGACCGGGATGTACGGGGCGGTATCGGAAATGCGTGGGCTGATCCGCCGAGCCCGCGCGTTGACCGCGAACTCTCGAACGGCCTAGACTTCCCCAATTCCCGAGCCGAGTGCCATGACCGTACCGACGGGCAGGCTGCAGTTCTTCACGCTCGAGGCCAGCGACTACCTGGAGCGTCTGGCGGTGCTCGCGGCCGCCCCGACCCCGCCCGCCGGCGACGACTTCGTCCGGCTGGCCCGGGCGCTTCGGGGCACGGCCCTGATGGCGGGTCTGAACCCGTTCTCGCAGGCCGCCTCCGGAGTGGAGCAAATCGCCAAGGCTTGCCGCGATGGCCAATGGGACTGGACCCCCGCGAACACCGAGCTGCTGGCCGACGGGATCGAGGAGCTCAAGCGCCTGGTCCGCCGGGCGAGCGAATGGAGCGACGCCGACTCCGAGGCGGCCGTGAGGCTCGGGTCGAGGCTGGTCGCCGGCGTCGGAGGGGGCCCGCCGGCCGCGCCCCGCCCGGCTCCGGCCAGTGCCGAGCGGCAGCTGACGCCGAACGTGCGCGCCTTCATCGCCCGCGAAGGGGCGCTGGTCGCCGGGAGCCTCGAGCACGCCGCCCAGGCCATGGCCCTGGGACCCATCGATCAGGCCGCCGAGCTGGTGCTCCGGCGGCTGCAGCCCCTTCGCGGGCTGGGCTCGATTCCCGAGCTGACCCCGCTGCCGGATTTTCTCGACGCCATCGAGCTCACCCTCAGGACCTTCCGCGAGCAGGCGGCACCACCCTCGGGCGCGACAGCGCTCCGCCGGGTCGCGGCCGGGCTCTCCTCGCTGGCCAGGGACGTGGCCGAGGGCAAGGACGTCGGTCACGACGTCCGCGGGCTCTCCGGCGCGGCGACGGCGCTGCTGGAGAGCTTCGGCTCGGAAGAGGACGTCGTCCCGATCGACAGCCTGTTCGTGAGCGGCGATCCCGATCCGATCGTCGAGCGGGGCACCACCACCGAGCGCGCGGCGCCGGAGAACGCCGCGCTCGAGCTGGTCGGCCTGGCCGATCGCCTGCGCCAGGCCGCCGACCAGCTGCACGGCGCCCGATCCGAGACCGGCCGACAGCTCTTCCTCTACGGGGTCCTGCTCGACCTCCGGCCGATCAGCCACTCCACCGGACGGGATCTCCCGGGTCTGGTGCCGCTGCTCACGGCCATCGAACGGGCCGTGGCTTCGGGCGCGGCCGGCCGATCGCACCTCGAGTTCGCCGAGCGGCTCCGCGCGGCCGCATCGGCGCTCTCGACCGCGGCCGAATCGCGGAACGCAGTCTTCCTCGAAGACGAGTTGGCCCCGGTGGTCACCGAGCTCGGCGCCTTGGCCAAGGCCGCCCCGCCGAAAGCCGCATCCGTCGAGCCGGACAACGAATTCCGCCCCTCCGGGCCGGACGACGAGGTGGTGCCGATCGAAGCCCTCGCGCCGGACGATGCACTCGCCCCCGACGCGCTCTTCACGCCGTTCGAACGGAGCTTTTCGACCCTCTACCGCCTCGAGATCGAGACCGTCATCGAGGAGGTCGAGGTCGAGCTGGAGACCGCCGAGACCGAGCTGCCGGCCCCGGTAGCAGCGCCGGAGCCGGTCCTGGCCCCCGTTCTCACGCGCGAGCCCGAGCCCGCCGTGCCCACCCCGCCAGCCGCAATCGGAGAGGCGGACGTGGTCCCAATCGAGGATCTCCTCTATCGTGGGCGGCGCGCGCTCGAGCGGGCCGACGAGGTGCGCCTGGCCCTCTCCGGGGCCCTCCGCGCCCGGCAGGAGTTTTCCGAGCTCGAGCCGCTGGTGAGCGAGCTCATCGACCTGGTGCCGCTCGCCCTTGCGGAATAGAGCGCTCGCCGGCCTCATCGGGGTCGGGATCACCGTCGCCCTGCTCGCGTGGGTGCTGCGAGACGTGTCGTTCGGCGAGGTCTGGCACGCCGCGCGGAGCGCCGACGTCTTCTGGATCGTGGCGGCCGTCCTGCTCGCCACCTCGACCTTCGTGCTCCGGCTCTTCCGCTGGCGACTCATCCTCCGGACGGCCGAGGACCGCCCGCTCCCCACCGCTGCGCTCTGGCACAGCATCGCCATCGGCTTCATGGCCAACAACATCCTGCCCTTTCGGGCGGGCGAACTGATCCGCGCCTTCACGGTGACCCGGCTGGGTGGCGTGCCGATCACCACCGCGCTCTCGTCGCTCCTGCTCGAGCGGCTGTTCGACGCCGTCACCATCATCACCCTGCTCTTCGTCGGCCTCTTGAGCGCGGGGATTCCCGCGTCGACCCAGGTCGCCGGCTTCGAAGTCGCCGAGCTGGCGACCCGCACGGCGATGCTGGTCGGCGTCCTGATCGGCGCCTGCGTGGTGGGGCTGGCCTTTCCCAAGCTCGCCGACAGCGTGATCCACCGGCTGGCGCCGGCCCGATTGGCCGATCGCGTCGTCGGCATGCTGGACGGGGTGCGCTCCGGGCTCGGAGCCCTCACGTCGCCCTCACGAATCGCGGCCGTCACGCTCTGGTCGGCCGCGGTCTGGCTGGTGAACGGGCTCTCCTTCTACGCCGGCTTCAAGGCGTTCCAGATCCTCGTCGGCTTCGGCGGAGCGTTGCTGCAGCAGAGCCTGCTCGTTCTGGGCATCGCGGTGCCGTCGACGCCCGGCTTCTTTGGACCGTTCGAGGCCGCGATCAAGGCGGTGCTCGCCCTGTTCGGCGTCGACGCCAATGCCGCCGTCTCCTTCGCGCTGACCTACCACTTCACCACCTTCTTGCCGATCACTCTGCTCGGACTCTGGTCGCTCGCCCGGACACCGGTGAGTCTCAAGGGGCTCCGCGAGGCCAGCGCCGCCGCGACGCCATGAGCGAGTCGGTCGTCCTGGACGCCCAGGCCAAGGTCAACCTCTTCCTGCGGGTGCTGGCCACCGAAACCAGCGGCTATCACGGGGTCGAGACCCTCTTTTGCCGCATCGCACTGGCCGACCGGCTCGAGGTCCGCCGACTCGACGAGCCGGGACAGGTGGCGCTCGAGGTCCGCGGCGCGGAGCTGGGCGACCCGAAGCAGAACCTGGCGTACCGGGCGGCCCAAGCGGTCCTCGACGCCACCGGCCGGCGCTTCGGCGTGGCGATCGAGCTGGAGAAGAGGATTCCGATGGCCGCGGGGCTGGGCGGCGGCTCCGCCGACGCCGCGGCGACCCTGGCCGCGGTCAATCGGCTGGCCGGCAACGCGGTGCCCCGCGCGGAGCTGGCGCACCTCGCCAGCCGGCTCGGCGCGGACGTCCCCTTCGCGCTGTCGGAGGCGCCGTTGGCCCTGGGTTGGGGCCATGGCGAGCGCCTCCTCCGATTGCCGCCACTACCCAAGGCACCGGGACTCCTCCTCGTGCCCCCGGTCGGCGTGGCGACCGCCGACGCGTACCGCTGGCTCGACGCGGCGCGCGAAGGGGCGAGCCCGCGGGGGGCCGTCACCTACGACCTCGACGTCCTGAGCCGCTGGAGCGACATCGCCCGGCTCGCGGGCAATGACTTCGAGAGCGTGATCTTCGCCCGGACGCCGGCCGTGCGTGAGGGATTCGACGCGCTGGCGCGCACCCAGCCGATGCTCTGCCGGATGAGCGGCTCGGGCTCCACCCTCTTCGCGGTCTACCGGTCCGCGAGGGACCGCGACGACGCCCAGGCCATGCTCGGCAAGAAGCACGGGCGCGTCATCGCCACCGAGCTGGGCTGAGCTCGCGCGGACTTTGCCCCCAACCAGGGCCGGACTACACTTCGAATCGCTGGCCCCTCGTCCAATGGCAGGACATCAGACTTTGGATGTGGCGAAGAACCGGACTCGAGCAGAGGTAAGCCGAGTCCGGTTCGTGCGTTAGGCGGGTTTTTCCTCGGGAACGTCCGCTTGTGTCCGCCCCTACGGGCGCGAGTCCGTTTGGCGCGGTTGGGACACCGGTTGGGACACCAGGACCGGCGCTGCGACCACCGCCATCTCCGTCCCGGTGCGGACGTCAGCGAACGTGCCCCCACGCTCCCGAACGATGGCCGCCGTCTCCAGCACCACCGCGAGGAGCCGCTCGTCAAGGAGATCTTGAAGGTCCGCCGGGTAGGCCGATTCGAGGAGCTCACGCGAATGGCCGAGCGCCACCGCCCGCTCGATGATCTGGCTCCGATAGCTCGGGTCGCGCTGGTAGCCGAGGTGCCGTAGCCCCGCGAGGTGGGCCCCCCGCGGCTCACTCTCCCCAGCTGCCCAGCGATACACCTGCGATTCGGACGGCGGCTCGAGGGCCTTCTCGTGCATGACGTCCATGAGATCCTGCCAGAGCCGGCCGACGCCACCGCGGCCGGGATAGTGCTCTTCGATCCACCCCCGGATTCCCACCGCCCCCATTCCCGCACCTCCTCCGGAAACTCGCATTAGATGCGACGACAGAAGTACGGGCGGATTGTAGCCTGATCGGGTCAGCAGCGGCAGTCAGACCAAGGAAGGAGACGACACGATGCGAAGGACCCTGACGATGAACGAGGTCGCGGACCGACTCGGTGTCTGCTACGACACGGTCCGGAGGTGGTGCCGCGACGGCCACCTCCCCAGCGTGCGGGCCCCGCGCGGCCACCTCGTTCGGGTTCCGGTCCAGGCGGTCGAGGCGATCGAGAACGGGGAGCCGACCCGTCCGCCGGAGGCCGCGTGAGCCGCGACCTGACGGTATCGAACCGCTGGGGCTTCGGCGGCTGGGCCGACTCTCAAGGCGCTGTCGGCGCCCCCGGGGTTGTGCTCGACGCCAACGGCGTCTTGACTCTCTGGCGCTCGAGCGCGTCTCACTGCTGGAAATGCGGCGCCGGCCAGGACCGCCCCCTCCTGATCGCCCGGCGGGTGCTGTGGACCTTCCTCTGGCTCGCCGATTCGTTCGAGCGGATCCCCGACTCGCGCTTCACCACACCCGAGCCGCTCCCGATCGACCGGCCCGGCTCGCCGATGGACCTGCGGCCGGCACGGTACAGCGGGCGGGTGGAATCCGGCGCTTGGCTGCTCGACCCGCTCGACGTCGACGCCAAGGCCGCGGCCGCGATCGCCGGCGGGCTCGAGCGCTGGGTCGAGGGCCGATCGCCACGGCACCGCCCTCGCCCGGATCCGCGGTTCGATCCGGGCGCCGATCGCGACTGCCACGATCCGCTCGGCGCCGTCACCGCCCTGCTCGAGCGGCCCAAGGAGGCGCGGCGCGCCCGGGTGGCCGAGCTGCTCGTCTTCCTCGCTCGCGGCCCGTTCCAGATCGGTGGCGCGCCGCGATGACAACCACGGTTGCCCCGCGCCGGCCGTCCCCGAACGGTGCGCTTACCGGGCGCCCTGCGGCCGGGGCAACCCTTCACTCGGCCCCGCCCGCCCGGCCGTTGTTCCCCGGTGCGGCGCCCACCGTCGGCTGCCCCTTCGCAGTCGCGGGCGTGGCGGGGCCCTCCTGCTCGAGGGTGACGCCATGAAGCTCGCTCGCTGGCTCCGCTCCTGGCTCCACAAGCGCGCGATCGCGAACGGCAAGCTCGCGCCCGACGAGATCGAGCCGGCCGCGCGATCGTTCCAGACCGCGCCGTTCCGAGTCATCCGCGCGGATGGCACCGAAGAGCTCACCAACAGCGTGAGCGCCGCGGTGCGATCGGCCTGGATCCGCTGGTGAAGATCGTCTTGGAGCCAGGCGAGCGGATCCGGCTGCCTCAGCCAGCCGATGAGGCCGTCGGCGCCGAGCGAGCTCGTCGCGCCTGGTGCCGCGTCTTGACCGACCGCATCAACGGCAATCTCGATCGGCTCGCGGCCGTCGGGATCTTGGCGCGCATCGAGGTGGAGCTCGGGAGCGGCAAGCCCGTCGTCAGGATCACCGCCGTGCCAGCGGAGAGCCGGTAGCCCGTGCCCCGGCCCTTCCCGTCGGCGCCCCGCGATTGGCTCTTCAACGATGACGACCGCGAGGCCCACCAGGATCGTTTCTGGGCCTTCCCCGTCCGGCTCGTCACAGACGGCACCTGGGCCGAGCTCTGGCGCGCCGACGAGTCGTGCCGCGGTGGAGGGACCTGCTCGTCGGTTCTGCCGGTGCTCGCACTGCATACCTGGGTTGGGAAGCGATCGATCTACGGCGCCGACGCCTCCGGGCTTCACACCCCCTGGTGTTTCCTCTCGACCCGACGGATCGCGCGCCTCGCTGGAGTCCATGTCGACACCGTGGCGAAGGTGTTCGCCCGGCTGGAGCAACTCGAGCTCCTCCAGCGCCAGCGGATCCCGGCGCCGAAGCACCAGGGCGGCCCGCCCCGCCGGCTGTATCGGTTGGCCAAGACGCTCTACCCCGAGGGCGAGCAGGACCGCCACGCGCGGCTCCCCGGAACGGTCTTCTACGGCGGCGCCTGGTCGATGTTGCCGACCGCCAGCGCCCGCCACCTGTACGTCGCCCTGCATGCCCTCGACCCCGTGCTCGACGAGGAGAGCTACACCGCGGCCCGGGCAGAGTCGGGACTCGAGCGGGCCGAGATGCTGGCCGAGGCCCGGGGCCGGCATCCGCTCTCGCTCGGTCAGCTCGCCCGCGCGACCGGACTCCGCCGAAGCACCGTGCAGGAAGCGCTCGACGTGCTGAGGCGGCCGATCTTCGACGCCGGCAAGCTGGCCCTGATCGACAGCGGGGAAACGTCGTCGCAGTCGTCCTGGTACGCGCCGAATCGGTGGGCCACGACCTGGCATTGGGGCGCCGACTTCCTCAACCAGCCGGCCAAGGTTCGGGCGACCCAGGGCCAGCTCTGGCCGGTCTTCGGCGAGCGCCGGGCGAGCGCCGACCGGAAGCGGCGAGACGCGGAATGGCGGGCCGACAGCCGCCGTCGGTCGAACGCCGGCAAGAAGGCCGCGGCGACCCGGAGACGGCGCGAAGCGGCCCGCCTGAACGGCCATCACCCGCCCGATGTGAAGGACATGCCCCAGGACATGCAACCGGACATGCAACCGGATCAGGGGGCCCGATGAAACCGGCGGTGCTATACCGATGTGTAGGACATGCCGTACCGATGTGTAGGACATGCCGTACCGATGAAACCGGACGTATAGAGAGTTTGAGGAGTTTGAGGAGTACTGCGAGGAGGTTGACGAGCGCGCGCTGCTCGCGCGCGGCGGCCACGCCGGTGGAAAAACGGACGGACACCGACTCGTGGGTCCCCTTCGGGGGGCATCCCAGGGAAAACCTGGGGGTGGGTTCGTGAGCGCCGGCGCCTTCCCCGTCGACGAGATCTTCGCCCCGCTCGATCGGCGCCCTGGCGAGCTCGGCGCCCTGATCCGGGAGCAGGCCGAGCGCCACGCCGCTCGGGTCGGGCTCACGGTCGAGGAGGCGGTCGACCTCTACCACCGCGCGCTCCGGCACGCGGTCGAGTCGCTCGGGCCCGACGCGCTGCCCCGCGCCCTGGCCCGCTCCACCCCGCAAGGCGACAGCGCCACCCTCGCCCGCTCGGAGCGCGAGGCCCTCGAGCGCCTGGTGCGCCCCGAGGCCGCCGACACGATGGCCGCCGAGGTGTCCCGCTGGCCAGGCCGCGAGCTCGCCTTCTGGCTCGCCCGCCACGACGACGGCCGATACCACCTGCCTTGCCTGTTCGCCCGCGGCGCCGCCGATCGGGTGCTCGGCCCACCCGCCTTCCCGAACACGCTTTCGCTCCACGTGCATCCGACGGGCGACCTGGGCCCGAGCCGGGCGGATCTGGACGCGGCCTGGGGCTGGCTCCGACAGGAGGGCGCCGCGTTCGCGATCACTGACCCGCTGGTGACGCGCGCCTACGTCGTGATCGAGCCGCAGAGCTCGCCGCTCGAGTCGCTGCCTGGCGAGCCGATCGTCGTGGGTTCCCTGCCACCCCACCCCCGTGGGTCCTTCGGCGAGGGGTTCACTGCGGGTCCGCGAAGCTACCGATCATTCACTAGCGATACCCCTTGTAAATACGAAACTTACATGACGACAGGTGAAGTGATCTGTGAGGTAGCGCCTGGGGGTGCGGATGCGTGAATCCTGGTTCTGCCGGCGCTGCGGGGAGGCGATGGAGGCGATCACCAACGGCCGCGAGACCTTCCTGGCGTGCAGCTGCGGGGCCGAGCACCACCTGGCCCGACCGTCGGTGAGCGCCCGGCGGGTGAGCGACGAGGAGTACCACCGCGCGGTGACGGCCGCGCACCAACACCGGCTGGCCCGGGGGGTGAGGCTGTGATCCGATGGCGCGTGCTGGACGGCGGTAACCGACCGCTCGGCGAGGTGCTGGCCGACGTCGAGGGGTTCGCCCTGCAGCGGGCGGTTCGGCAGTGGGGCGAGGACGTCGCGAAGGTGGTGCCGCTCACCAAGTCGCCAGAGGCGCCGGCGGAGGAGCTCGAGCCGGGTGCGGTGGCCGACCAGTGAGTGAGGTCGAGTGGATCGTCCTGGGGTGGGCCGAGCTGGGCCGGGTGCGGGCGACCGATCGCTCGACGGCGGTGTGGATGGCCAAGCAGGCGTTCGGGAGCGGGCGGGTGGAACGGGTACAGAGCCGGGCGAGCGCGGAGGTGGCGGCCGAGGAACGGGCCGCGCTGGACCGCGACTGGCGGCTCGGACTCCGAAAACGGGAGGGGTGAGGGGTGGCTGACAATCGGGTAGTGCGAATCGTCCTGCAGGCGGTCGATCAGTCGTCGAAGATCATCTCGGGCGCCGAGAGCCGGATCGTCGGGCTCGGGAACAAGGCCAAGGCCGCGTTCGGCGAGCTCAAGACCTTCCTGTCGTCGCGGCTCTTCCAGGCCGCCGCGTTCGCCGGCATCGTGGCCGGTCTCAAACGCAGCTGGGAGGAGGCCGACCGGTTCGAAGCGAGTGTCCGGAAGCTCGGCGGGACCGCCAAGCTCACCGGCGTGCCGCTCGAGTTCCTCCAGCGGGTGGCGAAGGACGCCAAGGATGCCTTCAAGCTCTCCAGCGAGCAGAGCAACGAGTTCGCCGCGGCCCTGGCTCGGCTCACGGGCAAGGCCGATCGGCTCCCGGAGACCGGGGACGCGCTGCGGGCGCTGCTCGACGTCGCCGCCGCGCGCGGGTTGAACGCGGAGCAGGCCCTCACCGCGATCGGCCAGGCGATCCTCGGGATCGACGAAGGCACCGACAAGCTCTTCGACAAGAACCCGTCTGTCATCTACCAGGAGTGGGCCGATCGCGCCGGGCTCGCCGCCGGCAAGCTGACCGACACCGAGAAGGCGCAGGCCCTCCTCGACGAGGTGCTCCGCGGCGGCGAGCTCACCCGGGGGGCCTATCTCCAGTTCCTCGAGACGGCGGCCGGCCAGGCGCAGCAGCTCGCCAACAACAACCAGGACCTCGCGGTCAAGTTCGGGCTCGCGACCTCCGGCCTCCGCGACAAGCTCTATCCCGCGTTCACCCTGCTCGCGAACATCCTCGGGGTGCTGGTCAATGCCTTCCAGTCGCTCGGCCTGGTGGTCCAGTATTTCGTCACCGACGTGCTCGACGGATTCGCCGGGCTCGGCAAGACGCTGGGCAAGCTGCTGACCGGCGACTTCAAGGGCGCCTTCCAGGCCGCCAAGGACACGATGCAGGACTTTCGGGAGAACGCGGCGACCGTCACGTTCGGGCTCAAGGAGATCTGGAAGGGCGCCGAGCAGACCACGACCGGCATCGTGCTCGAGCAGACCGAGAAGCGCACCACCGCCCGCACCGAGGAGTCTGAGGCCGCCACGAAGCTGGCCAAGGAGCAGGCCGACGAGCTGGTCAAGCTCAACGACGAGCTCGCGGCCAAGCTGCTCCAGATCGACCACGGGCTGACGGAGGACCAGGCCAAGGAGATGGTCCGGCGGGCCCGGATCCTCACCGGGCAGTCGGCCAACATGGTCGACACCCTGGTCGACGGCTACAAGCTGCTCAACGACTACAACACCATCCTCGCGGCCGGGTTCGATAAGACGCTCACGCCGGCCATCAAGCGAACCGAGATCACGGTCGGCGATCTGGCCGGCGGCCTCAAGACCGACATCCCGGACGGGAGCGACAAAGCCAAGGGCAAGCTCAAGGAGGTCGGCGCCACCGACAAGGAGATCGGCCACGCCAAGGACGCCGTGCTTGGCGTTGGCGAGGCCCTCGGTGGGGCCGCCGAACAGGGCCAGCGGGCAACCGAGAAGGCGCTCGCGCTCGCCAGCGCGCTCTCGGCCGCGGCCGGCGACCCCACCGCGCTCGTGGGCGCGATCGGCTCGGCCGCCGGCCTCTTCGCCTCGATCTTCTCCAGCGCCGCGGCCTCCGAGTCCAAGAAGGTGATCGAGGCCAACACCCGGTCGATCGAGGAGAACACCCGGCGGATCGGCGACCTGCTCACGCTCAACCAGCCGGGCAGTCGCGTGGTCGGCGTCCAGAAGGTACTCAGCGAGTTCCTGGCCGGCGCCGGCGATCGCCCGCGCCTCAGTGAGGCCGAGCTCGGCCGGTTGCTGCTGGCCAACAGCCTGAGCGCCGCCGATCTCGAAGAGGTGGCCAAGACGCTCGGCATCGACTTGCGCCCGGGCGGCCGGCTCAACGCGGCGGCCATCCGGCAGCTGATCGACCAGATCGTGAAGGCGGAGCCCGGCCGGATCGAGCAGACCTACGGCGGGCAACGGCGGTTCATCTCCACCGCGGTCGCCACTGGCGCCATCTCGGCCGACGAGGAGTTCGGTCGGCTGCTGGGGTTGGCGGGGGATTCGGCCATCAGCGCCGCGCTCGGTGGGCTCGACGTCGAGAGCCAGCGCGACCAGGCGCTCGCCGCGCTCCGCCAGCTGGTGCTCGACCTGAACACCGGGGTTCTCGGGGCCGGCGACTTGGGCGGGCTCACCGGGTCGGAGTTCCTCGAGCTGCTGACGGACCTGATCGGGATTCTGGCGGATCCGGAGCGGCGGGTGGCCACCGTCACCCTGCCGACCACGCCGGGCATTCCGGGCGGGATCGAGACCGACCCGATCCCCGGCGTCACCTTGCCACCCATCCCCGACGACTTCGGCGCCAACGTCAGCGAGCTGGTCGACAGCGGACTCGCCCAGGTCAACCTGCTCGGGTCGATGGACGAGAGCCTCCGGGGCATCTGGGACACGCTCCGGCCGGGGCCCCTGCTGGAGCTCGCCGGCGCGGCGGGTGGGCGCACCGCCATCGGGCCCTTCAACGTCTCGATCGCGGTGGAGGGCGCCGGGGATCCGGTCACGCTCTCGCACCAGCTGAGCGAGCACCTGGTCGAGGCGGTCGACCAGGCGTTCCAGCGGCGCTACGACACCGAGCGGCGGCTCAGGGGGCAGGCGACCGTATGACCGTGCTCCGGATGCTCGCCGCGGCGGTGCGGCTCGGCTACTGGCGGTTCCGGGGGAGGCGCGGGCGGTGAGGGGGCTACGATCGCAGCACGATGCCGAGGACGTGCCAGGCGACGTAGCAGGCCGCGCCGCCCAAGAGCGACCAGAGCTGCCAGGTGGCTGCTCTCTGAGAGCCGTCGCGCTTCGTCTCGAGAATCCCGCGCAGCGACTCAACGGCGACTTGTTGGGTCCACGGCTGGCCGGGATCAGCGAGCCCTGGCAAAGCAAGCTCACCACGTTGGGCGCGGAGCAGGTCAACGTTCGTGGCGGTGATCGACTGCCCGTATTCGATCACCAGTATCCCGGCCACCGCGCTCGCACCCCAGGCCAGGACCGCCGCACCGAGGGGGATCAGCGACCAGTGGAGTACGGCAGCAGCGCTGTCTTTGACCGCCAGCACGATGCCGGAGCCCGCCGCCGCCATCAGGAAGTACACGTAGCGAGTCTGGCCCTCGCGATGCTGGCGATAGAGCTCGAGGTCGCGATCGCTCACCGCTTCCGCCTCCCTGCCTCTTTCGCGATCAGGTCGCCCGGGGCGACACCGAGAGCGTCGGCGAGCTTGTCGAGGGTCTCGAGCGAGACCTGGACCGTGCGATTGAGGCAGAGGCGGTTGACGGTCCGGAGGCTCACGCCGGAACGCCGGGCCAGCTCACTCTGGCTCACGCCGAGCCGGTCGAGGACCTCCGCAAGCCGGAACCTGGTAGGCATGGCCATCAATGTCCTACGACAACAGTGTCTTGACAAGGTTAGACAACAGTGTCTAAGCTAGGAGGCACCAAGCAGCGCGCCCGCCGGAACGGTCTGGGGAGACTCCCGACGGGCGCAGAAGGTCAACCGCGAGGGTCGACGCCTCCAAGCTATCGGCGAGGCCCTCGCCAAGCCAGAGGGAGGCAACCCGTGCCAAAGCTCGCCCGCGAGGATCGACTCCTCGCCGCCCCACCCCCGAGACCGCGCGTGATCTGGCGGTACTCGGTGGTGACGGACCAGGTCCTGACAGAGGGTCGCGCCTGCACCTTCCGAAAGAACGGCCTCCGGCTCCGCTACAGCGGCCCGACGCGCTGGTCGCAGAGTCATCACCTCTACCTCGTATTCCTCACCCGAGATCTGCGGCGCCGCTCCCGGCTGGATCCGGTCGGCATCGCGCTCGAACTCGCGGAGCGGATCGGCGTCCACCCCAGCGATGTCGAGTGCAAGATCGGCTCGCTGGCGTGGCCGCCGGCCCCGCCGGGCCTGTGCAGCTGGTGCTGGCGGGCGGGCAAGCGGGCGCACGGGACGCTTGGCGTGCGCCACGCCACCTCGGTGAGCGGCAAGCCGCTCGTCTGGACCCTGTACTACTGCCCGGACCACCTCGAGGACCACGCCGAGCGGTTCGGCGTCGTGGCGGTCCCGTGACGCGCTCTCGCGGCCAGGTCCTGCCCCGCGGGAAGGGCGCCTGGCTGGTCCGAGTGAGCTTCGGCCTCGACCCCGCCACCGGCCGGCGGATCCGGCGGGCCAAGCTGGTGAAGGGGACCAAGGCCGACGCCACTCGCGAGCTCACGGCCATGCTGAAGGACGCGGCGCATGGGGTCCGGCCCCTGGTCGAGCCGGGCACCCGGGTCCGGGCCTACCTGATCGACGCCACGGAGACCCACCAGCAGCTCGGGGTCCAGACCAAGGCCAAGAACGTCGCCGCGTTCCGATCGCTCCCGGACTGGATCGGCAACCTGCCGCTCCGCGACCTGACGACCAGCCACCTCGACCGGCTCTTCGCCGCCATGCTCGAGGCCGGCAAGACCCCGGGGACCGTGTCGTACCTCCATCGCATCATCCGGGCGCGGCTCACGGGCGCGGTGAAGCGGAAGCTCCTGCTTGCCAACCCCGCCGCGGTGGCCAACGCGCCGGCCCAGGGCAAGGGCGAGACGACGGCGCTCTCGGCCGCCGAGGCCGCCCGGCTCACTGCCGTCTGTCGCGAGCGGGACGACGGGGCGCTCTGGCTCCTGATGCTGACCACCGGGCTACGCCCCGGCGAGCTCCTGGCGCTGCGGTGGGCCGACTTCGACGGGCGCCGCCTCCAGGTCCGCCGGGCGCTCGTGAGGGCGGAGAAGGGCGCCTGGCGCTTCGGGCCGACCAAGACCAAGAAGGAACGGAGCGTCATGGTCCCGTCGACGGTCGAGGCCCTGCTCCGGAGCCACCGGGCCCGCCAGGCCACCCAACGGCTTCAGCTGGGCGAGCACTACCGATCGGACCTCGACCTGATCTTCGCCGGCCCGGACGGGGGGCCGCTCTGGTGGACGACCCTCTCCCGGACGTTCCGGCTCGAGCTCCGGCCGGCGGCAGGGATCGCCCGGCGGGTCCGCCCCTACGACCTCCGGCACAGCGCGGCTACCCTTCTGCTGGAGATGGGCGAGCACCCGAAGGTGGTCAGCGAGCTGCTGGGGCACTCGTCGGTCTCGATCACGCTGGACGTCTACAGCCACGTGGCGCCGAACCTGCTCGAGCGGGTGGCGGATCGGTTCGACGGGCTGCTCGGTTCGGTTGGGACACCAACTCGGACACCAGCAAGCGGTTAAGTTGTTGTCACTGGCCCCTCGTCCAATGGCAGGACATCAGACTTTGGATCTGAGAATGGTGGTTCGAGTCCACCGGGGCCAATTCTCCCCCCCATCCCCTTCACCACGACGCCATTGTTTCGGGAGCGCCTCGCCCGGCTCTTCCCGTCCGAGGTGAGCGATCAGGTTCATTTCGGCATCGTGCTGGCCTGGCTGCTGGCCGGCGGCAACCTGACGCCCGCGCCGTCCTTCTCCGCCGAGGAGG
>JBFXAS010000124.1:0-14637 GCA_050184075.1 Gemmatimonadales bacterium
GAGCGCGGTGCTCAAGGACCGGATCAAGGCGGCGCCCGGCGAGGGGCAGACGGTGATCCTCACCTCGCACATCATGAGCGAGATCGAGGAGCTGGCCGACCTGGTGATCTTCCTGGTGGAGGGTTCGATCCGGTTCCAGGGATCGATCGAGTCGTTGGTGAAGCGAACCGGCGAGGATCGGTTGGAGCGGGCGGTCGCCCGGATGATGAGGGAATCGTGAGCGGCGCTCCCGTGCTCGCCTCGCAGGTTCGCAACGTCCTCCGGAGCCGGTGGATCGCCGCGTACGCCGTGATGTTGTTCCTGGCGGCGGCCCTCCTGATCCGCTTCGGCGGCGGGGGTGAGCGGGCGCTCCTGAGCCTGGTCAACGTGGTGCTGGCGCTGGTGCCGCTGGTGACCGTGGTGTTCGGCACCCTCTACGTCTACCACGCCCGCGAGTTCATCGAGTTGCTGCTGACCCAGCCGATCGGCCGGGGCGGTCTCTATCTCGCGCTCTTCGGCGGGCTGGCTCTGCCGCTGTCGGCGGCCTTCCTGCTCGGGATCGGCGCGCCGCTCGCGGTCGCGGCGGTGCAGGAGCCCGGGATCGGTCGCCCGCTGGCGACGCTCCTGGCCGTGGGGGTGCTGCTCACCCTGGTCTTCACCGCCCTCGCACTGCTCGTGGCGGTCACCATCGAGGATCGGGCCAAGGGGCTGGGCGCCGCCCTGATGGTCTGGCTCGCCTGCACCGCGCTCTACGACGGCGTGATCCTGCTCGTGATCACGGCGTTCCGGGATTATCCGCTGGAGCTGCCGACCCTGATCCTCACCGCGCTCAATCCGATCGACCTCGCCCGCGTCACCCTGCTCCTCACCTTCGACGTCGCGGCGCTGATGGGCTACACGGGAGCGGTCTTCGAGCGGGCGTTCGGCGGCGGCCTCGGCCTCGCGCTCGCGGTGACGCTGCTGCTCGCCTCGGCCGCCATCCCGTTCGCGGCGGGTCTCTACTGGTTCCGCCGACGGGACCTCTGAGGCGTCTCAGTGCGCGGCGGAGGGCACGCTCCGGAACATGAAGTAGGCGGCTCCGACCAGGCAGAGCCCCGCCCAGAGGAAGTCGAGCCGGAGCGGTTGCTTCATGTACAGCACGGCGAAGGGCACGAACACGCCGAGGGTGATCACTTCCTGGAGGATCTTGAGCTGGCCCAGGCTAAGCTCGGTGTAGCCGATTCGGTTGGCCGGCACCTGGAGGAGGTACTCGAACAGGGCCACTCCCCAGCTCACCAGGGCCGCGAGGTACCAGGGTCGGTCCGCCAGGTTCCGCAGGTGCGCGTACCACGCGAAGGTCATGAAGCAGTTGGAGAGAATCAGGAGCCCGGCGGTGCGGGCGACGACCAGGGATGGGATACGACGCTCCGAGAGCGGGACGGCTCGAATGCTAGCAGGGGTCCTGCCGCGTTTCGACGGCCTCAGCCACGCGCTTCCCGGGCCGCCGCCCGGAAGCGGGCGAGAATCTCGGCCACTGGCTCGACTCGGGTGACGCCGCCGGCGCTCCGGCCGGCCTGCCAGTAGTCCGCGGCGGTTTCGGCCGAGCGGAGCGAGCGCTTGAGCTGGCGGAGGGAGCGCAGGGCGTAGATCGTGCGCATCCACCGCTTGGTCCGGCGTCCCTTGAGCATCCAGCGCGCCAAGGGGCCGGCTTTGGTGCCGAGCCGTTGGACGTAGGGCGTGTTGATCACCGCGAGTGGCACGCCGCTCACCCGCTCGGTCAGCACGATGTCGTCCGCGTCGGCCTCGACGATCGCCCGCTTGTAGGCCTCGCTCGCGGTACACTCCGTCGTGGCGATGAGTCGGGTGCCCATCTGGACACCCGCGTAACCCTGCCGGAGCGCGGCGACGAAGTCGGGGGCGTCACCGACCCCGCCCGCGCAGACGACCGGCAGCCCGAGCGGCTCGAGCTCCTCGAGCAGCGCCTCCGGTGCCCGCGAGCCGGCGTGGCCGCCCGCCCGCTCGTTCACCGCGATCAAGCCCTGCACGCCGGCGTCCCGACCCTTCTCTCCCCACTTCCGCTCGGTCACGTCGTGGTAGACCACGCCGCCCACCTGACTCGCGGCTTCGACCACCCAGCGGGGGTTGCCGAGGGAGGTCACGAAGAAGCGCACCCCCTCCTCGAGCGCCACGTCCACCCAGCGGACCATCCGCTCGTGGTAGATCCGACTCGAGGCCTCGATCAAGGCGTTGAATCCGATCGGCTTGGAGGTGAGCTGCCGGATGTAGCGGAGTCCCGCCCGATACTCGCGGCGGTGGACGTAGGTGAGGGAGATCGGCTGCACGATCCCGATTCCGCCGGCCTCGGAGACGGCCGCGACCAGCTCGGGGTTGCTGCACGGGTACATCGCGCCGCCGATGATCGGGAGCTCGATGCCGACGTGTCGGGTGAGCGGGGTGTCGAGCAGCGTCATCGCGACCGGGGCGGCTCGGACGCGAGCCGCCAGACCGACGCCACCCGACAGACGGTCTCGCCGGTCGCGTCCCGGATCGTCGTTTCCACCCGGTGGTCCACGGGCTCGGCGGCGATCTCGGGGACGGTCACCCGGGCCTCCGCGGTGAGCAGCCCGCGGGCCTTCTTCTGGTAGTCGGCCTCCAAGTGGGTCACGATGCCGCGGATCCCGTCGGGCACGGCGAGCGTCATGGCGAGCCCGCTGGTCATCTCGCCCAGGTTGACCAGCGCGACGGCGTGGACCGAGCCGAGATGTTGCCGGACCGCGCGACGCTCGCGCAGCACCGCCCGGCAATAACCCGGCTCGAGCACCTCGATCCTCGCGCCGATGCTGCCGCTGTAGGGCACCAGGACGCCGAACAACTTGCTGAAGAGCCAGCGCCCGCCGGGGAGCGGCGCCAGCGCCGCCCACCAGCGGGACAGCCGTGCGGCCGCGCCCGGCGGGCGCGGGGTCACGGAACCGGGCGCTCCCGTCGCTTGAGCAGGAAGAGCCCCTCGTTCCAGCTGGAGACCGCGACCACCCCGCTCGCGAAGTACGGGTAGTTGCTCCAGCTGCCGCCGAAGCCGGTCTGGTCGCCGTTCCAGGGGACGGTGTCGAAGAAGCCGACCTCCCGCGGCTTGGTGGGGTCGCTCACGTCGAGGATCCGGAGACCGGCCAGCAGGTTCGACTGATAGAGGTAGTTGCCGCGGACGTACTGGTTGTGGTCGATCGCGTGGGTCTCGGCGCGATACTCGTTCACGAGCACCGGATCGTCGAGGTCGCTCACGTCCCAGACCAGCGTCCGGGTGGCCGAGCCCTTGCCCGCGACCTCGTCGGCCTCGTCGCCCATGTAGAAGAAGCGATGGTCGTCGCTCAGCCAGCCCTGATGAGCGTAGGCCACGTTGGGATACGCCGCGCTCGCGATCGCGATCGGCTTGGTCTTGTCGGTGACGTCGCTGATGCTGAGCGCGGTCTCGTTGGCGCCCATGCAGATCTCGCGATCCCGGTAGCTCTGGTCGGGGCCGTGGTAGACGACGCACTGCGCGTCGTGCGAGTAGCCGGTGCCGGAGCGGCCGGTGTTCGGGTGCGCGAAGCAGCCCGCGAAGCTTGGCGCGGTCGGATTCCGGATGTCGATCATGTGGAGCCCGCCGCCACAGGTCTCCCCGCCTCCGCTCGAGCCCACGCTGAAGGCGAAGCCGGTGGCCTCGTTGATCACGATGTTGTGGGCGCTGGCGATCTTGTCGTAATGAGCCGTCTCGCGGAAGCGCACCGGCGCGCCTCCGGTGGCCCGGCGGAGCTGGGTCAGGTCGAACACCTGCATCCCGTGCTGGCCAGCGCCGTCGGCCACGATGAAAGCGTGATCCTGGTACACCTTGATGTCGCGCCAGAGGTTCACGTGGGCGCCGTCGTGGAGGGGCAGCTCGCCCAGATAGCGCGGATGGCCCGCGTCGGTCACGTCGACGAAGGCGGTCCCGTCCGAGCGGCCGACCAGGGCGTACTCGCGCTTGGTCTCGGGATCGGTCCAGCCCCAGATGTCGTTGGCGATGATCCCGGGCTTGCCGCCGATCGCCTCGAGCGGTAGGAAGGCCACGAGGTCCACGTCGGAGCAGTCGAACTCGCCGACCTTGCCGTCGGTGCAGCGGGTCATCTCGCCGGTCATCGCCTGGAGCGCCATCGGCGGCGGCTCGTGCAGGTAGCCCGCCTGGCGCCAGCCGTCGGCTCCACGCTCGAAGATCGCCACGGCGCCCGTCCGGGCGTCGGCGGCGGGCGCGGCCGCGGCGGCGATCAGGCTGCTGGCCGCGAGCTGCCCGCCGAAGCGATCGCCGACGCTGGTGGGCTTGGCCTCGACGCGCGCGGGGGCCGCCTCGCGCGGGTCGCCCACCCTCGCGGCGTACAGCGCTCCTCGTCCCTGGTCGGCGCCCGGGGCACCGATCAGCAGCCCGCCGCCGATCGCCAGCGCCGAACCGAACCGGTCGCCCAGGCTCGCGCTGGCCGCGACGATCTCGCCCTCGAGCGCGAAGCGGCCTTCCGGGCGCAGACCGAACACTGCCACCAGGCCGCGTCCCTGATTCGCGCCAGGCGCGCCCGCAAACAACCCGCTCTCCAGCCCGACCACCGCGTCGCCGAACCGGTCGCCGGGGTCCGCGCCGTCGCGCCGGATCGCCGCCAGGAGCGTCAGCGCCCCGTCCTGGCGCCCATAGACGTAGACGGCGCCCCGGCCGCCCGAGTCGGAGGGCGCCCCGACGAACAGGTGCCGCGCGGTGAGGTGGAGCGCCCGGCCGAACCCGTCCGCGTTGGAGCGCCCGCTGGTGAGTCGAGTGAGCAGCACGTAGCCGGCGCCGGTCCGGCGGAACACGTAGACGGAGCCCGCCCCGCGGTCGGCCGGGGCGCCCAGCACCGCCAGATCGCCGCCTAACGCCGCCGTCGTCCCGGCGCGCGCACCCGGCTCCGCGCCGGGGTCGAGCACGGCGGTCTCCCGCCAGGCGCCGCCCGACTCCTCGAAGAGATAGCCGGCGCCCCGGCCCTCCTGGCGGCCCGGCGCGCCGACCAGCACGCCGGTCTCGCTCGTCGCGATCGCCGAGCCAAAGGCGTCGCCGACGGCCACGTCACGCGCCGAGAACTGACCGACCACCTCCCAGTCCGAGCCCCGGCGTTCGACCAAGTGCACTCCGCCGGTGCTCGGGTAGATCGAGCCCAGGGCGCCGCCGCCCCGACCGATCAGCACGGTCCGCTCTCGCACCGCGAGCGCGGCGCCGAAATCGACGGGGGGGGCGAAGCGCGCGGACTGTGCCGGGAGCGGAGGTCCCAGCGTCACGAGCAGCGCGAGAGCGGCGACGGTTCGCATCGGGTCGTTTCCTGGAAGAGGGCGACGGATGGCGGCGGCCGATTCCGCGGCCGACCGCGCGAGGGCGGCGGTCGGGATAGTATATAGACGGTTCCGCCCGGTCGCGAGCATGCCGCGGCCACCGCCAAGCTCCTGGGGTCAACTCCGTGTCAGATCCGATCCTCGAGGTCGCCGACGCGCCCGCCCGCGCGCTCGCCAGCCGGACGCCGCTGGTCGCATTGGAGTCGACGGTCATCGCCCACGGGCTGCCCTGGCCGGAGAACCTCGAGCTGGCCCGCGATCTGGAGCGGATCGTTCGGGAGGCGGGCGCCACGCCGGCCACGATCGCGGTGCTGGGCGGGGCGCTCCGGGTCGGGCTCACCGATTCGGAGCTGGAGCGCCTGGCCCGGGACGATCGGGTCGCGAAGCTCAGTCGCCGCGATCTGCCGGTGGCGCTCGCCCAGCGGCTCGACGGGGCGACCACGGTCGCGGCGACGATGCTGATCGCCCACCGCGTGGGTATCGGGGTGATGGCCACGGGCGGGATCGGCGGCGTCCACCGCGGCGCCCCGTGGGACGTCTCGGCCGACCTGCCTGAGCTGGCGCGGACGCCGGTGGCCGTGGTCTCGTCGGGCGCCAAAGCGCTGCTCGACCTCCCGGCCACGCTCGAGTGGCTGGAGACCGCTGGCGTCCCAGTGATCGGCTACGGGACCGACGAGCTGCCGGCCTTCTACTCCTCGTCGAGCGCGCTCCCGCTCCGTGCCCGGGCAGACACCCCCGAGGCGGCGGCGCGGATCGTCCGGGCGGGCCGGGCGCTGGGTGGGATGGGCGGGCCGCTGATCGCCGTGCCCTGTCCGGCCGAGGAGGCGCTGCCTAACGCTCTGATCGAGGCCGCGATCGAGGGCGCCCTCGCCGCGGCCGCCGAGCGCGGCGTCGTCGGCGCCGAGTCCACGCCGTTCCTGTTGGCCCGGATCGCCGAGGCGACCGGGGGGCGGGCCCGAGCCGCCAACCTGGCGCTGCTCCGCCGGAACGCGTCGGTGGCCGCTCGGATCGCGGTGGCGCTGGCCGCGCTCGACGGAGCGGCCGCGTGACACCGCCGCCCCCTCCGGAGGTTGCCGCCGACGAGCGACCGCGGGTAGCATTGACCAGCCGCCAGGGGTATCCGGTCGCCAGGCACCGGATTGAGAGAGTCCCTTGGAACCTGATCCGGTTCAAACCGGCGGAGGGAGGCGGCCGCCCCTCCTCCGGTTTGCCGTGTGCGGAGGAATCATGACCCAGACTTCGACTCCCGCTCGCGCGGACGCCGCGCGCGACAGCGTCCCCTACCGGGGCGTCTTTCCCCGTTCCCGCAAGGTCTACGTCGATGGCTCGGCCGGCATCCGGGTGCCGGCGCGCGAGATCGCGCAGAGCGGCGGCGAAGCCCCGCTCCGAGTCTACGATACCAGCGGACCCGAAGGCTTCGACGTCCGCGAAGGCATTCCGGCGGTGCGTCTGCCCTGGATCCTCGAGCGCGACGTGGTCGAGGTGGCCGACCGCGATCAGACGCTCGGCCTCCCGATGCCGGGCGGGCTCCGCCGACGGGTGCTCGAGGGGCGGAGCGCGGTGACCCAGCTCCACTACGCCCGCCGCGGCGAGATCACGCCCGAGATGGAGTTCGTGGCTCTCCGGGAGGGCCTGCCGGCGGAGCTGGTGCGGAGCGAGGTGGCGCGCGGCCGGGCGATCATCCCGGCCAACATCAACCACCCCGAGCTCGAGCCAATGATCATCGGCCGCAAGTTCCACGTGAAGATCAACGCCAACATCGGCAACTCGATCGTGGCCTCGTCGATCGAGGAGGAGGTGGAGAAGCTCCGCTGGGCCACCCTCTGGGGCGCCGACACCGTGATGGACCTCTCCACCGGCCGGCAGATTCACGAGACCCGACAATGGATCGTCCGCAACTCGCCGGTGCCGATCGGCACGGTGCCGATCTATCAGGCGCTGGAGAAGGTGGACGGCGTGGCGGAGGATCTCACCTGGGAGGTCTATCGCGACACCCTGATCGAGCAGGCGGAGCAGGGGGTCGACTATTTCACCGTCCACGCCGGCGTGCTGCTCCGCTTCATTCCGCTCACGGCGGAGCGGGTGACCGGGATCGTCTCCCGGGGCGGATCGATCCTCGCGAAGTGGTGCCTCGCGCACCACAAGGAGAACTTCCTCTACACGCATTTCCGCGAGATCTGCGAGATCATGGCGGCGTACGACGTCTCCTTCTCACTGGGCGACGGGCTCAGACCCGGGTCGATCGCCGACGCGAACGACGCGGCGCAGTTCGCCGAGCTCAAGACCCAGGGCGAGCTGACCAAGATCGCCTGGGAGCATGACGTCCAGGTGATGAACGAGGGCCCGGGGCACGTGCCCATGCACCTCATCAAGGAGAACATGGACAAGCAGCTCGAGTGGTGCGCCGAGGCGCCGTTCTACACCCTCGGGCCGCTCACCACCGATGTCGCGCCCGGGTACGATCACATCACCAGCGCGATCGGGGCCGCGATGATCGGCTGGTTCGGCACGGCGCTGCTCTGCTACGTGACGCCGAAGGAACATCTCGGTCTGCCAGACCGGGAGGACGTGAAGGCCGGCGTGATCGCCTACAAAATCGCGGCGCACGCCGCGGATCTGGCCAAGGGTCATCCCAGAGCGCGGGCGCGGGACGACGCGCTCTCCAAGGCGCGCTTCGAGTTCCGCTGGGAGGACCAGTTCGATCTCTCGCTCGATCCGGTCACGGCCCGGGCGATGCACGACGAGACGCTCCCGGCCGAGGGCGCGAAGCTGGCCCACTTCTGCTCGATGTGCGGGCCCAAGTTCTGCTCGATGAAGATCACCCAGGACCTCCGGGAGATCGCGCGAGGGATGGCGTCCAAGGCGGCCGAGTTCCGCGACACCGGCTCCGAGATCTACCGCCGGACCTGAGCGAATGGGGGACGGCCAGCAGGGTCTCGTGATGCTCGCTGGCCTTCTGGTCCAGCTTGCGGTCACCGTGCTGATCGCCGTCCTGATGGCCACGATGGCGGCCCGGCGACCCGGCCGCCAGTATCGGAGCCTCTGGGCGATTGGTTGGTGGGCGCTGGTCGCGGCCCTGACCGTGGTGGCGATCCGCCACGACATGTTCCCCTGGCTCTTCGATGGGAGCTTCCGCGGCGGCGGTGCCACTCCCGCCCGGCTCACGCTCCACCTGGTCTATCAGGTGGGCAAGCTCCTCTTCCTCGCCTTCGTCGCGCTCGGCGCGATCAGCTACGGACGCCGGCCGGTGTCATCCCGGGTCGTCTGGCTGGTCGCCGCGGTCGCCGTGCTGCTCGGCGCGACGGGTTGGAATGACAATCTCAACCAGGTCGTGCTCGTCCAGGCGGTCGCGGCCGTTCCCATCTTCGTGCTCTCGGCCGTCGTGGTCCGCCGACGCGAGGCGGCCGACGCGACGGCCCGGGCGCTCCTGGCGTTCGCGTTGCTGGTCCTCGCCGCGCTCTGGCTGCTCTACCTCCCCGCGTTTTGGGACCCGATGCTGGAGGTGACTGGCGCTCTGGGCTTCCTGGCTCGGTACAACTCGTACTTCGACGCCTTCGCCACCTCGCTCCTTGCCTTCGCCATGGCGATGGCGGTCGTGGAGGACACCCACCGTGCGGGTGACCAGAACCGTCGGCAGCAGCTCGAGGCGCTGGAGCGCTCGGAGCACCGGCTGGCCGAGATCCTCCGGGTGGCGCACGACGGGATCCTCACGCTCGACGCCGACCGGCGGATCGCCGCGGTCAACCGGGCCGCGAGTCAGATCTTCGGATCGGGACTGGTCGAGGGTGAGCGGTTCGATCGCTTTCTCCAGCCCGAGGAGCGGTCCGCGTTCTGGGAGCGGCTCACCGCGGATACTCGGCGGTCGGAGGCATACCCCCCGGTCGCCCTGCGGCACGAAGTCGTCGGTCTCCGCTCCGACGGCGCTCCGTTTCCCCTCGAGCTGGCCGTCACCTCCGCGGAGGTGGGCGGCGGCTTCGTGATCGTCGCCCGCGATCTGACCGAGCAGCACCGGGAGCGCGAGGAGCGGGATCGGCTCCAGCAACAGGTTGCCCAGACGGCGCGGCTCGAGGCCGTGGGCCGGATGGTGTCCGGCGTGGCCCACGAACTCAACAATCCGCTGACCGCCATCATGGCGTTCGCCCAGGACCTCCAGGCGACCGCCCGCTCCGAGGAAGACCTCGAGGCCCTGACCGTGATCGTCCAGCAGGCCCAGCGGTGCCGGGTGATCGTCGGCGACCTCCTGATCTTCTCGCGCAGTCGGCGGGACGAGCGCCGCCGGGTAGAGCCCGCCGACGTGGTGCGACGCGTGGTCCGGGTCTTCGAGCGGGAGGCCACGCTCGCGGGGCTCACCCTCGAGGTCGAGATGGCCCCTGACCTGCCGCCGATCGAGATCGACACGGTCGGGATCGAGCAGGTGCTCACCAACCTGCTCACCAACGCGTTCCAGGCCACCCCACGGGGCGGCACCGTGTCGCTCCAGGTCGGCCCGCGCGACGCGCGACTCGAATTCGTGGTCCAGGACACCGGCCCCGGCATTCCGGCGGACGTGCTGCCTCGGCTCTTCGAGCCGTTCTTCACGACCAAGGAGCAGGGCCGGGGTACCGGGCTCGGGCTCTCCGTGTCCCATGGGATCGCGCAGCAGCACGACGGCTCGCTCGAGGCCGGGCCCCGCCCCGACGGGCGCCCGGGCGCCCGCTTCGTGCTCCGGCTGCCCTACGTCGACCGCCGCTCGGTCGACCGGACTGCGGGATCGGACCCCGCGGGACCCGCCACGGTGCCGCCGCCGCCCGGCCGCCGGGTGCTGGTCGTCGACGACGAGAGCGCGATTCGCTCGGCGATTCGGCGGGCGCTCGAGCGTCGGGGGTGGCAGGTGGACGAAGCCGCCGACGGCCACGAGGCGATGCTGCGGCTCGAAGTCGGTGGTCGGGCGGCGGATTTCGACGCCGTGGTGACCGATCTCAGGATGCCGGGGCTCTCGGGAATCGAGCTCTATCGGCAGCTGGCGGCGGCGCATCCGCGGCTGGCCGAGCGTGTGGTGATCATCTCCGGCGACACCGCCTCCCAGTCCGTGGCGGACTTCCTCGCCACCACGACCCGGCCCTTTCTCCAGAAGCCCTTCGACCTGAGGACCCTGGCCGACCTGCTCGAGCGGATCGCCTCGGCGGCGGAGCGGGAGTGAACGCGCTGGGCTACGCCCTCGCCGTCCTGATCGGCCTCTCGCTGGGGCTCCTGGGCGGTGGAGGGTCGATCCTCACGGTGCCCGTGCTGGTCTACGTCCTGGCGTTTCCCGTCAAAGAGGCCGTGCCGATGAGCCTCGCCGTGGTCGGCACCACGAGCCTCTTCGGCGCCGTGAGCCACCACCGTCGCGGCAACATCCGCTGGGATGCCGCGCTCGGCTTCGGACCGGCCGCGGTGCTCGGCGCGTTTCTCGGAGGCCGGATCGGCCTCGCGATCTCGAGCCGCCTGCAACTCATGATCTTCGCCGGCCTGATGCTCGCCGCGGCGATCTCGATGTACGTCGGGCCGGCGCTCTGGGGGGCCGGCAAGGAGCGGGACCAGCCGACCGAGGACCCGCGCCGGCGCCGGCCACTCGGGCTGATGCTGGCGCTCGGACTGGTCGTGGGCGGGATCACCGGGCTGGTGGGGATCGGGGGCGGATTCCTCTATGTTCCTGCGCTGGTCCTGATCGCCGGCGTGGGGATGAAGCAGGGGGTCGGTACCTCCCTGGTGCTGATCATCATGAGCTGCATCGCGGGCCTGGTGAGCTACCTGGGCGCGATCCGGATCGCCTGGCTCGAGACCGGGATCTTCACCGGGCTCGCGATCGTCGGGGTGCTCGTGGGCAGCGCGTTCGCGGAGCGGGTGTCCGCGGGGGCGCTCCGAAAGGCCTTCGCGGCGCTCCTGCTGGTGATGGCCGTCCTGGTCTTTCTGAAACCTCGGTAGGAGCGGGGCATGTTCTTCAAGCGATTCTACGACGAGTGGCTGGCGCAGGCGAGTTACCTGATCGGTTGCGCCGCGAGTGGCGAAGCGATCGTGGTGGATCCCGCCCGGGTGATCGCCCCGTATCGCGAGGCCGCGGCGGCGGAGGGGCTCACGATCACCGCGGTCACCGAGACCCACATTCACGCCGATTTCCTGTCCGGGCTGCGCGAGCTCGCCGCCGCCACCGGCGCCACGGCCTATTTGAGCGGTTGCGGTCCGGAGGAGTGGCAATACCGCTTCCGCAACGAGGCCGGCGTCGTCACCATGGAGGACCGCCACCGGATCGCGATCGGCAACGTCTCGCTCGAGGCGATCCATACCCCTGGCCACACGCCCGAGCACGTGAGCTTCCTGGTCACCGATGGCGCGGTCGCGCGCGAGCCGATGGGGCTGTTGAGCGGGGACTTCGTCTTCGTCGGTGACGTCGGGCGACCGGACCTGCTCGAGAAGGCCGCGAAGATCGCGGACACCGCGGAGGCGGGCGCCCGCGCCCTCTTCCAGAGTCTTGGCTGGTTCCGCTCCCTGCCCGACCATCTGCAGCTCTGGCCGGGCCACGGCGCCGGCTCCGCCTGCGGCAAGGGCCTGAGCGCGATGCCCCACTCGACGGTCGGCTACGAGCGGCGGTTCAACTGGGCCCTCGGGATCGAGGACGAGGAAGAGTTCGTTCGCCAGGTGATCCTGGGGCAGCCCGAGCCGCCCCGCTATTTCGGGCTGATGAAGGTGATGAATCGCGAGGGCCCGCCGATTCTCCACAGCCTGCCGGCGCCGAAGCGCGCCACCGTGCACGAGATCGAGGCCCTGGTCACGGGCGGCGCGCTGTTGGTCGACACCCGGCCCACCGCGGCGTTCGCGGGGGGGCACGCGCCGGGCGCGATGAACATCCCGTTCGGTCGGAGCTTCACCACCTACGCCGGCTCGCTGCTGCCGTACGACCGGGACCTGATCTTCCTGCTCGACGACCCGAGCGCGGCCAACGTCGAGGCCCTGGTGGCGGGGTCGGTCTCGATCGGGCTCGATCGGGTGCGGGCGGTGGTCGGACCGGAGCTGCTCGCCGCGTTCGAAGGGAAGGGTGTCGCCCTGGGCACCATCACCCAGGTCGAGGCCCGGAGCCTCGCCGGGGCCGCCGGGCGACGGGTGATCGACGTGCGGAATCGCTCGGAGTGGGACACCGGCCACATCCCCGGCTCGCTCCTGTTGCCGCTCTCCGAGCTGCCGGATCGGCTCGAGGAGCTCTCGCCCGATGACGACTTGGTGCTGGTCTGCCAGACCGGGAGCCGCTCCGCCGTCGCGGCCAGCCTGCTCAAGGCGCGAGGCCGCCGGCAGGTTGCCAATGTGAGCGGCGGCTACGCCGCCTGGGTCGCCGGGGGCGGAGCGGTGGAGCGTGCCTAACGGCGTCCGACTGCGAGCTCCAGCGCCTCCGCGCTGCGGGGCAGGGCGGCGCTCAACACCTCCACACCGGTCGCGGTCACCAGCACGTCGTCTTCGATGAAGACCGCGACGCCGTGGTCGTGGTCGTAATACCAGGGCTCCACCGTGAAGACCATGCCGGGCTCGAGCGGCGCGTCGAGGAGCGACGGGTCGCCCGAGTCCATCCCAATGTGGTGGCCGAAGAACGACGGGGTTTGCATATACCGCCGTTGGTCGGTCGGAATCACCGACTGGGCGATCCGGGCGAGCTCCGACAGCCGGATACCGGGGCGCACGGCGCGGATGATCGCGTCCGAGACGGTCGTCACCAGCTCGAGCGCGCGACGATGGGCGGCCCCGAACCGGCCGTCAACCGGAAAGGTCCGGCCGATGTCGCTGGTGTAGTAGTCCACCTCGCAGCCCAGGTCGAGGATCACCACCTCGCCGGCGGCGAGCGCGCGGTCTCGTCGGTCGTGGTGCGCCGCCAGGATTCGCCAGGGCCAAAGCGCGTTCGGGCCCGACTTGACGATCGGGGTGAACCCGAAGCGCTGCGCCCCCCGCCGCCGGCAGGCGGCCTCGAACTCGCCCTGAATCGTCCGCTCAGTGACCCCGATCCCGACCGCCCGCGCCGCCTCGAGCATCGACTCGGCTGCCGCGGTCACGGCCCGCCGGATCAGGGCGATCTCCCGGGCCGACTTCACCATCCTGAGACGGGCGATCGCGGGTCCCGAGTCTTCGAGCTCGAGACTCGGATGGCGGCCGGCGAGCGCCAGCTCGAGCTCGAGCTCGGCGGTCCAGGACCCGCTGGGTACCAGCGCCGGGCGTTCGAGGCCTCGCGGGCCGTCCCGATGGATCCAGACCGTCCGGCGCCCTGCCAACCGCTCCACCGCTGCTGCCAGCTCCACGATGGGAGCGACGCTGTCGATTCCCGATGATGCCCAGGCCTCGGGGTCCATGAGCAGGGGGCGGCCGGGGAAGTCGTTGGGGCGGCCGGGATTCTCGAACCGGGGATCAGTCGACGGGCCGAATAGCACCGAGCGGCCGGCGTCCGCGTCGACCCAGAGCACCGACTGAGGCCACTCGAGCCCGGTGAAGTAGAGGAAGTCGTTGGTCTGCCTGAAGGTCCGGCCGTCGGTGGCGCCGCTCGCGCTCGGGAAGAGCGCCACCCCGCCGCCCCTCGCCTGGAGCAAGGCCACCAGCCGATCGCGCCGGGCGGCCAACTCCTCGGCCGGGAAGACGGGACGAGCCCAATCGGCATAGCGCTCCGGCCGGCCCTGCGCGTGAGCGACACCGAGCGAGGCCGTCTGGGCCGCCAGCAGCCAGGCGACCAGCCGGCGACCGAGGGCGGCGGCAGGTCGGCCAACCGAGCGGCCGCTCGCTGTCAACCTGGCACATCTTCGCAATCCGAATGCGCCAAAGTGACCCGATTCAGCTGGCATTCCTGATGCCTTTCCACTGGGCGGTTGCCGAGCGATTCGGCACAGGACCAACGAAAACCCCAAGTGAAACTGCCGGAGGATCGCCATGCTTGCCATCAGGACTCGCCGACCCGCGGATGACGTGCTCAACACCTGGCGCCGGATGGGCCGGCTGCTGGACGAGACCATCGCCCCCTGGGGCCACGAGGGCACCGGCGCGATGAACTCGGCCTGGCTCCCGCCCTGCGACATCGCCGAGGACAAGGACAGCCTCCGGGTGACGCTGGAGCTGCCCGGTGTGCGCGCCGAGGACGTCAAGCTCAACCTGGAGAACAACCTGCTCACCATTCGTGGGGAGAAGCGGCAAACCACCGACGAGAAGAACGAGCGGTATCACCGCTACGAGCGAAGCTACGGGGTGTTCGAGCGTTCGTTCACGCTGCCGAGCACCGTCGACCCGGACCGCATCAAGGCCCGAGTGGAGCACGGAGTCCTGACCATCGAGATCCCCAAGGCC
>JBFXAS010000125.1:0-14628 GCA_050184075.1 Gemmatimonadales bacterium
CCCGCTCCATGAAGATCGGCCCCACGTTGGAGAGCTCGTGGCCCTCGAGGATCTGGACCACCGTCGGCAGCGGGACGCCCGGCTCGTAGCCCGGGAATCCGAACGCGTCGCCGAGCCCCGAGACGTGGCTGGTCAGGGTTCGCGGCGTGACGGGATTGCCGCGGGTGTACTCGCCACCGTCGAGCTTCCACGAGGTCAGGATCGAGTTGATGTCGTCGTCGAGCGAGAAGAGCCCGTCCTGGACCGCCTTGAGCACGGCCATGGCCGCGACCGGCTTGCTGATCGACGCCGCCTGGAACACGGTCTCGGTATCGACCGGCTTCCCGGTCTCCACGTCGGCCACGCCATACCCCTTGGCCCAATGCACCCGGTAGTCCCAGATCACCGCGACGCTCACGCCGGGCACCCCGAAGGTCTTCATCAGCTCCGCGATGGTCATCCGGCCCAGGCTGTCGTCCGCGGCAGCCTGGGGGCCCTCGATCATCGCGGCGTACTCCGCGGGCGAGCGCTGCTGGCCGAGTGCCGGCGTGGCCACGCCAGCGAGCAATCCCAACGCGATCATGAATCGACTCGACACCGTCGCACCTCGCTATCTGTCGGAAGGCTTCGCTGCCAGGGGCAGCGCTCGTCGAAGGAAGGATAGCCCGGGGCTCACCGCGCGGGGAGGAACTCCAGCAGATCGACCAGGGTGAGCCCGGGGTCCGCCGCCAGCAGCTCGCAGAGGATCGGAGCGTGCCCCGCCCCGAAGATGACCAGCACCCGGTCGCCCGGCTCGGTCGACCGGCGAAGATTGGCGAAGATCCTGATGTTCCGCTCGTACCACTTGGCCACCAAGTTCAGGGAATCACCTTCCGTGGCACGACCGGCAGCACCAGCCGGGAGGGCCGACTGCGATCGTGATAGATCGTCTGCTTCGCGACCCGTGATTCGGTGTCGGTGGCGATCGGGTTGCCGGTGTTCGAGTTGGGCGCGATGAAGGGATAGGCGCTGCTCGAGATCTCGACCCGGATCCGATGCCCCGGCAGGAAGGTGTGCCCGATGTGGCCCAGATCGATCTCGTACTCCTCGGCCTTGCCGGGCGTCAGCAGCTCCTCCCGCGCGTACCCGTTCCGGTAGCGCGCCCGGATCACCGCCGCGTCCCACCAGCCCAGCTTGACCGCTCGCCCGTCGGGGTAGACGTCGAGCAGCTTGGCCGTGAAGTCGGTGTCGCGCGCGTCGCTCGCGGCATGGAGGACGACGGAGACCGGGCCGACGATGTCGACCGGGTCCTCGAGCGCCTCCGTCGAGTAGACCAGCACGTCGTGCCGCCGCTCGATCGCGCGGTGATCGACCGCCTGCGCCACGCCGCCGACGCCGGCCGGCACCGGGTGCTCGGGATCGTAGCTGTAGCGGTCGGGCGGTCCATCGACCGGCGTGTCCCAGGCGAGGCGCCCATCGCCCGCGAGGGAGTTGGCCGCGCCGCCACTGGCGAGAAAGAGACTCCGCGGCGTCATCTCCTTGGGGGGATAGGCGTCGTAGTCCCGCCACTGGTTGGAGCCCATCAGATAGACCCGGGCGCGCGGAAACTCGAACGAGGCCCTGGTGCCCTTCAGGCAGTAGTCGAAGAAGTCGAGGTGGAGAGCAGTCGGGTCGACCACCGACTCGGGCGTGAAGCGCATCTCGCCGAGCTCCGTGCTCCCGCCGCTGATCGCGCCACCGTGGGTCCAGGGACCGATGATGATGTGCTGCCGGTCGGCCGCCGGCGAGTGATCCCGCATCCCCGCCCAGTAGCGCATGGTGCCGCGCTGATCGGCGTCGAACCAGCCGCTGAACGCCAGCACCGGCAGGTCGATCCGCTCGAAGTCACGGTCCTCGAAGTGGATCCGGCGCCAGTAGTCGTCCAGCGTCGAATGAGTGAGGAAGTCGTTGTAGAGCGGCATGTCCCGCCCCATCGCGTCGTCCATGGTGATCAGCGGCCGGTGCCGGTAGACCCGCTCCCAGTCCGTGGCGCCGAGCACGCCACCCTGCGCGGTGCGCGCCGAGGTGCCGTTGATCCAGTTGAGCGACCAGGCCATCAGCCACGCGCCGCCGATCCGGGGCAGCTCGTTGAAGTAGGTGCCGGCCGGCGCCTGGGGAATCATGCAGGTGAGCGCCGCGGGGCGCTCCCGGGCCGCGAGCCACTGCACGCTCGCGAGGTACGACCCGCCCACCATCCCGACCTTGCCGTTCGACCAGGGCTGCCTGGCGACCCACTCGATCGTGTCGAAGCCGTCCGTCGCGTCAGCGAAGAAGAAGTCGAAGCGGCCATCCGAGTCGCCCCGACCCCGCACGTCCTGCACCACGAACGCGTAGCCACGCCCGGCGTACCTGGCGCCGAGCTCGGCATAACCCTCGCGGGTCTTGATGTACGGCGTCCGGACCAGCACCACCGGGTGGCGCCCTCCGCCCCCGGGCATCCAGACGTTGGCCGAGAGCTCGACCCCGTCCCGCATCGGGATCCGGAGGTCGAAGCGCTGGTCGATCTGGGCGGCGAGCGGGCCCGCCGAGCCGAGCATCGCCAGAGCCGCGACGCAGGCCCAGCGCGCACGCGGCGAGCTCGAGAATCGTCTGCTCATCTCAGGTCTCCAACAGAGGTTGGTGGAACGGCGCTCGCCACCCGAGCGGCACTCAGCGACTCCACGGCGGCACGATCCGGTTGGCCCGCGCGTAGGCGATCGACTGTCCCAGATGCTCGTGCATGTGGGTGGTGAGGGCGATCCACATCTGTCCCATCTCCCACTCGCTCTCGCCCATGGTGACCCGGTCCCGCCAATGGCCGCGTGACGCGGCGAGCGCGGCCAGCAGGTAGCGGAACGACCGCTCGAGCTCGGTCATCGTCTCGGGTTTGGGACGCACCGCCTGATAGTCGCGGAACGCCTCCATCGAGCGGCCGACCGGCGCCTCCTCGCCCACCTCGAGATCCATCCAGACCGGGGCCCAATTGTCGGTGGCGATATGGATGAAAACCTCACCGAAGGAGCGCACGCCCTCCATCGGCCGGTAATCCCACTCGGCCTCCGGCACGGCGTCGGCCAGCTGGAGGAATTTGTCTCGCGCGGTCTCGATCCGCTTGCCCAGGTAGGCGATCATCTCCTCCTCGCCCCAACCGTCGGCGGCGGGCGAGGCGGGCGCGGTCTCGCTGCCCGCGGCCGGCTGGCCAGCCGGCGTGCATCCGGCAAGGAGAACGGCGAGCGTGGTGCCGACGAGCGAGCGGAATCGTGCCATGGGATTGGTTCGCGATGAGAGTTGGACCACACTTGGAGACCATATCGTGCCGAGCTCGACGCCGTCAACCGGCGCGCCCGCTCACACAGTCGCCGACGGCGAGGTGCCTATATTATATGCAGTCTCCAACCGGACCCTCGCTCTGATGACTCGTCTCCTCCTCCCGCTCACGCTCGGCCTCGCCGCGCTGCTCGGCTGCGCCGCCGACACCGGCCAAACGGCGCTGATCGGCGTCTCGCTGGTGGACCTCGAGGCCGGGACGGTGCGTCCCGACCAGACCGTGATCCTCGCAGGCGACTCGATCGAACGGGTGGGGCCGCGGGCCGACCTGCGGGTCGCGCGCGGCGCGACTCGGATCGACGGGCAGGGCGCCTGGCTGATCCCCGGCCTCTGGGACATGCACACCCACGTCTCGATGGCCGGCCGGGGCTCGCTGGTCGGGCTCCTGGCGCATGGCGTCACCGCGATCCGGGACATGGGCGGGTCGCCCGTGGTGCCCGCGTGGCGGGACAGCATCGCCGCGGGCCTCCTCGAGGGCCCCCGGATCTCGACCCCGGCCACGATCGTCGAGAGCGAGCGCTGGCTCTCCGCCGTGATCGAGCTGACCAAGAAGCTCGACACTCCGTCACTCACCGAGTCGCTCGAGCGGCGGCTGGCCGTAGCGACCGCCGAAGACGCCGAGCGGGCGGTCGATTCGCTGGTCGCGCTGGGCGCGGATTTTCTCAAGATCCGCAACTACCCCTCGCCGGACGCCTACTTCGCGCTGGTGCGCGCGGCCAAGCGGCGCGGACTCAGGGTGGAGGGGCACGCCCCTCCGATCGGCTTTCTCAGACAGGTCTCGGACTCCGGCTTCGCGAGCATCGAGCACCCGGTGCTCGCCTCGCGGAACGGGACCCTGATGGAGGGGTTCTCTTCGCTCGAACCGGAGGCGCGGCGCGAGCTGTTCGCCGCTCTGGCGCGGAACCGGACGGCGTTCGATCCGACCCTGGTCTCGGGCGCGGCGCGCCTGCTGCCCGACAGCACCATCGAGCGCGCGATCGCCGACAGCCTCGGCAGCAGCCAGCCAGAGCTGCGTCACGTGCCGCCGGAGCTCAGGGAGGAATGGCGCACCCAGCTGGCGCTGCGCCGGGGCGACCCGAGCCAGGGCATCGACTGGGCCGCGATCCACGACTCGTCGGCGCGGATGACCGGCGCGATGGCGGCCGCCGGCATCACCATCGTGGCCGGCACCGACCTCGGCATCCCACCGCTGGTCCCCGGGGCGTCGCTGGCCGACGAGCTCGAGCTGCTGGTCCGGGAAGCGGGGCTGACCCCACTCGAGGCCCTCCGCGCCGCCACGACCAACGCCGCCCAACTCACCGGCTTGGGCGAGCGGAGCGGCGTGATTGCGCCGGGGCGCCTGGCCGACCTGGTCCTGCTCGAGGCGGACCCGCTCGCGGACGTCGGCGCCGTGCGGCGGGTGCGGATGGTGATCGCGGCGGGCAGGGTCTACGATCGAGCCGCGCTCGACCAGCTGCTGGAGCTGGCCGGGCGCTAGCCAGACCGTCGCGCTCGGCGCCCGCCTCAGGCCGAGCGCCGCTTCCAGGCCTCCAGCAGCTTCTTCTCGACCTCGCGCTGCGCCTCGAGCGAGGCCGGCTGTGGGCCGAGCTCCGGCGGGAGTCTGAGTCCGCTCCGCATCGCCGCACGACGCTCCGCGTCGAGCCCGTTCCACCAGGCGAGGGTGTCGGCGGTGGTCTCGGCCAGCGGACGGTGGGTCAGCCCCGCGGCGATCGAGTGATCGGTCTTGACCGTGTGCACGCCGCCGTACGCCCCGGTCGTCGGGCTCCAAATCGGGAACTGCGCCCCGCGCTCCACCAGAAAATCCTGGTCGACCCAGGTGAAGCTGGCGTCCGACCCCGACACCGACTTGAGGGTGTCCAGCATCTGCGACATCGGCAGCGGAGCGGCCGGGCCCACCGCGTTGAACGCCCCGGTCGTCCCCTGCTCCAGCAGATGGACGGCGAACGCCGCGAGATCGCGGGCGTCGATCACCTGAATCGGCGCCGCCGGATCGCCGGGCGCGAGCACCTCGCCCCCCGCGGCGACCCGGACCGGCCAGTAGGTCCACCGATCCGTGCTGTCGCCGGGGCCCACGATGTAGCCCGGGCGGACGATGGTGGTACCGTTCGGAAAGGCCTTCTGCACCTCCTGCTCGGCCAGCACCTTCATCGGGCCGTAGGTCTCCCCCGTCACCTCTTCGACGGTCGGGTCCGGCATGGTGCCGAGCGGCGATTCCTCGGTGATCCCGGGGTTGGCAAGGCTGGCGTAAGCGGAGACCGAGGAGATAAACAGGTATTGCCGAGCCGAACCGGCGAGCAGCTGGGCCGAGTCTCGCACGTGGCGCGGCACGTAGCCCGAATTGTCGATCACGGCGTCCCACTCGTGGCCCTTGAGCGCGTCGAGCTGTCCGTCGCGATCGCCGATCAGCGTTTCGATGTCCGGGAAAAGGTCGCTGTTGGATCGGCCGCGGTTGAAGAGGGTCAGCGTGTGCCCCCGCTCCCGCGCCCGGCGCACCATGTGGGGGCCGATGAAGCCGGTGCCGCCGAGCACCAGGATGCGGAGCGGCTTGGGCCCCGATTCGGCTGCCGGCGCGCAGCCCCAGGGCGCCAGCGCCAGGCCCGCAGCCGTGGCGGCGCCGATCTTGACGAAGGTGCGTCGGCTCGGGTGATGGACGTGAGTGGGGCGCGGTCCGGTCGGGATCGACGTCATCGTGGCATGCTCTTTCGGTGCGGGGTCCGTGAATCGCGGCGGGGCGCAGTCGCCCGGCGTCATGCACAAGATACCCCAGGCTCCGTCGGGGGCCAGGACGCGTATGGGATCGGCGCACCTGGTGGTGGCCCAGGATCAATGGTCGAAGACGCTGAAGGTGACTCGTGGTCCCGCCCAAGGCCCCGTGAGCGGCCAGCCGCCCGAGGCGGTGGCGGAGTTCGGCTGGCCTTTTCGTTCTCTATGGTGGAGTTTCAGAACACAACCGGAGGCCCGCATGATCACCGGAAAGCTCCTGGCGACGGCGGGGGCGTTTGGCGCTCCCGCCGGACTCGCTACCTGGCTCGTGGTCCACAGCATGGGCTCCTCCGCCGGCATCACCCCGGCCGAGCTGGCCGCTCCCCTGCTGGCCGACGACGGGATCGAATGGTTCTGGGCCATCAACGGTCCCGTCTCCGCCGACGCGGGTGGCGACTTCGCCATCGACGCCCAAGGCAACGTCTTCCTCGCCGGCTCCCATGGGGGCCTGGACATCGATCAGGACGGGAGCGTCGACCTCGCGTCCGGCGGGACCGCCTACAAAGGCGCGCGCAATCCACTGTTCATGAAGCTGGGGAGCGACGGACCTGGCCAGCCGATGAAGGTCCGCTGGGCCCGCTCGCCCGCCACGCCGGCCGACCGATCCGACACCAGGATCGCGGTCGACGGTCAGGGCGGAGCGTTCGTGACCGGCGCCTTCATGGAGTCGGTCGCCTTCGAGGGCGGACCGCGTCTCGCCGGCGCCGGCGGCAACGACGCCTATTTGGCGCGCTACGACGGCGACGGCTCGGTGCGGTGGGCGCGGCTCGTCGGCGGCCCTGGCGGGGGCGACGCCATCTACGGCCTGGCCAGCGACGGCGACGCGAACGCCTACGTCCTGGCCACGGGCACCGGCAGCTTCCCGCTCGACGGAGGCGGAGCGTTCGAGGCCCCGGACCGTCGCGCCGCCGCGCTGATCTCCTATTCCCCCGACGGCGCGGTGCGGTGGGTCCGAGTGTTCGGCGCCGGGACGCCCTTCGCCTTCGGGATCGCGGTCGCGCCGAGCGGCCAGATCTTCGTGACGGGCGAGCTCGAGGGCGAAGCCGACTTCGACGGCGACGGCCGGGCCGACCTTCCCGCGCCGCGCGACCGCGATGGCTACGTGGCCCGGTTCGATCGCGCCGGCAAGTTCCTCGGCGCCTGGGCCACACCGACGCCGGGCAGCCCGCGCTTCGGTCCGAACGGCGATGTCTTCCTGGGCGGCGCGATGGGCGGCCCGTTGGACCAGCGCTACGGCCCGCCCGACTTTGATGGCGACGGCAAGGCGGACATCCGCCTCAGGGACGAAGGTCCCACCGGCTCGTGGCTCGCCCGCTACTCGCCCGAGGGCAAGCTCCGCTGGGTCCGCTCGTCCACGCTCGAGCGGCCCGGCGACTTCGAGGTGCGGAGCGACATTGTGATCCTGGCGGGAGCCTACAAAGGCGTCCGCGACCTCGATGAGGACGGCACGCCCGAAATCCGGCGCGACGTGGTCGACTCGAAGCTCGAGACCGACCTCGCGGTGCTGATCGTCTCGGCTGAAGACGGCAGGCCGGTCCGACTCTGGCTCGCGCCGGGCCCCGGCAACGACGTCGCCACCGGCATTGCCTTCCTCCCCGGCCGGCGATCCGTGCTGGTGACCGGCTCGATTCAGCTCACCGCCGACTTCACCGGCGACGGCGAATTCGGCGAGGGGTGGATCGTCTGCGAAAACCTCGGCGACGTCTTCGTGGCGCAGTACCGGCTGCCCGAGCCGCCGCCGGAGCGCCCCCGCGAGGAGCGCAGGCCACGCGAGCCACGCGAGCCACCCCGTTAGGCGGCGGGGCGGCCCCGCGAGGGGCGCAAGCGCGAACCCCGTCAGGCGACCGGGCTCATGGCTTCGCCGAGTCGAGCTCCCGGCTCAGAAAGTCCGTCGCGGCCCGGCTCACCCTGAGCCAGGTGTCGTAGCGGAGGAAATCGTGGATCTCGTCCGGGATCAGCATCTCCTCGTAGCGCACCCCCTGGGCACGGAGCCGCTGCACCAGATCGACCGTCTGGCCGATGTCGACGTTGCGATCGTCGTCGCCGTGGATCAGCAGCACCGGCGAGCGCCAGGTGGCCATGTCCGCCACCGGTGACGACTGCCACATCACCATCATCGCCTTATCCAGGTCCACAGGCTTCTCGGGCGCGAGCTGGTAGCGCGCCAGTCGTTCCGCGGCGTTCGGGGTGCGGTCGTGCACCCCGTGGATGTCGACGCCCGCCGCGAAGAGGTCCGAGTTCCGCGCCAGCGCGAGCGCCGTCAGGTAGCCGCCATACGACCCGCCCCAGATCCCGATCCGAGCCGGGTCGACGTCGGACCGCGACCGCAGGTAGTGCGCGGCCGCCAGCACGTCCTGATACTCGGACGCCCCCGCGCCACCGGCTCGCGGCGGATTCATGAAGGCGTCACCGTAGCCGATCCCCAGCCGGAAGTTGACCGCCACGACCACGAAGCCCTGACTCGCCAGGTACTGATTGAGGGCGTAGTCGGAGGAGTAGTAGTGCCAGTAGTGGAAGCCGAGCAGCATCTGGCGCGGCGGCCCACCGTGTACGTAGACCACCGCCGGCCGCTTCTCGCCGCTCGCGCCAGCCGGCTTGAAGAGCTGCATGTGGATCGGGGTGCCGTCGATCGAGGGGATCACCACCCGCTCCGGGACCACCAGCGCGTTGGTCGGGAAGTCGTTCGGGATCCGGTCGGCGCCGAGGAGCTTCGGGGTGCCGCCCTCGCTCGGGATCACGGCCGGCAGCGGCGGCCGCCTGGGGCCACTGGTGAGGAGCGCCACCGTGCGTCCGTCCCCCGTCACCACCGGCCCCCACTCCAAATCAGTGCCTCTGGTGAGTGCGACCGGGTTGGCAGCGTCAACCGGCACCCGGAAGAGGTGACGGCGGTCGTCGTCCGCCGGATCCGAGCCGGTGTTGGCGTTGTAGACGACGAAGCGACGATCCGGCGACATCGTTACGAACTCGACCATGAAGTCACCGGGCGTGAGCAGCATCGGCTCGCCACCAGCGGCCGGAACCGAGTAGAGGTGCGGCCAGTTGTCGAGATTGGCCAGGAAGACCAGTCGATCGCCGGCGCCCCAGGCCAGGTTGACGCCGCCCTGGGTGCGGGGCCGCGAGCCCAGCAGCGTGTTGGGACTGGCCCAGACCGTGTCCGACGCGCCGCTCGCCACCGTGGCGACCCGAATCGCCCAGGGCCGCGGATGCCGCTCCAGCATGGTGCGCGGCGCGCTGCCCTGCCCTCCCTCGGTCACGTAGGCGATCCGCCCGCCGTCCGGCGACCAGACCGGCGAGCTCACTCGATCGGTGCTCGGCGCGAGCCAGCGGATCGACGTGCGTCCCACGGTGTAGAGACCCAGCAGGCTGTAGCCGCCGGAGCGGCTGGAGACGAAGGCCAGCGCCGAGCCGTCGGGCGCCCAGGCGAGCTGTCCGCTCCGCCCGCGCGCGAAGAAGAGCTGCTCGGCCTTGCCGCCCGCGGCGAGCGGCACGCTCCAGACCTGGCCGTCCTTGATGTAGGCGATCCCATCCCCGCGGGGGTTGATCGCGGGCTCGTCGCCCTGGGTGAGCATCCGACCCGTGCCACCGACCCACGGCACGGTCCAGATCTCGACCCGGGCCCGTGTGGTCGCGCTCGCGGGGTTGGGCTCCACCCCGCCGGGCGACGACCAGTTGGAGCCGTGGTCGCCGCCGCGCACGAAGACCAGCTGGGAGCCGTCGCGCGTGAAGGCGAGCTGCGTCAGCGCCTGGCCGTCGTCCTCCGTGAAGCTGGTGAGTCGCTTCGGCTGCCAGCTCGGGCCCTCGGCGCCATAGACATTCCGCGCGCCATGATCCTCGAGCACCCAGGCGACCCGCTGCCCCGTGGGCGCGGCGACCAGCTCGGTCGGGAACGGAAAGGTGACGAAGCGGTCCACCGGGTGAGCGCTGGTCTGCGCCGCCGCGGGAGCCACGGGCAGGAGGAGGAGAGCCAGCGTCGCCGCGGCTCGGAGGGGCAGTGATCTAGTCGTCATCTCGATCTCCAGCGGCGTCAGTGCGCCTTCGGTCGCAGCTTGCTGTCCGGCTTCCAGGCCGGCGTCGCATCCTGATCGGCGACCCGGTCCACCAGACCGTAGAAAAAGCGGTTGAAGTCGGCGGCGGCCTTCCAGTCGATGGCCTGCGCCAGATCGTCCTGTGGCGTGTGATACCCTTCCCGATACCAGCGGCGGTAGATCCGCTCGCTCTCGGTGCCGGGACGGAAGCCGAAGACGAAGTTGATGGCGGGAATCCCCGCCTGGATGAAAGTCCAGTGGTCCGAGCGCATCAGGAGCCGGCGCTCCGGCTCGGGATCGTTCTGGACGGTGATCCCGAGGCTCGTCGCGACCGCCCGCGCGTCGTCGCCGAGCGTGGTCTCGTCGAGGGCGTGCACCGTCAGCAGCTCGAGCGGGAAGAGCGGCCGCAGCTGATCGAGATTGATGTTGGCGGCGATCCGCTCCTTCGGGCGCGTCAGATGGGAGAGGAACCAGCGTGAGCCGAGCAGTCCCTTCTCCTCGCCGGTCACGATGGCGAACACCAGCGGCCGGCGGAAGCCCTTCCCCGCCCGCCGCTCGGCCAATCGAACCAGGAGCGCGACGTAGGCCGCGTCGTCGAGGGTGCCGTTGTAGAGGCTGTCCCCCTCGACGGGCTCGCCGTAGCCATAGGCGTCGAGGTGCGCGCTCAGCACGATCGCCTCGTCGGCCTTCGCGGGATCGGTGCCCGGCAGGATCCCGATCACGTTAGGCGAGCCGAAGGTCCGCTCGGCCGTCTCGAAGCGGGCCCGGAGCCGGTCGGCGAGATCGAACGACGGCAGCGGCTCGCCCTGGCTCCCCGCCTCGATCAGCGCAGCCGCGTCCCGGCCGCTTCCGTCGATCACCCGGCCGAGCGCGGCGGCGTTGAGCAGGAGGTAGACGAGCGGGCGTCCCTGCGGCGGCGGCGACCCCTCGAGCGTGACGCTCCGCATATAAGCGAACGGCCAGCGCGGCGGCTCCACCGCGAAGCCCGGATCGGCGATCGACACGATCCCGACCGCGCCGGCCTCGAGCAGGGCCCGCATCCGATCGCCGTCGTTGGGCAGGCCGGCACGGCGGGTGGCGTGACAGATCACCAGCTTGTCCCGCACCTCGCCCAACGCCTCGGCGCCGCAGTACCCCCGGTAGACGAGCGCCGCGTCGACCGCGGGCGGCGCCCCCTGCGCAGGTGTGATGACGTCGCGCAGGAAGTCGAGCCGCCGGCCACCCACGTCGATCGAGGCCCGGGTGATCGTCACGTCCCGCATCGGCACAGTCTGGAACCAGGTGCCGTTCTCGCCCAGCGGCTGCACCCCCGCCGCGGCCCAGCGCATGGCCACCACCTCGGCGGCGCGCTGATAGCCGGGCGAGCCGGCGTCGCGCCCCTCCATGGCGTCGCCCGAGAGCAGCGCGGTGATGTTCCACCACGCCTTGGTGTCGGCATCCGTGGATGAGGGTGGGGCCTGGATCAGGGTGAGCGCGAGCAGCGCGACGATCATCGACGGAGCCTCCTTGGTCCCGTCAGCGTGGCGACGTGTCGAAGGCGAGGGCCGGGGTGCGTCTCGCTGGTCAAGATACCCCGGCCTGCCCCGGGGAGCGAACGCTGGCCAGGGACTGGTACAGTTGTACCAGTAGGCATCTTGATGAAGCCTCACCTCTCAGCGCAAGGCGATGCTCGGCGCGCACCGGCAGCGCGGCCAGTGGTCGGGTGAGACCGGAGCAGTCGTTGGGTCGAGGCTGCACTCCCCCCTCGGCGGGGGCCAGACCCGCCCGCTGGCAGGCCACGAACGGCGCGCCTCCGGCGAGGCGGTGCGCCTGCTCGACGGCGCGGCGGCGGCGTGGCAGGGCATGCAACGACAGCGCCTCGCCGACAATGGCGAGGCGCTGGTCGGGTTGGAGGAGCTCGATCGCCAGATCCGCCGCGTCGTTCAGGCGACGCGAGCTCGCCAGCGTCGGGACCTCGATAGAGTCATTTCGTCGGGCAGGTAGTGCCGACGCACCAGCTCCACTTCGTGCCCCTATAGCTGATGGACCAGGGGTTGAGCGGCAGGGAACTGGTCACCGTGGTCCAGAGCGCGGCCTGATGGAAGCCGCTGCCCTGCCCGTCACCGCCGCCCCCCATGGCGCGCTGGACGTGGACCATGGCGCGGCTCACCCCGGCCTCCCGCGCGACCAGCGCCGCCATGTCCTCGTTCTTTCCAGCATCCGCCAGATCGTCGAGCGTGTCGACCAGAGTGCGGTCGCGGCTCAGCCGTCCATTGATCCGGTTGATGATCGGGGTGACCTGCCCGAGCTCGGAGCGGGTGGCCACGACCGTGATGGTGATGGGTCCGGGTGATTCCGGTCGTTGCGCGTCGACGGTGGCGGGGATCAGGGATACGGCCAGGCAGGCGCAAGCGATTCCGAAGGGTGTGGCGGACACGAGTCGCTCCTTGGGCCGATTCGGCCCGGTGAGAATGGGGATCATGGGTCGATCGCGGTGCTGAAGGCGTCCTGCCAGCTGAACGCCGAGCTCGGGCCTTCCAGCACGAGGCCCGTCACGTCCCGGGTCGGCCGGGAACTCCTTCGACCTCGCGCTCTCTGCAATCGTCGGCGCTCGCAGCCGGTTCACCCGTGCTACTGGTCAGTCGCAGGACGAAGTAGACGTCGTCGCTGTCGAGGAACCGCAGGCGGCACCGTGTGATGGTGATCATGCGACCTCCTCTTTGTTGCGGCGCTCTGCGGGAATCGAAGCCGGCACGAGGACCGGATCGCAGCTCCAACCCGTAGCTCCGCGACTCCCGTTCGGCCGGTATCCGATGAATCGTGACCCGGCCACCGTCCGGGCTCGTGGGCCACGCCACCAGCATCGACGCACGACGGCGGGCAGCCGGGCGGGGCTGGAGACGGACCTGGGGAGCCGGGGAACGATCGGTGAAGACATCTCGCAGGCTAATACGCAGACTCGGCGGGCAGCGGATCACCCGTCCGCCCGCGGGGGCCGGCAATCGGGCCGGCTCGCATCCTGGCGAGCCTCGCGGAGCTCGTGCTCGAGGCACCCGCGGCGCACTGACGCCGCAACGCCGGCCTGGTCGACCTCCGGAGCCTGGCCGACGCGCAGACCAACTCGTCCGCAGCCCCCGCCATGACGGGGACCCATATTGCGACCCATCCATCGAACCGGGGCCCCGATTGACGTCACTCGATGCGCTGCGCACGTCGCTGGCCGAGCGCTATCTGATCGAGGCTCGAGCTGGGTCAGGGAGGGATGGCCACCGTCGACCTTGCCCAGGACGTCCGGCACGACCGCCGAGTCGCCCTCAAGGTGCTCAAGCCGGAGCTGGCCGCGGTGCTCGGCGCCGAGCGGTTCGTGGCGGAGATCAAGACCACGGCGGCGCTGCAGCATCCGCACAACCTCCCGCTGTTCGATTCGGGCACCGCGGGCGGGGTTGCTCTTCTACGTCATGCCCTACATCGAAGGCGAGACCCTGTGTGATCGGCTCAACCGGGAAAGGCAGCTCGGGGTCGACGACGCGGTGCGCCTGGCCTCCGAGGTGGCCGACGCCCTCGACTACGCCCACCGCCACGGGGTGATCCACCGCGACATCAAGCCCGAGAACGTCCTCCTGCACGACAGTCGGCCGATGGTGGCCGACTTCGGGATCGGGCTGGCGGTGAGTGCTGCGGCCGGGGGCCGGATGACGGAGACCGGGCTGGGCTCGGCCAGGTCCAGTCTCGGCGCCGCCGTCCCGTTCGCCCCGTCGGTCAGCCCGCGGGCGTCGGACTCAGTGAATGGCCCGGGGCCGGCCGCCGCGCCGCCTCGACCCGGACCGTTACGGCCACCAGGCCGCTGATGATCGCCGCAAAGAAGCACCAGACCGACGGCGCCGCCTCGAGGTAGGCGATGCGCGCCACCACCAGCGAGAGCAGCACGGCTACCCCGATCAGTCGCAGCATCCAGTTGCCCGACAGCAGTTGGGGGGCCACAACGACGACCGGATAGAGCAGCGCCACGGCTCGCCAGCCCGCCCACGGTGGCTCGATGTGGTAGGCGATGTGTCGACCCACCAGGCTGGCGACCGGGGCGTGGGCGGCAAGGGCCCAGAGCTGGCCGATGCTCTCGATGACGCCAAGAGCGAGGAGGACGGTCAGCATCCCGCGGCGGCGGCGGTCCGCTTCACACGACCGGAACGCCAACGGGACCCAGATCGGCCAGACGCCGTTGGCCACGATCAGGAAAAAGTAGGCAGCGGGGGCCTGCCACCCGACGCCGGCGGCGCCGTCGAAGGTCCGCCACAGGACGCCCTCGGCCAGCTGCTGCAGAGAAAAAAAGATCGGCGCGACGGCGAGGAGCCGATACCGGCTGCCCTTCGCGGAGGCGATCGCCAGGGCGCCGGCCGCGGCGGTGATCCCGGCCGCGGCGAAGCTGGCTGACGCCGAGAAGCACATCCAGGGCCCGGTCTTTCCGAGCAAGACCGGCGGGAGGGAGCGGGAGTCGACCGGTGGTGCCGCCCTGCCGGTCGCTCCGCTGATACCGCCGGTGCAGGGCCCCAAATCCAGTGCG
>JBFXAS010000126.1:0-14550 GCA_050184075.1 Gemmatimonadales bacterium
TGCTCCCGGCCGGCCACCAGTTCTTCGGCCGGCCCTGGGACGAGGCCACCCAGATCCGACTCGCCTACGGATACGAGCAGCACACCCACCACCGGCGCCCGCCGGTCGCCACCCCGCCGCTTCGTTAGGCGCCGGGCTAGTCCTCCCGAAGGGCCTCCATGGGATGGACCGCGGAGGCCCGCCGCGCCGGCAGGTAGCCGGCCGAGAAGGCCACCAGCGCGAGCAGCGCCGTGGCGCCGGCGAGCGCGAAGGGATCGTAGCCCTGGACGTCGAACAGGAGGGAGCGCGCCGCCCGTCCGATCCCGATGGCCACCAGCAGCCCGACCCCGCCGCCAATCAGCAGCATCCGGCCGACCTGACGAAGCACCAGCGAGCGGACCCGGCGCCGATCGGCGCCGAGGGCCATCCGCACCCCGATCTCCCGGGTCCGGCGGGCCACGTTGTAGGCGAGCACGCCGTACAGACCGATCGACGCGAGCAGCGTCGCCAGAGCGGCGAAGGCCGACGAGAAGTTGCCGATCATGCGATCGAGATAGAGTCCCTGCTGGATCTGCGCCGGCAAGGTGAGCAGGTCCACCACGGGCAGGGTCGGATCGACCCGGCCCATCATCCGCGGAATCTCCTGCAGCAGCGGGGTCGGTGTGCCGCGGGTCCGGGCGTAGAAGTTGATCGAGCCGATCAGGGTGTCCTGCCGATAGGGCCGGAAGAAAACCGGCGGCGTGGCCCCCTTCACCTCGGCGTACTTCGCGTCCCGCACCAGTCCGACGATCTCGATGTCGAGCTCGCCACTGCCCAATCCAATCCGCTTGCCGATCACGTCCCGGCCGAGATTGAAGCGGCGGACGAAGCTCTCCGTCACCATGGCGACCCGCGGACCACCGACCCCATCGGCATCGGTGAACTCGCGGCCGGCCAGGAGCCGCATGCCGAGGGTGGCGAGGAAACCCGGGCCGACCTGGTTGTAGCTGGCGCTGGTCCGCTCCTCGGCCTCGGGCTCGTAGCCCTCGACCTTGACCGTGGTGTTCCAGCTGCTCCCCGCGAGCACCGGCACCCGGGCGGCCGCCACGTTGGTGACCCCCGGCAACGCCGCGAGCTCCTCCTCGACCCGGCGGTAGAGCGCGTTGATCCGCGCGGGGGGGTAGCCGTTCAGCGACGGCGAGATCCGGAAGGCGACGACGTTGTCGGCCTCCAGACCGAGATCGACGCGGGCCGCGTTGCCGAGACTTCGGATGAAGAGCCCGGCCGTGGCCAGCAGCGCCATCGACAGGCCGATCTGCGCGGTCACCAGGCCCGACCCGAAGCGCGCGCCACGGCGGCTGCCGGTGGTTCGGCCGGTGTTGGCCTTGATGATGCCGAGCAGCTCGGGACGGGTGGCGTGGATCGCGGGTGCCACCCCGAACAACAGGCCCGTGACGAGCGCCGCGGCCGCGGCGAAGGCGATGGCGCCGCCGCCGACGGCGAAGTCCACGGTCGCCAGGGCATCCGGCGGCAGGAAGCGGGTGATCAGGGCCAGCGTCCAACGCGCCACCACGAGGCTCACGACGCCGGCCAGCGCCGCGAGCAGCAGCGACTCGGTGAGCAGCTGCGCGACCAGCTGCCGACGGGTCGCGCCGAGAGAGAGCCGGACCGCCATCTCGTGGGCCCGGTTCGCCGCCCGGGCGATCAACAGGTTCGCCACGTTGATGCAGGCGATCAGCAGCACGATCCCGGTGACCGTGAACAGCAGCAGGAGTGGCGCCGTCGCTTCGCGGCCGACGCTGGTCTGGCCGCGTCGCCCGGGAGCCACCCCGATCTCCTTGGCGCGGAAGCGCTCGAGGTAGTCGTCCTTGGCGTTGGCCTGGAGCGGCAGCTCCACGTCCATGACGATCGGGCGATAGATCGCGTTCAGACCCGCCGCCGCCTCGGCCAGGGTGCCACCCGGAGCCAGCCGCCCGAACAGGTAGATCCAGTAGTCGTTGCGATCCTGGAAGGAGCTCTCGCGGGCCGAGAGCACGCCCCGCATGGAGATCGGCACGAAGACCCGGGGACGGATGCCGATCGTGGTACCGTCGAAGCCCGCCGGCGCCACCCCGACGACCGTGAGAAACTGCCCGTTGATCGTGAGCGGCTGCCCGATCACGCTCGAGTCGGCGCCCAGACGGTCCTGCCAGTAGCGATGGCTCAGGACCGCCACGGGGTGACCGCCGATCACCTGATCGTCGCTCGGGCCGAGCAGGCGGCCGAGCGCCGGTCTGAGCCCGAGGACGCTGAAGTACGAGCCGGAAACGTAGAGAGCCTCGCTATCGAGGGTGAGGCCTTGATACGCGAGGTTGGCACCGAAGGACCGGTGGGCCGCCAGACCGGCGAGGACCTTTTGTCCGGCCTCCAGGTCGCGGAACATCGGGTAGCTGAAGACCTCCTCGCAGCTGCCGGCGTCGTTGCAGGAGGTGGAGCCCGATTTGGGCCCGGGACTCGACAGATTGACCAGCCGATCCGCTCCCTCCACCGGAAGCGGCCGCAACAGGATCTGCTGGAACATCGAGAAGAGGCCCGTGTTGGCGCCGATGCCGAGCGCGAGCGACCCCACGGCCACGGCCGTCACGAAAGGCGAGCGGGCCAGCGTGCGCACCGCGAGCTTGAGACTTGGCATGTCGCCTCTTACGGCGGGCTCGCGGGTTCGGATTCAGAGAGGCGCTCGAGCGGCGCCCGCCGCGACCGGGGCGCATATTGGAGGGGCTCCCACGACCCGATCGGATGGCCCCGTGCTCCTCCTCGCGCTGCTCGGCTTCGTCCCGCTCGGCCAGTCGGCCGACACCCTCCATTACGCGGTCCTGATCCAGGGCAACCAGGCCGGCCGCCAGACCGTGGTCGTCCAGAGCGACGGCAGCCGCCGGATCCACTTCGAGTTCAACGACCGCGGCCGCGGTCCGTCGACCGACACCGAGCTGTCCGTCGATGAGAGCGGCCGGGCCCGCACCGTGCGGATCAGCGGGAACGACTACCTCAAGCAGTCGGTCGGCGAAACGCTCGAGAGCGGCTCCGGTCGGCTCCGCTGGAAGAACGCGGCCGAGGCGGGCGACGCGCCGGCGGGCGCCGGCTTCTTCCTGCCGCTCGAAGCGCCGCCCGAGCTCTCGGCCGCGCTGGCGCGGGCGCTGCTCGGCGCGCCGTCCCACCGGCTCCCGCTGCTGCCCGGGGGCGAGGCGCGACTGGAGACGGCGCCGGGGGTCCGCCCGGCCGGCGACGCGCCCGACCTCACCCTCGCGATCGTCAGCGGCCTCGGCTTCTCCCCCACCTATCTCTGGCTCGACCGGGAGCAGGAGCTCTTCGCGTCGGTGAGCGGCTGGTCGAGCGTGATCCGCCGTGGGCACGAGGGCCTGCTGCAGGCCCTCACGCGGGTGCAGGACTCGATCACGGGGGCCCGCTCCCGCGCGCTCGCCGAGCGGCTCGGCGCCCGGGACGGCCGTCCGCTCGTCTTCGAGCACGTGACCGTCTTCGACGCGCCCGCCGCCCGGCTCGTGCCCGATCGGACGGTGGTGGTCGAAGGCAACCGGATCGCCCGGGTCGGGCCCGCCGGCGACGTGCCCGTCCCCGGGAACGCACGCGTGGTTGACGGCCGGGGCAAGACACTCTTGCCGGGGCTCTGGGACATGCACGCCCATTTCGGCAACGTCGACGGCCTCCTCAACCTCGCCAACGGCGTGACCTCGATTCGCGACCTCGCGAACGACGTCGATTACCTCCTGGCCACCCGGCGCGCGATCGACCAGGGGACCATGCTCGGGCCGCGGATCGTGATGGCCGGCTTCATGGACGGGCCCGGCCCGTTCGCCGGCCCGACCAAGGCCCTGGTCTCGACGCCCGAGGACGCGCTCCGCTGGGTGGATCGCTACGCCGAGCTGGGCTACGAACAGATCAAGCTCTACAGCTCGCTCGACCCGTCGCTGGTGCCCGTCATCGCGAGGCGGGCCCACGAGAAAGGGATGCGTCTCAGCGGGCATATCCCGCGCGGGATGATCGCCAGGGACGCGGTGCTGGCCGGGTACGACGAGATCCAGCACACCAACATGCTGTTCCTCAACTTCCTGGGAGACACGCTCGACACCCGGACACCGCTCCGCTTCACCGAGGTGGCGAAGCGCGGCGCGGATCTCGACCTCGCGGCCGACAGCGTCCGGGCGTTCCTCCGCTTCCTCGCCGACCGGAAGATCGTGGTCGACCCGACGGTGGCGACGTTCGAGGGGATGTTCACCGCCAAACCGGGCACCGTGAATCCCGGCGACGCGAAGTACCGCGATCGGCTGCCGGCCCAGGTCCGCCGGGGGATGACCGGTGGCGGCCTCCCCGCCGACGCGTCGACCCGGGCGCGTTATCGGGCCTCCTACCGCCGGATGCTCGACATGGTCGCGGCGCTCCACCGCTCGGGCGTGACCCTGGTCGCGGGCACCGACTGCATGGCCGGGTTCTGCTACCACCGGGAGCTCGAGCTCTACGCGGAAGCCGGGATCCCGGCGGCGGAGGTGCTGCGCATCGCCACCTGGAACGCCGCGACGGTCACGGGGCGGACCGAGACGCTCGGATCGATCGCGGAGGGCAAGCTCGCGGACCTGGTCCTGATCGACGGCGATCCGGTGGCCCGCATCGAGGCGATCCGGCGGGTGGAGCTGGTGGTGAAGGACGGGGTCGGCTACCGGCCCGACGAGCTCCTGGCGGAGATCGGGGTGAGCGCGAGGCGTTAGGCGGGACGCCGGGACTCGCCCGCGCCCCGCGCCCAGAGGTCGAGGCGCGCGAACCGGGTTTCGACGTCGTCCGGGAGCCGCTCCAGCGTCGGGACCCCGCTCCGGACCACGACCGCGCGGTCGGCCCGACCCAGAAAGGGCTCGATCTCGTGGGTGGAGATCAAGGCCGTCGCCCCGGCCGCGAGCCGCGCGTCGACCACCTCGAGCACGGCATCCCGCATGCCCCGATCGAGGGTCTCGAGCGGCTCGTCGAGCAGGAGCGTGGTCGTCTCGCCCACGAAAAGGGCGGCCAGCATCGCGCGCCGCCGCTGCCCCATGGAGAGCTCGCGAATCGAGCGGGCGGTGAGCTCCCCGAGCCCCACCCGGGCGAGCGCCTCCGCTCCGCGTGAGGCGGGCTCGCCGCGGAGGGCCGCTACCAGGCGCAGCACCTCGCCCAGGGTGGCATACGGGCTCAGATCGGGCTGCTCGGGCACGTAGGCCAGCCTCAGGCGCGCCTCGCGCTCCTCCCGCCAGAGGTCCCGGCCGTCGATGGTGACCGAGCCGGTCTCCGGCATCTCGATCCCCGCGATCAGCTTGAGCAGGGTGCTCTTGCCGCTCCCGTTGGGACCGAGCAACAGGGTGAGGCCCGGTGGAATCGCCAGCGAGGCGCACTCCAGCGCGAGTGGCGCACCCGCCCGGCCGCGAAAGGGCCAGGGCGCCGACCGACCGTAGCGGAAGCGCACGCCCTCCACCCGGATGCCACGGGTCTCGGCGCTCACCGCGCGCTCCCGAGCTCGGAGTCGCCGGCGGCGGCGTGATGGAGCGGCTCCCAGCCCGTGACGACCGCGCGGCGCTCGGCCCGGGCGGCGATCCGAAAGGCCAGCGGCGCGAGCCCGGCGGCAGCCAGCGCGAGCCAGGGCGCGAAGGCGAGCCCCCCTACAACCAGCCCGCTCCGCCAGCTCAACATGCCGCTCACGCCGAGGAGTCGGCCACGCGCTCCGGGCAGCGCGCCCAGCGCGATCAGGAGAAGCAGGGGCAGCGCGGCGAGACCCACCAGGGCGACCCGCCAGTCGAGCAGATTCGCGAGCAGGATCGGGGGCAGGGCCGCGACACCGAGCACGAGCGCGTCGTCGAGCACCCGCCGAGCGGCCGACCAGGGCAGCGAGCGCGCCCACGGCCAGGGCCGCCGACGCGCCACCAGGGCGTCGCCCAGCATCGCGATGCCGCAGGCGAGGGTGGCGAGCAACGCGAGTCGGGTGCCGAAGCCCGCCTCGCGCGCGGTCAGCTCGTTGTTCATCCGGTAGGCGAGCGCCGCGCCGAGCAGCGGCACCGCCGCGAGGGTGGGCGCGAGCAGCCGCCAGCCGAGAGCCCGCCAGACCAGCACCGGCCCAAGCCACCGGTCGCTGGAGTGCCGCCGCTCGATGGCCCGCGGGCCGAGCGCCACGGCGCCGGCGACCAGGTCCCAGCCGAGCAGCGCGAGGGCCGCTCCCCCGAGCGCCAGCCAGCGGCCGCGGGTGGCCAGCCCGAGCGCGACGAGCGCGAGCGGCCGGGCGAGGAGGCCACGCCCGACGGGGAGCGCGGCCGCGCCCGCCGCCAGCAAGACGAGCGGCAAACCGAGCAGCGCCGGGATCGAGAGCGGCCGCGCGAAGCCGATCCCGGTGACCGGAATCGCGAGCGCCATCCCGACCGCGATGGGGACCAGCGGAACCAGGAGCCCGATCGCGAGCGCGCGGCGATGGTCCCGATCGGAGAGCGGCAGGCTGCGGAGCCAGCCGCCGAGCCCGAGGCGGAGAACCGGCACCGCGTGCGTCGCCACCGAGAGTGCGAGCAGCGCCACCAGCAGGGCCGGAGTTCGCGGAGCGTCGCGCGCGACCAGCGCGAACCCCAGGTCGCGGAGGACGTTCGGGCCATCGGGAATCAGCGACAGCCCCAGGATCAGGACCACGAAGGTGGCCAGCGCGTTGCGCTGCGCGAGGCCGGCAGCCCCGCGGGTCTGGAAGCGGATCAAGGCCCACATGGGCCGGAAAGGTGAGGCGGTCGGCCGGGATGAGCCAGGTGGGGAGCTATCCGGCGATCGGTCGGATCAGGATCCGCCCCTGGCGACGAACGTGGGGGCACTCGAGCGCGAGCCCGCGGGCCGCCGCGAGATCTCGAGCCACCACGACGAAGTACCCGCCCGCCGCGCCGATCGGGGTGCGCTCGGCGGCGGCCACCGGGGCCAGCCGCTCGCTCTGCACCAGGGCGGATTGCTCTCCCAGCCGTCCCGCGTCCACCAACAGACCCCGCTCGCGCAGCCGGTCGGCCCACGCGGTGTACTCCGCCACGACCGCCGCGGCCTCCTCGGGCGGCGCGACCTCGAAGGCCTCGTCCTCGAACAGCAGCAGGAGCCAGCGTGGCCCGGAGCGAATCGACGGCGCCTCGGACGACGCGCCCCGTCCGAGCGCGAATCCCCCCAGGCCCGCCGCCAGCGCCGCGGTGACGCCGCCGATCCAACCGCGGCGGCTGGCTCGCCGCTGGTTGGGGCGGAGCACTCCCCGTCTGGCCAGCGCGCCGACGACCCGCTCCTCGAGCTCCGCTGGCGCCATCGGCCCCTCCCGCAGCCGGTCGAGCGCGGGCGCCGAATCGTCGTATCGCTCTTCGCTCATGCGGGACGCTCCTCCGGACCGAGCCACCAGCGAAGCCGCCGGCGGGCCCGAGACAGCTGACTCTTCGAAGTGCCGACGTCGATCCCGAGGATCTCCGCCACCTCCTCGTGCGAGAAGCCCTCGATGTCGTAGAGCACCACCGCCGCCCGATAGCCGGGCGGCAGCTCGGCGATGGCCCGCTCCAGATCGATCCGGTCCTCCTCGGAGCGCGGGAGGCCCGGCGGCTCGGGCACCGCGTCGATCGAGACGGCGTCACGCCGGGTCCATTCCCGGCGGATCTCGCGCACCCGATTGAAGAGGATCCCGGTGAGCCAGGTGGCCAACGCCGAGCGCCACTCGAAGCCCGCCAGCCGGTCCGTCGCTCTGAGCCAGGTGTCGTGCACCAGGTCCTCGGCGATGCCGCCTCGATCCTCGGTGAGCCGCACGGCCGTCCGATAGAGCGCGGGCGTGTGTCGGCGGTAGAGCGCGCGGAAGGCGGCTTCGTCCCCGGCCGCGAGGATCGCGCCCACCAGCTCGCGATCGGTGGGACCGGCGCTCATCGATCGGGCGAGGCCTCTGGGACTTTCACGAAGTCGGGCACCACCACCATCAGGTTCGCCGTCGGGAGACCGGAGTCGACCACCAGCCCGCCCGAGAGTCCGGGCTCGCCGTGATGACCGACGGCCGCGTTGGTGAGATACGGTGAGTAGATCATCAGGTGCGGGCGCCACTTGCCTACCGCCCGTCCGTCGTCGCTCACCAGCCGCTGCCCCGCCGACATCATGTAGACCACGGCCGGTCGGGTGGGCAGCTGGAAGGTGCCGTCCGCCAGACCGTCGGCGATCAGCCGGTCCGCCTCCTGCTGCGACGCCCCCCGATGATAGAGCTCGGTCCGCTTCATGTCCTGTCGCATGATGGTGCGCGCGGCCTCGCGATCGAAGCACTCCGGCTCGAGCGACGTGGGCCAGCTCCGGTTCACGAGGCAGGCGACGTCGGACGAGCCCGAGTCGGCCAGCCGGAAGCCCTCGTCGGTGAAGACGTAGACGCTCGCCCGGGCGGAGACGGAGGCCGGCGCGGCGCTCCGCGCCAGCGGGATCTCGACGTCAGGGGCGAGCAGCGGCCGCACGCCCGGCCGGCCGGCGCCGGACGTCTGGGCGGCGAGCGGCGAGGAGAGCAGGGACAGGACGATCGGCAGGACGGAGCGCACGGGGCGGCCTCAGGAGTCGGGACACCTCTAGTGTCATCCGGCGCGTCCCAGGGTTGCATCGGCCGCGATCCGGCGAGTCCGATAGGCCCGGACCACCGCCTCCTCTCTCGGATCGGGGCGACCCCGCCCCGCGCCCCACCGCTGCTTGAGCAGCAGCTCCAGACCGAGCAGCCAGAGCGCCGCCGCGAAGATGGGCGCGAACGCGATCGCCGCCATGAGCCGTCCCCATCGATCCCGCATCGAACCAACTCCATTCGAGCCGTCCCTCTCAATTCTCGGCCCGGGCCGGAAAACAACAAGTTGGGAGAAAACCTGGCCCCCAACGGGCGCGGGAGGGCCGGAATCCGTGCCGATGCCCGGCACCAGACCGAGCCGTATCATCGTCTCATGGCAGGATTCGGTCGCCACCGCCACTGGGCGCTCGGCGCGCTGGCGAGCCTCCTCGCGGCGGGCTCGCTCGCCGCTCAGTCCGTGGCCGTGCGGGTGAGCGGCACACGCTCCGTCGTGACCGGCGTGGTCTGGGACTCGGTGGCGGGCACCCCGCTCGAGGGGGCGGTGGTCGCGCTGGGCGGGGCGTACGCCGGCACCACCGGCGCGGACGGGCGCTATCGGATCGAGACGCCCACCCGAGGCAACTTCGTGCTCCGGGCCGCCCACCCACGGATCACCGCGCTCGGCTTCGGTCCGGTGAGCGGGGCGGCGCGGCTCGATCGGGGCCGGGTCGCGACGGCCGATCTCGCGATCCCGCCGCTCGAGCGAATCGTGGGTCCGCTCTGCGACGGGGTCACCATCGGCACCAGCCAGCGCGGCATCCTGGCCGGCGTCCTCCGCGACCAGACCGGCGCCGCGATGCCGGGCGGGTCGGTGGACCTTCGCTGGGTTGCCGAGCGCCGGGGTAGCCAGACGGTCACGGTCACAGCCGACACGGCGGGGGCGTTCCGGGTCTGCGGGCTCGATCCCGACCGGAAGCTCTGGGTCCGTGCGGCGAGCCCCCTGGTCGCGTCGCCCTCGGTGATCGCGCTGGCGGGCGACCGGCTCACGACGGCGAAGCTCACCCTTGGCGCGCGGGACCCGATCCGCGCGGGCGTGGTCAGGGTCGAAGTGCGCTCGGAGACGGGCGGCACCCCGATCGCCGACGCGTTCGTGGTGGCCGAGCCGTCGGGAGACTCCGCGCGCACCGACGAGGCTGGAGTCGGCTGGCTCCGCGACCCGCCCGCCGGCACCCAACTGCTCGAAGCCAGGGCGCTCGGCTTCGGGACGGCGCGTCGGGAGGTGAGCGTCGTCGCCGGGGACACGACCCGGGTGACGCTCTCGCTGGGCGCCGTCGCCGTCGCGCTCGATCCGATCGAGGTGAGCGGTCGCCGCTCGGCCGGCGTCCTTCCGAGGATGCGCGGCTTCGAGGAGCGGCGGCGCGAGGCCAACGGACACTTCGTGACGCTGGAGCAGCTCGACGCGAGAGCGAACGCACCGGTCTCGAACGTGCTGCGGCTCTCGCCCGGCGCCAACCTGATTCCGCGGCCGAGCCCCTGCAACGGCTACGCGGCGGCGGCCGGACGGCGAAGCGGCTACTCCGACTATCGCTGCGGCGATTCGGTCTTCCTGCCGGCGTGCTACCTCACCGTATTCGTGGACGGGATCGTCTTCTGGCGACCCGACTCCGACGAGCCCCCGCCCGACATCGACCAATTCCGCACCGACGACCTCGAGGGCGTGGAGATGTACGTCGGGCTCTCACAGACGCCGGCTCAGTACCAGTTGGGCGGACCCGGCGGCAGCTGCGGCGCGATTCTGCTCTGGCACCGGGTCTCGGCCCCGGACTGAGCGGCTCAGTCGGCGACGAACTCCATCGTCCAGTTCGTCTCCCACTCGTTCGAGCGCTCGTCCCAGTAGGCCTGCTCCCAAAGGGCGGTGCTGTCGCTGCTCACCCGCCAGCGGAAGCGGAGCCGCACGGTGTGGCCGCGATACTCCTCGCTCCCGAAGAAGTCGCCGCTGGCGCCCTGAAAGCCGCCGACGACTTGCGGCCGGAGGGTCGGGTTGTCGGTATCGACCCAGAAGATCGTCCACTGGCTGGTGCGCGGATCGAAGATCCGGACCGAGCTGCCTTCGAACGGCTGGCCGTTGCGAATCGCGAGCATCCGATCGACGTTGCCGAGGCCACCCAGGATCGGTCGCACGTCCACGAGCCTCGCGTCGAACTCGGTCCACTCGGTGGCGCCCTCGAGCCGCCCGGCGAGCACCCGGTTGTGTACGATCCACTCCCGGCCGACGAGAAAGTCGAAGTCGGTCCGGGCACCGGTCGCCGAGGCGGCGGCGACGTCGGGGTGGTCGGATCCGGCGGCGGGGGCGCGATCGCAGGCGTCGAGCATCGCGACGGCGAGGGCCGCCAGGAGCGCGGTTCGGCTTCCGTTCATCGGGGGACTCTGAGGGGTCGGGATGGCCATCTCTACGACGACGCCGACGGCGGAGTTGCAGCGGTGGCGTTCGTCCGGGGGATCGAAAGCTGCGGAGCCCGGGAAGCCGGAGCGCCCGCCGCCCCGGGATCGCCTAACGCTCACCCGCCCTGGCGCGTCCGCGACCGCCGGGCGATACTCCTCGGTCGCGAGCGCCGCTCGGGCGGCCGACTTCCAACCAGACGAGAGCATGCACACGACCACGATCAGAGGCCGGGCGATCGCCCTCGGGCTGGCGACCGGACTGGCCACCGGGCTCCTGGGCTGCGGCGCCGATCCCGGCGTCGAGGTCACGGTCGTCATTCCGACGACCGTGCGCGACGCCGCGACCACCGGCCGGCTCTTCCTCGCCATCGCGCCGGCCGACGATCCCGAGCCCCGAATCGCGGCCTACAATTCGGCCCGCCAGCGGGACGGGCGGGTGCCCTACTTCGCCGTCGACCTGGAGCAGCTCACGCCCGGCCGACCCGCGGTGATCGATCGCGGCGCCATCGGCTTCCCGTACCCGAGTCTCGACCAGCTCCCGGCGGGGGACTACTGGGTCCAGGCGATCGTCAACCTCTATACCCGGTTCGAGCGCGCCGACGGTCACACGCTCTGGGCCCACATGGACCAGTGGGAAGGTCAGCGCTGGGCCTTCTCGCCGGGCAACCTCTACAGCAAAGCAGTCCGGGTCCGGCTCGACCCGAAGGCCGGCACCCGGGTCGCCCTCGAGCTGACGGAGACGGTGCCGCCGATCGAGGTCCCGCCCGACGACCGTTGGGTCAAGCGGATCAAGCTCCGGAGCGAGATCCTCTCCCGCTGGTGGGGCCACCCGATCGATCTCGGCGCCACGGTGCTCCTGCCCCGCGATTACGACGCCCATCCCGAGCGACGCTACCCGGTCGTCTTCCAACAGGATCACTTCAGCCTCGCCCCGCCCTTCGGCTTCGACACGACGCCGCCCGAGCCCGGACCGGCCCTCTTCTCCAACCTGGCCCGCGAGGCCGGCGGGAAGCGCGAGTCGGGGCACGAATTCGCCCGGGCGTGGATGAGCGACGGCTTCCCCAGGGTGATCGCGGTCAAGCTCCAGCACCCCACGCCGTTCTTCGACGACTCCTACGGTCTCAACTCGGCCAACAACGGCCCCTTCGGCGACGCCATCCACCAGGAGCTGATCCCGCATCTCGAACGCGCCTTCCGGATGATCGGCGCCCCGTACGCGCGGGTGATGACCGGCGGCTCGACCGGCGGGTGGATCTCGCTTGCCCTCCAGATCCACTATCCGGAGTTCTACGGCGGCACCTGGACGCTCTACCCCGACCCGGTGGACTTCCGGCGCTACCAGCTGATCGACATCTACCAGGACACCAGCGCGTTCCGGGTGCCGAACGCACCCTTCGGCGCGCCCGAGCGGCCCTTCCAGATGAACACGATGGGCCAGCCGATGGGCAACGTCCGGGAGCTCTCCCGGATGGAGGAGACCCAGGGCACCCGGGGCCGCTCCGCCGGGCAGATCGACGCCTGGAACGCGGCCTACGGCCCGGTCGGCGACGACGGCTATCCACGCCGGCTCTGGGATCTCGGGACCGGGCTGATCGATCGCGAGGTGGCGATCGCGATGCGGGACGGCGGATACGACCTGACCCACTACCTCCGGGAGCACTGGAGCAGGATCGGCCGGCAGCTGGTCGGCAAGATCCACGTCTACACCGGCGACATGGATCAGTTCTACCTGGCGCCCTCGGTCTATCTGCTCGAGGAGTTCCTGGAGAGCACCACCGATCCCTACTACGCCGGCGAGTTCGGCTACGGCCGGCCGATGAAAGGCCACGGCTGGCAACCCTGGACCAACGCGGACCTGATCCGGCTGATGGCCGATCATATCGCCCGGCAGGCGCCGGCCGGCGCCGACCTCTCCTGGCGGTGATGCCGCCGGACGAGCGTCTGGCATGAGCCAGCTTCCGACCGTGCTCCCCACCCGCGGCAACCGACTCACCCGCGGGATCGCCCGGGTGCTGCTGCGGGCGCTCGGATGGCGAATGGAGGGCAGCTTTCCGGAAGTCCCCAAGCTGGTCGTGATCGCCGCGCCGCACTCCTCGAACTGGGACTTCGTGATCGCGATCCTCTACGTGATCGCGCTCGGCATACGGGTCCGCTTCATCGCCAAGCAGGAGCTCTTCCGCGGACCGATGGGCTGGCTGATGCGCTGGGCCGGCGGGACACCGGTCGACCGATCCGCCCCGCGCGGTGTGGTCGAGCAGGTCGTCGACGAGATCGCGCGGACGCCGAAGATCGTGCTGGGCATCACGCCGGAGGGCACCCGGAGGTACGGCGCGGGATTCAAGAGCGGGTTCTATCGTATCGCCCACGACGCCGGCGTGCCGATCGTTCCCGGCTTCCTCGATTGGTCGCGCAAGGCGGTGGGGGTGATGGCCCCCTTCACCCCCACCGGCGAGATGGAGGACGACGTCCGCCGGATTCGGGCGCTCTACGGCACGATCACCCGGAAGGACGGCCGCCAGATGCCGACCGGGGAATGACCGCGCGAACGGGTCGGAGCCCTCGGTTGCGGGATCGCGAATTCCCGCTAGTCTATCCCCGACCCTTCGGACCAGCCCCATGACCGACAAGCCGCTCAAGCCCATCGGCCTCCTGGCCTCGCTCCTCTACTTCGGCATCCCCAGCGTCTTCTTCAGCGCGGTGCTGCTCGGAGTGCTGCCCTGGATGGTGCGCGAGGGCCATCGGCCCTTCCTGGTCTTCAACGCGACCTTCGGCGGCGTGCTGGCGGTGATGCTCGCGGCGGCGTTCATCGCCTATCGGGCCGAGGGCCATCCCTGGACCTGGGCGGCGTTTCGGGACCGGATGCGCCTGACCAGGCCGACCAAGTCGGTCTGGGCGTGGACGATCGGGCTGATCCTCGGCACCTGGGCGCTCCAGTACCTCTTCGGCTTCGTCACCGGCTTCTTCGAGGGCGTGAAGTTCTTCACCGCGCCGACCGAGTTCGCCCAGTTCATGGCGCAGATGCAGGACGGGTCGTTCGGGATGGACCTCACCGGGCGCTGGGACCTGGTGGCCTTGGTCGCGGTCACGATGTTCGTCTTCAACATCCTGGGCGAGGAGCTCTGGTGGCGGGGCATCATCCTGCCCCGGCAGGAGGTCGCCTTCGGAAAGCACGCGTGGATCGTCAACGGCGTGCTCTGGGACCTCTTCCACTTCTTCTACCACACCACCCTGGCGAGCGTGATCGGCTACCTGCCGGCCACCGTGCCCCTCGCGTTTGTCGCCCAGCGGACCCGCAACACCTGGCCGGGCATCATCGCGCACTTCGTCGGCAACTCGTTCCTGATCATCGCGATGGCGCGTCTGGCGCTGGGAAAGTGAGCCCGGCCGCTCGCTGACCGCCGGCGCTGGACCGGCTGGTGATCGAGGAGCGGCGGCCGCGCGAGCGGCGCCGTGACGAGCTGGATGTCGTCCCACTAGGGCGGGGTAGGTGCCGGAACGCCCATCGCGACGGCCGCGAACGCGCGGCGCACCTCGATCCGGACCGCTTGTGAGATCGTGACGCGGGGCGTACCCTTGCCCGGCACTCGGCC
>JBFXAS010000127.1:0-14453 GCA_050184075.1 Gemmatimonadales bacterium
CGGCCGCGATGGTCACACCGGCGCGAATCGCCCGGAGCATCCGGTCGCGACCACCGGCCAGGTAGCGGGAGACCGCCGCGCCGGGCGGCGCCTGGCCGGACTGGAGCGTGATGTAGCGGATGATGCCCAGACTGTCGACGTCGGTCGGCACCATCGCGACCCCGTTCGCCGCCATCAGCGCCAGGGTGGAGTCGGCCACCTGATAGGCGTGTTCGATCGAGTTGACGCCCGCCTTGGCGGCACGCCAGACCGCGGCGTCGTTGGTGGCGTGGGCCGCGACCCGGACGCCGTGCAGCTTGGCCGAGGCGACGATCGCCTCGATCTCCTCCAAGGTCAGGTTGCCGGGGTTCGGGGTGTTGTTGCTGAAGATCTTGATCACCCGCGCGCCGAAGGTGACGTTCTCGCGCACGGCTTCGGCGGCGTCGGCCGGGCTCTTGACGATCCGGTACTCGTCGGCGGCGAGATGCTCGTAGCCGGGCTTGAGCCCCGGAAACTGCCCGCCGACCGGGCTCAGGCCCGGGCCCGACGGAATCAGCCGGGGGCCGTCGACGCTGCCGTCGTCGATCGCGGTGCCGAGGGCCACGTCGCCGAAGAGACCCGAGTTGCCGAGATCGCGCACCGTGGTGATCCCGGCGGCGAGGAAGCTGCGCGCACGCGCGGCGCCGTGGAGGGCCCGGAGCGGCAAGCCTTCGGTCACCAGGGAGCGGACGCCCTCCATGGTGAGACTGCCCTTGGGGCTCTCCAGGTAGAGAAGATGGGTGTGCGCGTCGATCAGCCCCGGCAGCACCGAATAGCGGCTCAGGTCGTAGACCCGGGCGCCCGCCGGCCGGGTGACCGAGGCGCCGACCTCGACGATCCGGCCGTTCTGGATCAGGATCTCCTGATTGGGCACCATCCGGCCGGCTTCGCTGTCGAAGATCCGCCCGGCGCGAATCACGGCCGGCGTGGTGTCGCGCGCGGTCTGGGCGCCGGCTGGCGCCGCCAGAGCCAGCGCGGCCGCCGTCACGATCAGCCTTCGCATTCGATCCGTCCTTTCACTCGTTGTCCCACTCGGTGGCCAAGGCCGCGCTGGCCCTTATAATTCCTGCGCCTCGCTCCGGAGCCCCTGATGACGGTTCGCATCGCTCTCGCTCAAATGGCCTCGAGTCCCGATCGGGCCGACAATCTCGCCCGCGCGCTCGGCGCGATGGATCGCGCGGCGGAGGCGGGCGCGCAGCTGATCGTCTTCCCCGAGGTGGCCCTCGACCGGTTCTTCCCGCAGCACGAGCGCTTCGAGCGCTCGGCCGAGCTGGCTTCGACCATCCCGGGGCCGGTGGCCGATCGCTTCGCCGCCAAGGCCAGGCAGCACGGCCTGGTCACGGTGATGAACCTCTACGAGACGGATGGGAAGGGCCGCTTCTACGACTCCTCGCCCGTCTACGACGCCGACGGCACCCTGCTCGGCGTGACCCGGATGATCCACATCACCGACTACGCCTGCTTCCACGAGAAGACCTACTACCATCCCGGCGACCGGGGCGCTCCGGTGTATCAGACCAAGGTCGGCCGGGTCGGCGTGGCCATCTGCTACGACCGGCACTACCCCGAGTACACCCGCGCCCTCGGGATCCAGGGTGCCGAGCTGGTGGCGATCCCCCAGGCCGGCGCCGTCGGCGAATGGCCCGAGGGCCTCTTCGAGGCGGAAGTCCGCACGGCGTCGTTCCAGAACGGCTACTACACCGCGCTCTGCAATCGGGTGGGACAAGAGGAGCGGCTCGCCTTCGGCGGCGAGTCCTTCGTCGTCGACCCCGAAGGCCAGGTGGTGGCTCGGGCCAACGCCACCACCGACGAGCTGCTGCTCGCCGACCTCGACTTCAGCACCTGCCAAACCTCCACCGCCCGCCGCCTCTTCTGGCGCGATCGCCGGCCGGAGCTCTATCACGACTGGCTCGGCCCGGCGGACTGAGCCACCCGCCGCTGCCGCGGGAGTGGCCCGAGGGGCCGCCCGACCCGAGCGGAGTCTCGCCCGACGACGAAACGCTGCCGCTCAGCGGAAGATCTTTCCCGGATTGAGGAGGCCCTCCGGATCGAGGGCCTGCTTGACGGCGCGCATCACCGGAATCGCGTCGCCGTGCTCCTTCTCGAGCGAGGCGATCTTGCCCACGCCGATCCCGTGCTCGCCGGTGCAGGTGCCGCCCATCGCGAGCGCGCGATTCACCAGCCGGTCGTTGAGCCTCCGGGCTTCCTCCACCTCCGCCGGATCGGCGGGATCGAAGAGATAGAGGCAGTGGAAGTTGCCGTCGCCGATGTGGCCGACGATCGGGCCGAGCAGCGTCGACGCGTCGATGTCGGCGCGACTCTCCCGGATGCACTCCGCCAGCCGCGAGATCGGCACGCAGACGTCGGTGGCCCAACCCTTCTTGCCCGGCGCGAGCGTCAGGGTCGCGTAGGCGGCTTCGTGGCGGGCGCGCCAGAGCCGGTTACGCTCCTCGAGCGACGAGGCCCACTGGAAACCGCGCCCGCCCCGATCGTTGGCCAGCTCCTCGACCAGCTCGGCCTGCTCCTCCACGGCACGCTCGGTGGGCCCGTGGAACTCGAAGAAGACCATCGGCGCCGGCTCCAACCCCAGGTTGCTCGCCCGGTTCAAGCCCTCGACCGCGACCTCGTCCACCAGCTCGCAGCGGGCCACCGGAATCCCCAACTGGATCGCGGCGATCACCGTGTCGACCGCGCCCTCGAGCGTCTCGAACGAGGCCACCGCGGCTGAGACCGCGTCCGGCAGCGCCTGCAGCCGGAGCGTCGCCTCGGTCACGATGCCGAGAGTGCCCTCCGAGCCGATGAAGAGCCGGGTCAGGTCGTAGCCCGCCGAGGACTTCCGGGCCCGGCCGCCGGTTCGGATCACGCGGCCGTCGGCGAGCACCACGGTGAGTCCGAGCACGTTCTCCCGAATGGTCCCGTAGCGCACCGCGGTGGTGCCTGACGCGCCGGTCGCGATCATCCCGCCGACGGTCGCGTCGGCGCCCGGGTCGAGGAAGAAGGTGAGCCCCGTCGTCTTCAAGTGCTCGGTGAGCTGCTGCCGGGTGACGCCCGCCTCGACCGTGACGTCGAGGTCCTCGACGCTCAGGCGGAGGATCCGGTTGAGACCGGTCAGGTCGATCGAGACGCCGCCCCGGACGGCCGAGACGTGCCCCTCGAGCGAGGTGCCCGCGCCGAAGGGAATCATCGGCACCCGGTGCTTGGTGCAGAGCGCCGCGATCCGGCTCACCTCGTCGGTGCTGGTGGGAAAGACCACCACGTCCGGCGGCGCCGCGCCGAAGTGGAGCTCGCCCCGGCTGTGGTGGTCGCGCACGGCCTCGGTGGTGGACACTCGCTCGCCCAGGAGATCGGTCAGCTCCGCCACCAGCGGGCCGATGGTCGATTGGAGTGTCGTCATGCGCACCTCACCGGCCGACCACCACCGAAACCTCGATGTTGGACGGGTAGCGACTCGATCGGAAGACGCGCTGGATCGCGGTCACGTAGTCGGAGTCCTTGGCCTTGAAGATGTTCGGCACGTAGCGCTGGGGATTGCGGTCGATCAGCGGGAACCAGGTGCTCTGCACCTGCACCATGATCCGGTGCCCGCGCTTGAAGGTGTAGTCCGCCGCGTGGAGATCGATCTGGTAGGCGTTGACCTGGTTCGACACCACGGGGCTCGGCTGCTCGAAGCTCTTCCGGAAGCGCGCCCGGAAGACGTCGTTGGCGACCATCAGCTGGTAGCCGCCCATCTCGGGATCGGGCTCGTAGACGTCGGGATAGACGTCGATCAGCTTGACGATCCAGTCCGAGTCGGTCCCGGAGGTGGAGGCGAAGAGATTCGCGAGCACCTTGCCCGAGATGGTCACGTCCTCGGTCAGGGTCTCCGTCTCGTAGCTCAACACGTCGGGGCGCAGATGCGAGTGCCGCTGATCGTCCACCAGCCAGATCGGCCAGCTCGAGCCGGTGGCGGCTCCGTAGAGGGGGAAGATGGGGCGGGCCCGGTAGGGAACGGGACGATTCGGGTCCGAGGTGTAGCTGTCGTAGGCCTGCTGGGCGGCGCCGGCCGGCGCGGTCCAACCAAGCTTGCCGTCCGATCCGAAGTAGAGATGGCGCTTCTCGACGCCGGCCTTGGGCGGCCAGGCGTCGTGCCGCTGCCAATCGTTGGTGCCGGGCCGGAACGTGAGCGCCTCCGGCAGGTCGAGCTTGCCCTTGTCCTTGAGCCAGTAGGCGAACCAGGGGGCCTCGACCTGCTCCCGATACCACGGGGAGGTCGACTTCTCGAATTGGATCGGCCCCAGGCTCTTGCCTTCGCCCCGTGACCAGCCACCGTGGTTCCAGGGACCGACCACCAGATAGTTGAGGTTCTGGCGGTCGTTCTTCTCCATCGCCTCGTAGATGGTCAGCGGGCCATAGAAGTCCTCCTGGTCCCACCAGCCCGCCACCGTGAGGGTCGGCACCGTGACCGGCTTCTCCGCGAAGACGGGGCTCACTTTCCGGCGCTGCCAGAAGTCGTCGAAGTTGGGATGGTTCACGAAGTCGTTCCAGGTCGGGCGGGCGCCGTGGAAGTACTTCTCGTCAGCGTTGCCGAGCCCGCCCAGGCCGAGGAACCACTCGTAGGTGTCGGTCTTGTCGAACTTGAAGGGCTCGCTCACCCGGCCCGCCTCGAGCGAGGCCACGTACTCGAAGCCGTAGCTCAGGCGAAACGCGCCGTTGTGGTGGAAGTCGTCGCCCAGGTACATGTCGTCGGGCGACGCCTGCGGCGAGGCGGCCTTGAGCGCCGGATGCGGATTCACCAGGGCCATCATGGTGAGCCAGCCGCCGTAGGAGATCCCGAGCATCCCGACCCGGCCGTTGTGGTTGGGCACGTTGGCGAGCAGCCAGTCGATCGTGTCGTTGGTGTCGGTGTTCTCGTCGACCTTCTCGCCTCGGGCCGGATCCATCGGTGGGCGGATCATCACGAAGGTGCCCTCGGACCCGTACTTCCCGCGGATGTCCTGGAAGACGAAGATGTAGCCCTCGTCGACCAGCTCCCGGTACGCGCCGCCGAGATAGCCCCGCTCGGCGCTGGCGATGTTGTAGGGCGTGCGGGTGAGGATGATCGGGAGCGGTCCGGACTGGGTTCGCGGGGTGTAGATCGCGGTGTTGAGCTTCACGCCGTCCCGCATGGTGAGCATCGCGGTTCGCTTCTCGAAGCCCTCCTGCGCGAGCAGGCCGGTCGAGAGCCAGAGGGCGAGACCGAGTGAGAGCGCGGCGACGCGGATTGGATGCAAAACTGTGTCCAGCTTCATGGAGGCTTGCCCCTGCGGGTTGGTTCGTCGAGTCCCGAATCTCCCCGCCGCTCGGGGGTTTGGCAAGCGGGTTTGCCCGCCGCCGGCTTCGCCGCTACTCTGCCGCCCGCCCCCGAACGCGAGGCCAGTGATCCGACTCGCCCTTGATTCCGATCTCGATCTGCTCGTTGAGCTGATGGGACGTTTCTACCGGGAGACGGGCACCGCGATGGCTCCGGCCGAGGCCCGGCGAGCCTTCGCCGAGCTGATCGCCGATCCGGGGCTCGGGCGGGTCTGGGTGCTCGAGGCCGACGGCCAGCCGGCCGGGTACCTGGTCCTCACCCTGGGCTTCAGCCTCCAGTACGGCGGGCGCGACGCCTTCGTCGACGACCTGTACGTCCTGCCCGAGCATCGGGACCGGGGGCTCGGCGGCGCGGGTCTGGAACGGGCCCGCGAGACCTGCGCGGCGCTCGGCGTGCGAGCGCTCCATCTGGTCGTCGCGCCCGACAACCCGCGCGCCAGGGCGCATTACCTGCGGAGCGGCTTCGAGCCGGTGGCGATGGAGCTGCTCAGCCGCCCGATCGATCCGGCCTAGAACTCCTCGCGCCCGAAGCGCCAGAGCGCGACCGCGCCGCAGATCACCGCGAGCACCAGGGAGGCGAGCGTCGGGACCCAGACCTGGATCGGCACCGGCTGCCAGAGCGCGACCGAGGGGGCCAGGTCGACCAGCGGCCAGGGCGTGAGGGCCACCAGCCACGCCGGCAGCTGCCCGGGCAGGATCCGGCCGGCGATCCAGAAGCCGAGGGCCGCGCCCGCCACGCCGGCGCGGTGCTGGAAGAAGGTCCCGAGGGCGAGGGTGAGGACGATGAAGAAGAACTGGTGGATCGCCAGGATCCCGACCGCCTCGTAGAAGTGATCGAGGGCGGGGGTCTGGCCCCATTGGAGCTTGATCTGGACCAGCCAGACGAACGATGGGATTACCAGGGAGAGGGTCAAGAACGAGAAGGTGATCCCGACCAGCTTGGCGAGCACGAAGGCGTTTCTCGTGAGCGGCTTGGTGAGCACCCAGGCGGCCGTGCCGCTCCGGCGCTCGCCGACGATGGCGCCCTGGGTCACCAGCACCGCGCCGATCAGCGCGAAGAAGCCGCCGAGCTGGAAGAAGAGCTGGACGGACTCGTTGACCCCGTTCGCCGGGGTGCGGGAGCGGTCGTCCGCCCAGATCATGAAGCAGAAGAAGCCCACGATCAGGGGCCACATCACCAGGTGGACCAACCAGCGCCGGGTCCGCCACCAGGAGCCGAGCTCCTTGTCGAGCGCGTTGCCGAAGCCGGCCCGCCACCCGGAGGCCACCGCCGGTACGAGACTCATGCGGCCGCTCCCTCGAGCAGGTTCATGAAGACGTCCTCGAGCTGATAGCGGCGCCGGCCGAAGCTCCGGACCCGGACCCCGTCGTCCTGGAGGATCAGCCGGAGCAGCTGTTCGTCGGCGAGCGTGTCGTCGTGCACTGCCACCGTCCAGCGGGCGCCGCCCTCCACCGGCTCGCTCTCCACCGAGACGACCCAGGAGAGTGCGGCGATCCGGTCCTGGACTCGCTCGACCGTGCCCTGGAGGTCGATCACGAAGGTGACGTGACCCGACCCCGCCAGCAGCTCCTCGATCGGGGCCTGAGCCACGAGCTTCCCGTGATTCAGGATCGCCACGGTGTCGCTGACCCGCTGGACGTCGTCGAGGATGTGGGTGGAGTAGAAGATCGTGGTGTGGGCCCGGAGCTTGTTCATGACCTCCAGCACGTCGCGGCGGCCCATCGGGTCGAGGGATGCGGCGGGCTCGTCGAGGATCAGCAGCTCCGGCCCGCTGATCTCCGCCTGGGCGATGCCGAGCCGTTGGCGCTCGCCGCCCGAGAACCCGCGGATCGGGCGATCCGCCTTGTCCGAGAGGCCGACCAGCTCGAGCGACTCTTCGATCCGACGCTCGATCTCCGGGCGCGGCCCCTGGAAGAAGAACTTGAGGGTGAAGCGCAGGGTCTGCCGGGCGGTCATCTCGTCGTAGTAGCGCGGGTCCTGCGCGAGGTAGCCGATCCGCCGACGCACCTCGAGCGTGTCGCGCTCGGCGTCGAATCCGAACAGGTTGGCCGAGCCCGCGGTGGGACGAGCCAAGCCGAGCAGCAGCTTGATCGTGGTGGTCTTCCCGGCGCCGTTCGGGCCGAGGAACCCGAAGATGGAGTTCCGCCGAACCTGGAGGTCGAGGCCATCGAGCGCCGTCACGCCGCCCTTGTAGCGCTTGCTGAGACCGCTGGCCCGGATCACGTAGTCAGACATCCCACCCGCCCGTTGAAGGGTCGTTGAGTGGATCCCGCCGCTGGAGATCGAGAGCTCGTCGCGTTGCCAGCCGACGGACCGGCGTACGGCTCCCGGAATCGGACAGTTTCAATCGGCAACACACTCGATATATCTTGACATGTCGTACGATATGTCGTAACGTGTGCCCTGCGATATATCGCGTAATCAAACCAGCCAGCCCCGATTCGGGGAGGGAATGATGTCTAAAGACAAAGATGACTGGGGTTTAGGCGGTCTGGGCGAGCTCTTCGGCTTCGATACCTGGCCGGGCGGGTTTTCGTTCTGGAGCGACGCCCGCAGCCGCGGCGGCTCGAAGCGGAGGCGGAAGCAGATGTTCGAGTCCGGGGAGGTCAAGTTCGTGATCCTGCGACTCCTCAAGGAGGGGCCTCGCCACGGATACGACATCATCAAGGAGCTCGAGGATCGATTCGCGGGCTGCTACACACCGTCGGCCGGCACGGTCTACCCGACCCTCCAGCTGCTCGAGGACCAGGGTTACGTCAGGGCCGAGGTGGCGGACGGCAAGAAGGTGTATCACATCACCGAGGAGGGTGAGCGATTCCTGGAGCAGAACTCCGACCTGCTCGACGACATCTTCGAGCGGGTCAAGGAGACGGTGCGTGGGATCGCGGGTGGCCGGATGGGAGACATCCACGGCGCCTACCGGCGGCTGACGTCCGCCACGTACAAGCGCGCCTGGCGCTATGGCCCGAACCATCCGGCGTTGGAGCGGGTCGCCGAGATCTTGAACAAGGCCGCCGACGACATCGAGCAGGCCTGGTCCGAAGCGTAACGCGTCCGTCATCGACCGGAGGAAGCAGGCATGTCGACCGCGCTGCTCGTCTTGGTGTTCATCTTCATCGTAGCTCCCGCCATGCGGTGGGGCTTCCGAGGCGGGGAGCACGGGGGCTGGGACGAGTGGGGCCGGCACCGTCGCACCCGGAGCGGCGCCCGGACCCGGGACCTCGAGGTGGCGCTGGAGGAGCGGGACGGGCTGATCGCCGCGCTCGAGAGCCGGGTGGCCGAGCTGGAGAATCGGCTCGACTTCACGGAGCGGGTCCTGGCCACGAGGGCGAACGGCGACGCGTTGCTGGTCTCGAACCCGCGCGGCACGGCAGACACCGGCGCTCGCTGAATCCGCGGCCCCAGCCGCTCCACCCGCCAAGCCCCTTCCCACCCATGGAAGACACGCCCGCCGTATCCATCGTCGGCCTCGTCAAGCGCTACGGCGAGGTCGTGGCGGTCGACGGACTCGACCTCGAAGTCGCGCGGGGCGAGTGCTTCGGCCTGCTCGGCCCGAATGGCGCCGGCAAGACCACCACGATCGAGATCTGCGAAGGCCTGACCGAGCCCGACGCTGGAACGGTGCGGATCCTCGGGCTCGACCACCACGGCAACGGGCGCGGAATCCGGGGTCGAATCGGGGTCTCGCTCCAGGAGACCCAGCTCCCGGAGAAGCTGACCGTGCTGGAGATCGTGCAGCTCTTTCGGAGCTTCTATCCCCGCCAGCGACCGGTGGACGAGGTGATCGACGCCGTGGAGCTCGACGAGAAGCGGAACGCGCGGGTGGCGCAGCTCTCGGGCGGCCAGCGGCAGCGTCTGGCGCTCGCCTGCGCGCTCGCCGGAGATCCCGAGCTCTTCTTCCTGGACGAGCCCACCACCGGGCTCGACCCGCAGTCGCGACGGCAGCTCTGGGCGCTGATCGAGACGCTCCGCAGCCAGGGCAAGACCATCGTGCTGACCACGCACTACATGGACGAGGCCGAGCGGCTCTGTGATCGGGTGGCGATCGTGGATCACGGCAAGATCATCGCGCTGGGGTCGCCGAGACAGCTGATCGCCAGGATCGGGAGCGAGCACGTGGTGGACTTCCAGCTCGACGGTGGTCCGAGCCTGCCCGAGGACGCGCTGTTGATGATCCCCGGCGTCTACAAGGTCCGGCGGGAAGCCAATCGCTACTGGCTCGAGGTGCAGCGGGTCCACCAGACCGTGCCCCTGATTCTGAGCGAGCTCAAGGCCCGACAGGTCGTGCTCTCGGAGCTGGCCACCCACTCCGCCACCCTGGAGGACGTCTTCGTGCACCTGACCGGACGGCATCTCCGCGATGGCTGAGCGCGCGCCCGCCGCCCCCAACGCGGCTCGTCGACCGTGGAGGGAGCGGGCCCTTGCCCAGCTCACCCTGGCGCGCTTCCGCGAGTTCTATCGGGAGCCGGAGGCGCTCTTCTGGACCTTCGTCTTCCCGCTGATCATGGCGGGTGGGCTCGGCCTCGCCTTTCGGAGCAAGCCGCCCGAGGTGGTCAAGGTGGCGGTGGTCCAGGGCCACGCGCCGAATGCGTCCGCGATCGCCCGCGGCCTCGAGCAGGAGACCGCGCTCGACGTCCGCCTGGTCGACGACACCGTGGGCGCCCGGGAGCTCCGCACGGGTCGGATCGCGCTGCTGGTGGTGCCCCGAGTCGCCGATCAGGTGGAGTTCCGCTACGACGAGACCCGGCGCGAGGGCGCCTCGGCGCGCTGGATCGTGAACGACGCGCTGCAGCGCGCGTTCGGCCGGGCCGACCCGGTCGCCGTGAGCGACTCGCTGGTGACGGACCGGGGCGCCCGCTACATCGACTTCCTGGTACCCGGCCTGATCGGGATGAACCTGATGGCCACGGGGATCTGGGGAGTCGGCTTCACGGTGGTGGATCAGCGGCGGAAGAAGCTGCTCAAGCGCTTCGTGGTCACCCCGATGTCGCGGGTGGACTACCTGCTCTCGTTCATGCTCTCGCGGCTGGGCTGGCTGGTGCTCGAGGTGATCGTGCTGGTGGGCGGCGCCAGCCTGGTCTTCGGGGTGCCGACCCGCGGCTCGCTCGCGTTGCTCGGCCTGACCTGTCTCCTGGGCGCTCTCACCTTCGGGGGCATGGGTCTCCTGCTCGCGGCGCGGACCAAGACGATCGAGGGCGCCTCCGGGCTGATGAATCTGGTGATGATGCCGATGTGGGTGTTCTCGGGGGTCTTCTTCGCCTCGGGCAACTTCCCCGACGCGATGCAGCCGTTCATCCAGTCGCTGCCGCTCACGGCCGTGAACGACGCGCTCCGTGCCAACATGCTCGAAGGCGCGACGGCGCTGCAGCTCCTTCCGGAGATGGGCGTGATCGCGCTCTGGCTGGTCGGCTGCTTCGCGCTCGCGCTCAAGCTCTTCCACTGGCGCTGAGGCGCGTCAGCGCGCCACCACCACCGGCGAGAAGCCGATTCCGTCCGGCCAGGTGCCGGTGGGCGCGGTGCGGGTCACCCGGCGGGCGCCGAGGTCGACGAAGGCGACCTGATTCTTCCCCTGCAGGGTGACGAAGGCCCAGCGTCCGTCTCGGGAGAGCGCCACGCCCTCGGGCGCCGGCGACCCCTCGACCTCGGTCGTCGCGACGATGCCTTCGCGATCGATGGGCAGACTCGCCAGCTGCTCGCGGGTCCCGGACGCGAAGATCCGGATCACGCCCTTGACCGGATCGGAGACGACGACGGTGCCGCCGTCCGGCGTGAAGCCGATTCGGTAGGGCATGCCGAAGTCTCCGATGGTCGCGACCACCTTGCCCGCCGCCGGATCGACCACGCTGACCGTGCCTTCGGCGTTGCTCCCGACCCAGACCTCATTCCCGTCGGGCCGGACGCCGATCCCCTCGACCAGACGCGCGACCCGGATGGTGTCGGCGGCGCCCGAGACCAGGTCGAGCGCCGTGATGGTGCCGGCCGTGACGTTCGAGGTGAACGCGCGCCGTCCGTCCGCCGCGAGCGCCAGCATGTGGGAGACCGGCTGCATCGTGCTCACGGTCCTGCGCACCGTCCCCGAGGGCAGGTGGACCAGCAGGACCGCCTTTCCCGTCTCGGAGGTCACGGCGAGCACCGAGTCGCCGGGCAGGAACGCCACGCCGTGCGGTCGGGTGTGCGGCGAGAGGTCGAGGGTGCGGTCGACGGCACCGCGGGCGACGTCGATCACCGTGAGGCTCGATCCGAGCGCGTCGCGGTTGCCGTAGTTGGTCACCACGGCCCAGCGACCGTCGTGGCTCACGGCCACTTCGTGCGGTCCGACCCCGGTCGAGAGCGTGCCGACCACCCGCCCGGTCGCGGCATCGACCAGCGTTGCGGTGGCGTCGCTCATGTTGGTGACGATCACGGTGCCGGCCGGCTGGGCCCCGAGCGGGCCCGCGACGCTCGAGAGGGCCACGCCCAGCACGACTCCCGACCAATGAATGGCACTCGCCACGCAGCGCATTCGGCTTGCTCCTTCGAGGGGGTTGAGGCAACCTTCTTCCGGCTACGCCGGCCATGCCCGGCGGGTTTCCCGACGCCCGGATCGCGGTGGGACGGCTTCCGCTTTCACTCACGAGCCCTTCACGTGCGAAGGGGCAAGCTTCGGTTGGACGTCACTCAGGAGGTGCCCATGTCGACCCGAATCCCAATGGTACTCGCTCTGAGCCTGGCCGTGGGCTGCGCGGGTCCCTCCACGCCGATCCCGGTCGAAGGCGACGTCCAGATCCTGGTGGGCGTATGGACCGGCGAGTACGCGAGCCCCCAGACCGGCAGAGTGGGCTCGATCTCGTTCACCCTCGCGGCCGGCGCGGACACCGCGAGCGGCGACATCCTGATGGTGCCCACCAACGCGGGGCCCCCGGAGTCGCTCGACCAGCGGGATCCCAACTACCGTCCGCCCCGGCTCCTCCGGGTCAGCTTCGTGCGCTGCGAGGGCAGGCAGGTGACGGGCTGGATCGATCCCTATCCCGATCCCGACACCGGCGAGATGGTCCGCACCACCTTCGACGGCACGGTCGAGAACGGCACGATCACCGGAAGCTTCACCTCCTACATGGACCACGCCGGTCGCCGGATCACCGGCACCTGGAAGGTGAAGCGGAAGAAGGCGGGCGAGTAGGTCGACGGCCTGGCCTGACGACGAAGCGGGGGCGCCTCCAGAGACGCCCCCGCTTCGTCGTCAGGCCGGGTCTCGGGCTAGCGCCGGCGAATCCGCACCCCGCCGTTGGTGGTCACCACCCGGATCGGGGGACCGCCATCGCCCAGGGTGGTGTTGATCCGGCGACTGATCCGGCCCCGGACCTGGACCGGGAACTCGATGTCGAGCCCACCGTTCACGGTGCCGGTCTCGAGATCGGCCGAGTAGTCGCGCGGGACCCGGACGTCGACGCCGCCGTTGGTGGTGCGCACGTCGAGGCGCTCGCCGTCCCAGCGCCGGCCTTCGAGCTCCACGTGGACGCCGCCATTGGTGGTGTGGGCCATCACGTTGCCGGCGAGGCCCCGGAGGTGGAGGCCGCCGTTCTTGGTCTCGAGATCCATCTCGCCGCGGACGTCGGCCACGGAGATCCCGCCGTTCATCGCCCGGATCCAGAGGTCGGAGTCCCGCGGCACCCGGAGCTCGAAGCTCGCGTACCAGGACTCGTCCCGCCGCCGGCGGTCGGGCCCCTCGGCGCGGATCTCCCCGCGGTCGGTGACGATCTCGACCTCCCGTACGAGGTCTTCCGCGTCGCGCTCGGTGCGGGCGTAGGCCTGGACCTTGGCGCGGAGCTCCACCTCCCGGCGGTCCCAGCCGATCACGGTCACGCCGCCGTTCGGGTGGGCGTTGATCCGGAGCGAGCGACCCGGCGTGATGCTGCGCTCGACGATGGTGCAGTAGGTCTCCCGCCGGTTGTTCCAGCCGTCCTGGTCGCGACAGTCGAGCCGCTGGTCGTCGTCGCGCTGGGCGGCGGCGCCCGAGGCGGCGCCGAGCGCCAGGATTGCGGTCAGGCTCAGGATTCGCGGTTGCATCGGGTCCTCACAGATCTCGGTGTGAGCGCGGGACCCGCGTGGTCCCGCCCAGGCCTGTGAGACGCCCCTCGGCGGCGAAACGTTGCGCCTAGAGTCGGAAGAGGTAGCTGAGCTTGGCGAAGAACCCGTCGTTCTGGCGGGCCAAGCGCGAGAAGGCAAAGGCCCGATCCTCGCTCAGGCTGCTGCCGTAGCCCGCGAAGAAGACCGTCCCGGGCGATGGCTGGTAGGAGAACAGCCCGTCGACCCGGAAGAGGTTGCGGCGGAAGCCGAGAGCCAGCTCGCGCTTGTAGATCCCATCTTCGGGATCGCGGATCAGGATCGGCGCGTCGGTCCGACCGTCGTCCCGGAGGTCGTCCCGCCGGATCGCGGAGTATTCGCCGACCAGGCGGAAAAAGATCGAGCGGGAGAGCTGGTATTCGGTCTTCAGTCGGGGAATGAAGGTGTCGCCCGCTATGGTGCCGTCACTCGGCCGCCGATAGGAGAGCACGGCGAAGCTCCCGTCGACGCGGAGCTTGTCGGTGGGCCGATAGGCCAGATTGAGCCGTCCGTACCAGATCCTGGCCGAGCTCCACTCGAAGAAGTTGTCGTCGCGCCCGTAGATCATGAAGCCGCTGAGCTCGAAGCCGGCGATCTCGGGCGTGTCGATGTTGATCGAGAGATCGAGGTTGGGCAGCCCGGGGAGATCGCGGTCGTTGTACGGCAGGGTGTCGACGCCGGTGGGGGTCGGGACGGCAACGGCGTAGTCCTCGTAGAGCCGGGAATCGTAGGCGAAGCGCTCCACCAGGAGCGTCGCGCCGAGGGTCCAGCCGCCACGGAGGGCCCAGCTGGTGCGGAAGGAGAACTTCCGCTCGAGGTAGCTCTTGCCGTCAAAGAGATCGTCGTAGGCCCAGAGCCAGTCCGCGGTGATCACCCCGAAGAAGCGCTCGAGCAGCGAGCCGCGATGTCCGTAGAGGGTAATCGACGGCGCGAGGTTGAGCCGGGCATGGTTCTCCCGCTCGAGAAAGCCGCTCCGCGCGTGGAAATCGGGATCGATGCCGCGGGCGCTCGCGCGGAGGCCGAA
>JBFXAS010000128.1:0-14307 GCA_050184075.1 Gemmatimonadales bacterium
GGGGGCCGGTCGTATCGCGACCGGTCCCCGTCGCTTTTCCCACTACCCAAGACACGACCATGTATCAACTCATTGCCATCGACCGCGCCTTCTGCCTCGACCTGCTCCAGAGCCTGGTTCGGATCAACTCCGTGAACCCGAGCCTGGTGCCGGGCGCACCGGGCGAGGCCGAGATCGGTCGCTATCTGGCCGGCGTCCTGGCCCGGATCGGTCTCGACGTCGAGAGCCACGAGCCCGTGCCAGGGCGCGTCAGCGTGACCGGCCGGCTCCGCGGCGCCGGGGGCGGGAAGAGCCTGACGCTCAACGGCCACTACGACACGGTCGGGGTCGAAGGGATGCAGGATCCCTTCTCGGGCGAGCTCAGGGACGGCCGGATCTACGGCCGCGGGTCGTTCGACATGAAGGGCGCCGTGGCGGCCTGCGTCGCCGCCCTGAAGGCCCTCAAGGACCACGGCGTCGCCCTCCGGGGGGACGTGGTGGTGGCCGCCGTCGCGGACGAGGAGTACGGCAGCGTCGGCACCGCCGACCTCGCCGGGAAGCTCCGCACCGACGGGGCGATCGTCACCGAGCCCACCGCGCTCCGCACCTGCCTGGCCCACAAGGGCTACCTCTGGATCGAAGTGACGACCCGCGGGCGGGCGGCCCACGGCAGCCGATTCGAGGAGGGCATCGACGCCAACCTCAGGATGGGGCGGTTCCTCCATCAGCTGGAGCGGCTGGAGCAGGGGCTCCGGGCCCGCGCTCCCCATCCGCTGGTCGGCCCACCCTCCCTGCACGCCGCGACGATCGCGGGCGGCACGGGGCTCAGCACCTACGCCGCCTCCTGCCGGCTCGAGATCGAGCGGCGCACCGTGCCCGGGGAGACCGAGGCCTCGGTGATGGCGGAGATCGCGGCCATCCTGGCCGAGCTGGAGCGCCACGACCCGAGCTTCGAGGCGGAGGCGCGGGCCTTCTTCGTCCGCGAGCCGTTCGAAGTGGCCGCGGACGCCGCGGTGGTCCGGGCGCTCGAGGGGGCGGCGACCGCCGTGCTCGGCCGGACCCCGCCCCACATCGGCGACACGCCCTGGATGGACGCCGCGCTCCTTGCCGCGGCGGGCACCGAGACGGTGGTGTTCGGACCGACCGGCGCGGGCGCTCACGCCGACGTGGAGTGGGTCGATCTCGAAAGCGTCTACCAGACCGCGGCTGTCCTGGCGGAAACGGCTCGCCGCTTTGCGGTGTGACGCGAGGCTCTTGAGCGTGAGCCGGGCCGAGTCGTACAGGGTTCGCGGGAATGGCCTGAGAGGCGGCCGCGCCGCCGGCTTGCGAGGGCCAGGGCGGCGTCCTACTCTTGCATGCGACACTGTATCCAATTCGGGGTGGGCATGAGCACACGCGGGTTACTTCTGATCCTTCCGTCGGCGCTCCTCGGCACCGCGGCGGCCGCGCAGACGGATTCGCTGATCGCCGTGCGGGGGGCGACGATTCACACCGCGGTCGGCGCGCCGATTCCGAACGGAATCATCGTGATCCGCGGGGGCAAGATCGCCGCCGTCGGGGCCGGCGTCTCGATTCCCAGAGGCGCGAGGGTGATCGACGCCAGCGGCAAGCACGTCGTGCCCGGGATGATCGACAACCACTCCCACATCGGCGCCAAGTCGACCGATCTGAACGATTTCCCGATGCTGATCGGACCCCAGCATCGCTTCATCGACGCGCTCGACCTGCACGATCCGGATTTCCAGCAGGCGATCGAGGGCGGCGTCACGACCATCGTCACGGGCCCCGGCAGCGGTGAGAACGTGAGCGGAATGGCCGTGGTGATGAAGACCTTCGGCGACGACTACGACCGGCGGATGCTGCTCGAGGATGGCGGGATGAAGTTCGCGATGGGGGTGAAGGGCGGCAATCGTTATCCGAACACCTCGATGGGCGTGGCCGCGAACCTCCGGCAGTATCTGATCAAGACCCAGGAGTACGTCGCCGCCCGGAAGAAGTGGGAGGACGGAGGGCGCGAGGGCGCGCCGCCGGCCCGCGATCTGGGCTACGAGAACATGGCCAAGGTGCTCGACCACCGCACCTACGTCCGGGCCCACGTCCACAGCGCGACCGACGTGGCCACCCTGGTCCGGCTCAAGGACGAGTTCGGCTTCGAGCTGACTCTCCATCACTCGACCGAGGCCTACAAGCTCGCGCCGGAGCTGGCCAAGCGCGGCATCTCGGCCGTGGTGCTGCCGCTCGGCGACCGGATCGGCGTCACCGAGGACGCGATGGCCGGTCCCTACGTCCTCTGGAAGAACGGCGTCAAGATCGCGATGCACACCGACGCGCCGGTGATCAGCCAGAAGTGGCTCCGGCTCTGCGCAGCCCTGGCGATGCGCTACGGGATTCCGGAGGAGGAGGCCCTCAAGATGATCACCATCAACGCCGCCGAGATCGCCAGGGTGGGGGATCGGGTCGGCAGCCTCGAGGTTGGCAAGGACGGCGACCTGGCCGTGCTCGACGGGCCCTGGTTCGAGCCCGCCTCGCGCGTGGACCTGGTCCTGGGCGACGGGCAGGTGATTTACGACCGCAGCCAGGCCGAAGGGGGCGATCGATGAGGCTCCATCTGATGAGGTCCTCCTGGGTCGGCGCCGCGGCCCTGCTCGCGCTCGGCTCGGCCGGCGCGCTCGAAGCCCAGTCGACCGCGATCGCGATTCGGGGTGGGATGGTGCACCCGGTGTCGGGGGCGCCGATCCGGAATGGCACGGTGGTGATCCAGAACGGCAAGATCACCGCGGTGGGCGCCAACGTGTCGATCCCCCGCGGGGCGACCGTCGTCGACGCCTCCGGCAAGCACGTGATTCCTGGCGTGATCGACGCGATGACCAACATCGGGATCAACCCGGGCGATCTGAACGACGACGTCAACCCGATCCTGCCGGGCCAGCGGATCATCGAGAGCTACTACCCGTACGGCGAGTTCGGGCAAGGCAAGCTGGGCGAGCTCAGGAACGAAGAGGCGCTCTCGGGCGGGGTGACCACGATTTACATCGCGCCGGCCGACGCCACCTTGATCGGCGGCCAGGGCGCGGTGGTGAAGACCGCCGGAGCCAACATCGACGCGGTGGTCGTTCGCGAGCCCGCGGCGATGGACATGACCCTCGGCACCCCGCCCAAGGCCGCCGCCCGCTCGCGCACCCGGGATCCGTACACCCGGATGGCCGAAATGGCCCAGCTCCGCCAGGCGCTGATCAAGGCCCAGGAATACGCCCGGACCAAAGCCGACAAGCCCGAGAGCCCGCAGGACCTCAACCTGGAGGCGCTCGGGCGGCTGCTCCGGCGGGAGATCCCGGCGCGGATCCAGGCCACCAGCGCGACCGACATCCGCTCGGCGCTCCGGCTCTCCCAGGAGTTCGGCTTCGACCTGGTGATCGACGGCGGCAACTCGGCCACGGAATTCATCGCCGAGCTGACCGCGCGGCGGATTCCCGTGGTCCTCGGGCCGGTCTCCCATCCGTACATCAGCAACGAGGAGATTCCGGACAAGCAGGACTACCCGCCCCTCGACGAGCGGACTCCGGCCAAGCTCACCGATGCCGGCGTGGTTACCGCGATCGCGACCTTCTCGCGCGCGTTCGGCTCGCTGGCGCCGGCGGGCACCGGGAAGTGGCTCCTGATCGACGCGGCCATCGCCAAGGGCTACGGGATGTCCGACGAGGCGGTCTTGAAGGCGGTCACCCTGATCCCGGCGCAGATCCTCGGCGTGGCCGACCGGCTTGGCAGCCTCGAGGTCGGCAAGGACGCCGACGTGGTGATCATGGACGGCCCGCCGCTCAGCGTGAAGAGCTGGGTGGAGCGAGTCTACGTGGGCGGCGAGGAGGTCTTCACCCGCTCGGCCCCGAGGTGAGCGGCCGGTGACCCGCCCGCGCCCGGGCTACTGGCGCCAGCGGATGACGACGGCGGCCCCGGATCCGCCGCGCCGCCCCGTCGGCGCCCGCCGAGCGGATCCGCGCGGCGCGCCAGACGCCTAACGACCGCCCCCCGGCCCCCGCGGCCCGGGGGGGCCGTCCGCCGCCGTCATCCGGGAGTCTCGTCATGTCCTTGCCCGTCTTTCGCGCCGACGTGATCGGCAGCATGCTCCGTCCACCCACCCTGCTCGCCGCCAGGGCGAGCCACGCCGCGGGCCAGCTCGACGACGCCGGCCTGCGCGAGGTCGAGGATCGCGCCGTCGACCTCTGCGTCGCGATCCAGGAGCTCGCCGGCGTCGACGTCCTGGCCGACGGCGAGATGCGCCGCAACGTCTTCGCCAGCCAGCTGGCCCAGGCGGTCGAGGGGTTCGACACCGTCGAGGGCAACACGGTGGACTGGTTCACCATGGAAGGGAAGAAGGAGACCAGCCCGGTGACCGTGGGTCTGGTCTCCAAGATGAAGCGGAAGCGGCACCTCTCTTCGGAGGAGTTCGTCTATCTCCGCGCGCGCACCCGCCAGCCGATCAAGATGACCATCCCGAGCCCGACCATGTACGCCTACTACTGGGTGCCCGGGCTGAGCGAGGCGGCGTATCCCAATCCGGCCGCCTACATGGCGGACGTCACCGACATCCTGCGGGACGAGGTCCGCGAGCTGGTGCGGCTCGGCTGTCGCTACATCCAGTTCGACGCGCCGGAGTTCGGGATGGTGCTCGATCCCCACCAGGCCGCCTGGTTCGAGGCCAAGGGCTTCCCGGCCAAGACCATGGTCCACGACGGGATCGAGATGATGAACGCGATCATGGCCGGCTTCGAGGACCGCTGCACCTTCGGGCTGCACGTCTGCCGGGGCAACGACGCCAACCGCTACATGGCGAAGGGGAGCTACGCCGCGATCGCGGAGGAGATCCTCCGGCGGACCCACGCCCGGGTGCTCCTGCTCGAGTACGACGACGAGCGGAGCGGCGACTTCTCCCCGCTGGCGAAGACCGGCGAGGACAAGATCGTCTGTCTCGGGCTGATCACGACCAAGCGGCCTCGGGAGGAGACCCCGGACGAGGTGATCGCCAGGATCCACGAGGCGGCCAAGTACGTCCCGCTCGAGCGGCTCACGCTGAGCACCCAGTGCGGCTTTGCTTCGGTGGCAAAGGGCAACAACATCCCGTTCGAGCTGCAGGAGCGGAAGCTCAACCTGGTGGCGCGGGTGGCGCGCTCGGTGTGGTGAGGCCATGGGGTGAGTCGGCTCGGCGACGTCCAGCGGGGCCGCAGGTTCCGAATCGAAACGCCGGGAGGTACTGGCGCACGTGTCGAGTTGACACGAACTTGGTCGACGCGGTGTGTCGCTTCGACGCTCCCGCGCCAGGGACCGACTCATAAAGCATTGTCGATTAGGGGCGAAGCACCGACCGACGGGTCGGCACGTTCGATGCGACCCCTTGCGGAATCGGATTTTGTCAGCAGAATTGTATACACACAGACTCAAAAACTCGTAGCCCGTCCCAGTTTCTCATCCCCCTTGAGCGGAGGACTCCTCATGGTCCACGCAGCAGCGCGGGCATCTGGCCGGATCCTGGTCTCCCTGGCGCTCGGTTTGGCGCTGGTGAGCTTCGCCGCGCCGGTGGCCGCCAACGCCCAGTCGGGCACCGTATCAGGCACCGTCGTCGACTCGAAGAGCGGCCGCCCCCTGGCCGACGCCCGGGTCGCCGTCGAAGGCAGCGCGGCCACGGCGCGCACCGGCGTCCGCGGCGACTTCCGGCTGGCCAACCTCTCCGGCACCACCGTGCGGATCTTCGTGACCCGGATCGGCTACCAGGCGCAGACGGTCACCGCCTCGGTCGGCGCGACCGACGTCGAGATCAAGCTGGTCGAGCAGGTGGTCAAGCTCGACGAGCTGGTCGTGACGGGCACGGCCGGCGAGCAGACCAAACGCTCGCTCGGCAACGCCGTCGGTGGCATCGACGTCGCGTCGACGCTCGCGGTGGCCGGCCCGCCGGCCAAGATCCAGGATCTGCTCTCGGTCAACGTGCCTGGCGTCCGGGTGATCCGGGCCAGCGGCGCGATCGGGACCGGCGGCACCACCCGGATCCGCGGCTCGGGCAGCTTGAGCCTCTCGAACGAGCCGCTGGTTTACGTCGACGGGATTCGGGTTGACAACTCCTCGGCGGTCAACTCCTACGCTTTCCAGGCTCAGGAGGCGCCGTCGCGGATCAACGACCTCAATCCCGAAGACATCGAGTCGATCGAGGTGCTGAAGGGCCCCTCGGCCGCCACGATCTACGGCACCGAGGCCTCGAACGGGGTGATCAACATCATCACCAAGCGGGGCCGGGCCGGGCGCCCGACGTTCGATGTCCACCTCGACGCCGGCGCCAACTGGATCATGGATCCGGAGGGTCGCTACGAGTCGAACTACTATTACTCGCCGACCGCCCAGGAGGTCCGCGAGTTCAACGTCCTGAAATTCAACCGGGACAACGGGTTTCCCTCCCCGTTCCGGACCGGCACGCCGCTCGCGGTCGGTGTCGGCCTGAGCGGGGGCTCGGAGCAGCTCCGCTACTACGTGTCGGCGGACGCCAACCGCGACGAGGGGCCGGTCGAGTACAACTGGCAGAACAAGTTCAACGGCCGGGCCAACGTCACCTACTCGACCAGCGACGACAAGTTCAAGGTCGACGTGAGCCTCGGCGCGACCCGGTCGAAGCTCAGCTCGGCGTCGTCCTTCCAGCCGATCACGACCTCGATCCTCTGGGCCTGCAACTTCCCGGGCTGCGAGCCCGACCCGAGCGATCCGGACAACACCGGCTGGAACGACGAGGGACACGGCTATCAGTTCTATCGGCCGGAGGACTACAGCGAGAGCGAGGGCCTCGACTTTATCGACCGGACCACCTTCAGCGTTCAGGTCAACCATCGGCCCTTCAACTGGCTTCGGCATCGGCTCACGATCGGCCCGGACTTTGTCAACAACAAATCCTCCAATCTGACCTGGCGGCATGCGACGGCCCGGCGGCCTTTCTTCGACCAGAGCGAAGGCGCTCGCTTCGCGCAGCAACAGCGCTCCACGTTCATCACGGTCGACTACGGCGCCTCGGCGGACTTCACCGTCGGCAACCTGGTCTCGACCACCTCGGTTGGCGCCCAGTACTACTCGAAGGAATTCGACGTTGTGAACGGGTCCGGCCAGTTCTTCGCGATTCCGGGGCCGGGCAACATCAACTCGGGCTCCACGATTCTTGCCGGCGAGCAGTATCTCCAGAACAAGACCTTCGGGGTCTACGCGCAGGAGCAGGTCGCCTTCAAGAACAGGTTCTTCCTGACTGGCGCGGTCCGAGCCGACGGCAACAGCGCCTTCGGGGCCAACTTCGACGCGGTGTACTACCCGAAGGTGAGCTTTTCCTGGGTGCTCTCGGATGAGCCGTTCATGGCGAACTCGAGCTTCTTCTCTCAGTTCAAGCTCCGCGGCGCCTGGGGGCGCGCCGGCCTCCAGCCGGACGTCTTCTTCGCCATCCAGACCTACCAGCCGGTGATCGGCAACGGCGGCCAGGGCGGCGTGACCCCGCAGAATTTGGGCAACATCGACCTCAAGCCCGAAGTCGGCGAGGAAATCGAGACGGGCTTCGACGCCGGGTTCTTCGACAACCGGATCGGCCTCGAGTTCACCTACTACAACAAGAAGACCAAAGACGCGATCCTCTCGTTGCCGATCAAGCCGTCCCGCGGCTTTCCCGGCAACCAGTTCGTGAACATCGGCGAGACCCAGAACAAGGGCATCGAGATCGCGCTCGACGGCTCGCCCTTCAACAAGCGGAACTTCGGCCTGGACCTCCGGGCCACGCTCGCCACGAACGACAGCAAGATCACCGACATGGGCGGCACCCCGTCGGCGTTCGTGGGCAGCTCGTTCATCCAGCAGTTCAACGTCGAGGGCTTTGCGCCCAACTCCTTCTTCTTCAAGAAGGTGGTCAGCTCCGACGTCCAGACCTTCAACTTCGGGATTCCGCTCCCGGTCGGGACCAACGTGATGTGCGAGGGCGGCACCGACCTGGGCGAGGGCGACGGCACTGTGGTGCCGTGCTCCAGCGCGCCCCGGCTCTTCGCCGGGCGGCCCACGCCCTCGTGGAACGGCAGCTTCAGTGCCACGTTCCGGATCGGGCAGAACCTCCGGATTCTCGGCCTGGTCGACTACCTGGGCGGCAGCAACATCCTGGTGGGCGACGTGGCCGCGATTCACGCGTTCTTCCTGAGCTCGAAGCAGGTGCTCGAGGGCACCGACGAGATCCTGTCGGGGTACCTGGGTCTCCAGTTCTTCGATGGCGATCCCAACGCCGTCGGCGCGGTCGGCATGTTCAAGGGCGGGTTCGCCAAGCTGCGCACCGTGTCGGCCACGTACGATTTCCCGAACAGCCTCGCGCGCTGGTTCGGCGCGTCTCGCGGCTCGATCACCCTCGCGGCCGAGAACTTCTGGACCTTCTGGCGTGAGCAAAAGGAGTCGTACGGAGTCCGCTGGATCGATCCCGAGATCGTTCCGAATCGGGTGGGCGACGTGACCGGAAACTTCGGCTATACCCAGGAGTCCTGGCCCCAGTTGGCCCGGATCCGGACCACCTTCCGGTTCACCTTCTAACCCGAGACGACGGAGAATGCCAACCATGAGAGCCAACACGTTTTGGCGGGCAGTCCGCGCTCGGACCAACCAGCTGACGGCCGGTGCCCTGGGCCTGTCGCTGGTCTTCGCGGCGGGGGCCTGCAGCAATTTGCTGGACGTCGAGTTCCCCGGTCGGATTCCCAGCGAGCAACTCAGCGACCCGAGCCTGGCGCCCGTCCTCGCGCGCAGTGTGGTGAGTGACCTCGAGTGCGCCTACAGCAACCATTCCGGTGGCTCGTCGGCGCACTCGGACGAGTGGGAGACCGCGAACTCCAACGTGCCCCTCGCCAACTGGGGTGAGCGGACCATCGCCCCGGACGAGGACTCCTACGCGATCGGGACCTGCGAGGGGATCTTCGGGATGTACTTCACGCTGTCCTCGGCTCGGTTCCAGGCCGATGACATCTTTGCCAAGCTGGAGGGGTGGACTGACGCCGACGTGCCCAATCGGACCAGCCTGATGGCCACGGTCCGGGCGTACGGCGGCTACGCCAACGTCTTCATGGGCGAGACCTTCTGCCAGGTGGCGTACGACGGCGCGGCGGCCGGTCCGCCGAGCACCGCGCTCGCCCGAGCCGAAGCCGACTTCACCCAGGCGATCAGTCTGGCTCAGACGGCGGGCAACACCGACATCCTCAACATGGCCCGCGTCGGATTGGCCCGAGCCCAGATGGATCTCAAGAAGTGGGCAGAGGCCGAAGCGACCGCGCGCCTGGTGCCGGTCGGCTACGAGAAGTTCGGCGACCGGGGCTCGGAGAACTCGCGCCGGTGGAACGAGCTCGGCTACGCGATGACCCAGCTCGGCGCCTACACGGTCGCCAACGCGCTGCGGACCCCGGGCCGGGCCCCGTCGCCGGGCGACGACGGAACCGGTGGGACCAGTGACCCCCGCTTCGGCGTCTACGACAGCGGTCACGGGTCGTTCAACCCCGGTACCGTCTATTGGGGCACCACCAAGTACCCGGCGCTCGACTCGCCGATTCGGCTCGCCAGCTATCGTGAGGCGCAGCTGATCCTGGCTGAGGCCCTGATTCAGCAGGGCACCCTGACCGAGGCGATGACGATCATCAACACTCGGCGGGGCCAGGTTGGGCTCGGTCCGCTCAACCCGGCCAACCAGGCCGAGGCGTTGACCATGCTGATCGAGGAGCGGCGGGCGGAGCTGTCGTTCGAGGGTGGCCATCGCCTGAATGACCTGCTCCGATACCAGCTGCCGTGGAAGGGCGCGAACGGCAGCACGTCGAGCGTGAACCCGTTCACCTCCAGGCCCTACGGCTCGACCACCTGTTGGCCGCTCCCGACCAAGGAGACCAACGGCGCCTGAGCCGGGCATCCGCAGCGCGAAACGACAACCAGGCCGGGGCTCGTCCCCGGCCTGGTTGTTTCTCGACGGTCCCCTATCGAGGCGGGCGACGGAGAGCGAGCCGATGCTCGGCACCGGCTCCACGGCTCGCCGCGGCACTGTATCCAGGCGGGCTATATTGCCCACCATCCCCCAACGCTCTTCGAGGACTCGCCCGATGTTCCTTCCGAGCCGCTCCACGCTCGTCTGCTCGCTCCTGTTCGGCCTCGCATCGGCCGCCCTCGTCACGCCCGACCTCGCCGGTCAGGCCGCGCCGGCCGACACCGGCTGGGACGTCACCAAGCCGCGCGGCCAGACCCGGGAGATCGACTTTTCGGTGAGCGAGGGGACCTGGATGTCGGTCGACCTGACGCCCGACGGGCGGTGGATCGTGTTCGACCTGCTCGGACACATCTATCGCGTCCCCGCGGCGGGCGGCCAAGCGGAGTCGCTGACCCAGGAGAGCGGGATCGCCATCAACTTCCAGCCCCGGGTCTCGCCCGACGGGAAGACGATCGCGTTCGTCTCCGACCGCAAGGGCCAGAACAACCTCTGGATCATGGACGCCGACGGCAGGAACCCGAGGCCGGTCTACCTCGATCCCAAGTCGCGGGTCGAGCAGCCCAGCTGGTCGGCCGACGGCGAGTACCTCTTCGCCGTGAAGCGCGGGGGGCTGGTCAATCGCTCGATCTGGATGTTCCACAAGGACGGCGGCCAGGGCGTCGAGGTGGTGGCGTCCGCCCAGGGCAGGGTGCCGAGCCGGCCGGTCGTCTCGCCCGACGGGCGCTACCTCTACTACGAGATGTACACGGGGCGGTTCACCGGCGAGTTCGGTAAGGAAGGCCTGCTCAGCGGGACGATGCAGCTGGTCCGCCGCGACTTGGAGACAGGACAGGACCGCGCCATCACCGTGGGCACTTCGGCGCAACAGGACCGCGGCACCAGCGGGAGCGCCTACGCCCAGATGCCGAGCCCGGATGGCAAGTGGCTCGCTTTCGTCCGGCGGATTCCGGACGGCACCTTTTCGTGGAAGGGACACCGCTTCGGGCCCCGCAGCGCGCTCTGGCTCCGCAACCTCGACACGGGTGAGGAGCGTCTCCTGATGGACCCGGTCGAGCTCGACATGGCGGAGGAGGGCATTCCGCTCGATGGCACCTATCCGCTCTATCGCTGGGCCGAGGACGGGACCATCCTGCTCACCCAGGGCGGGAAGCTCAGGCGCGTGACGGTGGCCACCGGCGAGGTCGCCACCATTCCGTTCACGGCGCGGGTGCACCGGATCGTCTCGGAGCAGGCGTGGGCGCGGACCCGGCTCAGCGACGGCCCGGTGCGGTCGCGCTACATCCGCTGGGCTTCCGCCTCGCCGGACGGGCGGCGCCTCGCGTTCCATGCGGTCGGTCGGAACTGGGTGATGGACCTGCCTAACGGCACCCCGCGCCGCCTCACGCCGGCCGACTTCGGCCCGCTCGAGTACGGTCCGACCTGGTCGCCCGACGGGCAGTCGATCGCGTTCGTCTCCTGGGACGACCAGCGGCAGGGCCAGGTGTGGCGCGTGCCGGCCGGTGGCGGGGCACCGACTGCGGTGACCCGCGAAGCCGGCGAGTACTACAGCCCGGTCTTCAGCCCGGACGGGCGCCAACTGGTCTTCCTGCGCGGCTCGGGCGCGACGCTCCGCCAGCGGACCGCTTCGCGGAGCGGCTATCTGGACGTGATGCGGCTCGACCTCGCCAACGGCACGGCCCAGGCGATTGCCCAGATCGGCGGAGCCACCGGAGTCCCGTCGTTCGGGTTCTCCCAGGTGCCGAGGCCCTCGTTCGGTCCGGACGGCCGGGTGTTCTACACCGTGCTCGGCGCGGGCGGCGGCAAGGTGGTGGGCGTGCTGCATTCGGTGCGCCCGGACGGGAGCGACCATCAGGAGCACCTCAAGGCCGAGTATGCCGACGACGTGACGCCCTCGCCGGACGGCAAGTGGGTGGCGTTCTCCCAGGCGGGTGACGTGTTCGTGGCGCCGTTTCCCTATCGGCGCACCGGCGAGGTCGTGCCGCAGGTGAGCAAGAGCGGCGGGGCATTCCCGACCACCCGGCTCACCACCGAGGGCGGGATCATGCCGCGCTGGCGGGACGGCTCGACGCTCGACTACGTCAGCGCCGACAAGTTCTACACCCACCGGGTGGGGAGCTCGACCGACACCCTGACCGTCCGGCTCGAGGTTGGGCGCGAGCTGGGGCGCGGGTCGATCGCGCTCACCGGCGGGCGGATCATCCCGCTCAACGGCGGCCAGGTCACCAACGGCACCGTGGTGGTGACCGACGGGCGGATCAGCTGTGTCGGACGCTGCAGCACTCGCGGCGTGGACCGGGTGGTGAGCGTCTCCGGAAAGACGGTGATTCCGGGATGGATCGACATGCACGCCCATCACCACCGGGAGCATCAGGGCATGCCGCCGCGGCACAACTTCGAGACCGCGATCTATCTCGCCTACGGCGTCACGACCACGCTCGATCCGGCCGCCTGGTCGCAGGAGACCTTCTCGAGCGCGGAGATGGTCGAGGCGGGCGAGATGATCGGCCCGCGGATCTTCGCCACCGCCGAGAACGTCACCGACGGCGACGGCCCCGGCACCAACGACATCGCGAGCCTCGAAGTGGCGCTCCGCGAGGCCGCCCGGCGCAAGGCCTGGGGCGCGACCACCCTGAAGCAGTATCTCCAGCCGACCCGGCAGCAGCGGCAATGGGTGGCGGAGGCCGGGCGCCAGCTGGGCATGATGGTGACCTCCGAGGGCAGCATCGACCTGATGCACAAGATCTCGATGGCGATGGACGGGCACACCGGCTTCGAGCACGCCACGGCGCTGCTCCCGATGTACTCCGACGTCACCACCTTCCTGGGCAAGACCCACACGGTCAACTCGCACACCCCGCTGGTGGGCGGGCCGGGCCCGTGGAACGAAGAGTACTGGTGGCAGGAGAGCGACATCTGGAAGGACCAGAAGGCGCAGCGCTGGCTGCCCTGGCGGCAGCTGATTCCGCACAGCCGCCGGCACCTGCAGCGCCCGGAGACCGACTATCCGCTCGGGATGATGGCCCAGGTGATCAAGGACATCATCGACGCGGGCGGTCTCTCGGCGATCGGCTCGCACGGCCAGGAGCACGGGATCGCCTCGCACTGGGACGCCTGGATGGCGGCCCGCGCGATGAGCCCGATGGAGGTGCTCGAGATGGCCAGCATGCACGGGGCCCGCTTCCTCGGCATGGAGCAGGACCTGGGCTCGATCGAGGTCGGGAAGCTCGGTGACCTGGTCGTGCTGAACTCGAATCCGCTCGCCAACATCCGGAGCACGGTGGACATCCGCTACGTGATGAAAGCCGGCGTGCTCTACGACGCCAACTCGCTCGACGAGATCTGGCCGGTGGCCCGTCCGTTCGGCGACTACTACTGGATCACGCCGGAGGCGCTCAAGACCGACGACAAGCCCATCGACGTCTGGGACCGGAGTCGATGAGGCTCGGCCTCGCCCTGCTCGCGGTCGCCCTCCTGGCCGCCTGCGGCGACGACGGGCCGATCGACCGGGGAATCCTGATCGAGCACGTCACCCTGATCGACGGGACCGATCGGGGTGCCGTGCCCGCCATGGCCGTGGCCGTGAGCGGGGACCGGATCGTGGCGGTGGGTCCCGCGGGCACTCTCGAGGTCGGTCCTGACGTGGCCCGGATCGACGGGACCGGCAAGTTCCTGATCCCGGGCCTCTGGGACATGCACGTCCACCAGTTCGGCTACGACGAGCACGGCTTCCCGCTCTTCCTCGCCAATGGCGTCACTACGATCCGTGACGTGGGAGGCCGGCTCGACCGGGTCGGCTATCTCCGCCAGGAGAGCCGCTATCGCCGCCTGCTGGGGCCGCGGGTGCTGATCGCCGGCCCGATGCTCGAGTCCGAGATCGTCGTGGAGGCGTCGCAGGGAACCATCGCGGAGGGTGCCTCGGTGGCGACCCCGGATTCGGCGACCGCGGTGGCGGTGGTCGACAGTCTGGCGCGGGCCGGGGTGGATCACATCAAGGTGCATGGCGCGACGCCCCGGGTGGCCTACTTCGCCGCGGCGGCGGCCGCGAAGCGTCATGGGCTGCCGCTGGTCGGTCACGTTCCCGACAGCGTGATGCCGCGGGAGGCGATCGAGGCCGGCCAGCGGACCATCGAGCACGGCTCCAAGCAGGCGTTCGCGAATTCCGCCCGGGGGCGGGAGCTCTCCGATTGGATGCTGGCCCGGAGGTCCGAGCAGCTGGCGAGTGGCGAGGGAGTCGCCGCGCTCTTCCGCAACCGGATCCTCGCGGACGACTCCGCCAGCGCGGCCTACGACCTCGCCACCGCGCAGGAGTTCGCCCGGTTCGCCGCGTC
>JBFXAS010000129.1:0-14208 GCA_050184075.1 Gemmatimonadales bacterium
GGACCTTGCCGATCGCGGCCAAGCCCCCCATCGCGCCGCCGTAGCGGTCCGACGGCACTCTGACCTCGAGCGTCGCGCGGGGCTGGTCGGCGGCGCCGGTCATCACGATCGAGTTGGTGAGGTAGCCGCCCATCGAGACCGCGAGCCGGCTCACGGCATCGACGGCGAGCTCGAGCGAGTCGACCTCGATCGAAGCGTGGCCGGTCCGGATCAACATCGAGGCCGTGGGCGGCCTGGTCTGGGCCTCGGCCGGCAACTCCATGGGGGCGCCGGCTTCGCCGGTCGCGCGCGCGGCGAGCGGCGCAGGCGCCTGGTCTGCCGCGGCGAGCTTGTCGAACGCCTCGCTGGCCGGACCGACCTGGCGATCGGACGCGCAGCCCGAGATGACGAACAGCACGAGGACGCTTCCGGCGATGCGAGGAGACATGAGTCCGCTCCGTTCGGGTGGGACTCGGAGATGCCGGACCCGGGAACCCCTGCACACGGAGGGGCGGACGAGCGGAGGGAGCCGCATCACCGCGGTCTGGAAGCCGGCGCCGGAGCACCGATCGGAGCTTGTCGATCAGTGGCGATCAGCCCACCGGAACCAGGGTCTCGATCGGGTGCCCGTCGACCCCGGCCAGCTCGACGCCGAGCAGCCGGGCGATGGTCGGCGCAACGTCGATCACCGAGGCGGGACCGAGCGGCCCCGCGGCGATTCCCGGACCGGCCGCGGCGAGCCATCCCGTGGGGCGATGCTCGCCGGTCCGGCCGTAGTCGTTGACGCCTTCGACGATCCCGAGCGCGGGCGAGGCAAGCCGCACCCGGGCGCCGCGACCATCCGCGAGCGCGGTGGTCCCGGTCGCGACCTCGTCGCTCCACTCGAGCAGCAGATCGGGCAGCTGCTCGAGCGCGTCGCCCCGGTAGCGGGCGTCTGGTCGCCAGATCGCTCGAAACGCGGGACGCCCGGTGCGCTGGTCGATCACCAGGCCGAGCTCGCGCTCGAGCGCTTCGAGCGTCGCCTCCGCCTCCTCGCCTGGCTCCACCAGACCTTCCGGCTCGCGGCCCCGGAGGTTGAGGCGCACCCCGCTCACCGCCAGTCCGTTGGGCTGCGGGAGACAGCGGCTGGACAGCGGGTCCACGCCCAGCGTGGGCAGGGCGGGAGTCGCGGGAGCCGCGACGCGCCGGCGAAGGGGTCCGAGCGCGACCCGAACCCCCTCCGGCAGCGTTCGCCACGCGCGGGCCGCCGCCGCGCCCATGGCGCCACGCTCCGCCTCCGGCCGCTTGGGTTCGGCGGCCGCGAAGCCCAGGCCGACCAGCAGATCGCGAAGCAGGAAGTGAGCGCCGTGCCAATGCCCCATGCCGTGGCCGGCCAGCACCATGACGTCGGCGTCCGGCACCCGGGCCAGCAGCTCGCCAATCGCGAGGTCGATCGCGCCGTAGACCCGCTCGAGCGGATCGCCGAGGGCGGCGGCCAGCTCGGGATCGTGGGCCGGATGGGCGGCGTCGTGGAGGTGCCAGCACTGATGTCCCGCACAGTGGGCCTCGGTGTACACCTGCATCACCAGGTCCCACCCACCGCGCTCCAGCACCTCCACCGTCAGCGCCGTCTTCCGCTCGACGGCGAGGAGCAGCGCGTCGAGGAACCGCCGATAGCCCGCCAGCGAGCGCTCGACCCGATCGCAGGGGCCCTCGAGCGGGTACGGCCCCTGCCGCTCCGCCAACGCCAGGGCGTCCGGCGGGGTGGCATGGAGCCCGTAGACCACGTCGTGTCCGCCCCACTCGACCAGCTGCAGCCCGTTGATGCTGCTCGCGATGGGCGCGAGCGGCACGTCGAGGATGGCGACTCGACGTCCGGCCGCCGACAGCGCGTCCCAGAACGGCGGGACGCGCACCATCCCGCGGTCGGCGGGCCGATAGAACCGGTAGCTCCCGACCTCGAGCTGGCGGAGGTAGTGGAGTCCGTGGCGGGCCGGCGTCACTCCGGTATAGAGGGACGGCCAGGTGGAGCCGACGAAGAAGCCGTCGACGCTCCGGCACTCGCCGAAGCGCCCCCGTGCGATCAGCCGCGCCAGGTTGGGCATTCGGCCGGCGGCGGTCCAGCGGCGGATCAGCTCGGGGCTCGCCGCGTCGACGCCGAGCACCAGCAGCCGGGTCGAGCTCATCGGGTCGGCTACCACGGAAACACCAGGCGCCGGGTATAGGTCAGATACCGCCATCCGCCCGGCGCGCCGAGCGAGCGCAGGTGCCAGGCCCAGGCGCGGAGCAGCGCGCGATTCGCGAGCGCGCGCGAGGACGCGGAGTGGCAGACCTGGGCGACCCGGAGGCGGAAGCCGGCGCGCACGTCGGCCGGCAGCGGCAACTCGAGCAGCCGGCGGAGCGCATCGAGCTGTCCGTGCAAGTACGCCTCCGACTTGGAGACCGAGTTGGGCGTATCGAGGTGCCGGATCATCGTCGGCTCGTTCAGGAACCCGAAGCGGTAGCCAAGCCCGAATCGCAGGGCGAGATAGGTATTCTCGAGATACGGGGGCATCCCGTCGAAGAGCTCCACCCCCACCCGCTCCGACCGAGCCAGGTACGATCCGGGCATCAGCCAGTGCCCGTCGAGCAGCGCGCGAAGGGGGTCGCGGCGGACCCGTTCGGGGTCGCTCACCTGCAGCCGGTCGCCGGCGGCGCTCCGACGGATCCCGTTGGAGACCACCAGGTCGAGGGTGGGATCGGCCTCCAGCGCCTCGAGCCGGCGAGCGAGTCCGTCGGGCAGGTACTCGTCGTCGTCGTCGAGCGACGCGAACCAGGGTGTGTCGACCTGACGTCGGCCCTCGCGAATCGCGGCCGGGAGGTCGGGCCGCTCCAGGTGGAAGACCCGGCAACGCGGGTCGCCGTCGAGTCGGCGGCAGAGCGCCGGGTCGGCGTCGCCTCCGTTGATCACCACCACGGGGACCCCCCGGACACCCCGCTGGCTCAGGACGCTCTCGATCGCCCGGAAGAGAGCCTCCCCCCGCTCGGCCAGCGCCCGAGTGGGCAATATTACGGAGATCGCTCTCGCATCCGTCACGAGGCTTCCTTGACGCGTCGCCGCCGGGCAGGATCGAAAGGCCGCTCTTGACGCTTCCCGATCGAGTCGACGTCTGCGTCGTCGGCGCCGGTCCGGCCGGGCTCACGGTCGCGCGCGAGCTGGTCGGCACCAGCCTCACGGTGCTGCTGCTGGAGAGCGGGCCCGCCGACGGAGGGGGGCCGCACCAATCGCTCAACGAGGGTGAGGTGAAGGGCGGTCGCTACGCCGGGCTGGTCGCCACCCGCGGGCGCCATCTGGGCGGCTCCGCCAAGCTCTGGAACACCGCGGTCGGCGGGGCGATCGGCGCCAAGTACCTCCCACTCGAGCCGATCGACCTCGGTCGTCCCGGCCGCGAGGCCGAAGCGTGGCCGCTCGACTACGACGAGCTGCTCGGCCACTACCAACGCGCCCAGCGGCTCTGCGGCCTCGGCCCCCCGAGCTACGAGGCGGGCGCCTGGGCGACTCCGACGACCCGGCCGCTCGTCTTGGCCGGGCATCCGCTCGAGAGCGCCGTCTATCAACTCGGGCCGGCGACCCAGTTCCGAGAAGCCATTCCGGCGCTCCTCTCCGAGCCGAACAACGTCACGCTCGCGCTGGAGCGGACCGTCTGCGCCCTGGAGATCGAGCCGGGCGGTCGGAGGGTGACCCGGGTGCGCGGCTTCGACTGGGCCGGCACGCCCTTCTCCGTCGAGGCCGGCGCGGTGGTGCTGGCCGCCGGCGCGATCGAGAACGCCAGGCTGCTGTTGGCCGCCGCCGGCGCGCCGGGCGACGCGCCCGGCAACCGCTCGGGCTGGCTCGGTCGGGGCTTCATGGAGCACCCTCGCGATCGCTCGATCCGGCTCCGTCCCCGCGATCCCGGGGCGGCGCGCGCCCTCGCCTTCTACCGCCGGCATCGCGCGGTCGACGGCACGATCGTGCAGGGTCGCCTGCGGCCCGCAGCCGACTGGCTGGCCGCCGAGGACCTGCCTAACGCCTCTCTCATGCTCGGGCCCGTCCGCGGGCGCCGCGCCGGAATCGGCCGTCTGTTCCGCGGGCCGCCGCCCGACCTGCTGGTGGGGATCCTCCATCTCGAGCAGCGGCCCCGCGCCGAGAACCGGCTTCGGCTCGGCGAGCGGCGAGACCGCTTCGGGGTGCCGCGGCCGGTGCTCGAGTGGCTCTGGGGGCCCGACGAAAGGGAGTCGCTCCGCCGGATCCGGCGGATGGTGATGGACGCGCTCGGCGAGAGCGGCGCCTTCGGCGTCGACCTCGCGCCCTGCCCCCTCGACCCGAACGCCCACCATCACGCCGGCACCACCCGCTTCCATCGAGACCCGCGGCTCGCGGTCGCCGATCCGGACGGCCGGGTGCATGGCACCGACAACCTCTTCGCCACCGGCGCCTCGCTCTTTCCCTCCGCGGGCGTCGCCAACCCGACGCTCACGATCGTCGCCCTCGCGATCCGACTCGCGGCGCATCTCCGCGATCGGCTCGGCGCCACCGGAGCGCCACCGGATCTCTGAGCGGGTCGGCTCGGCGCCACTGGAGCACCGCCGGATCTCTGAGCGGGCCGGCTCGGCGCCACCGGAGCGCCGCCGGATCTCTGAGCGGGTCATGCCGGCTCCACCGCCGGCGTCTGAGCCGGGGCCGGGTCCGTTCGCCGGAGCAACGCGCGCAGCTTGAGCAGCCGCTCCCGCTGCGGGAGGATGCCGGCGAGGAAGTAGACCAACCCGCCGGTCGCCACCGAGAGCGCCAGGCGGAGGCCGGGACCGGCCTCGTCGAGAGCCGCACGCAGCACGAGCACCGCGGCGAGCATCACCGCCGAGCCCCGCAAGGTCGGGAGCAACGGCGCGAGATACTCGCCAAGCGTGAGGCCGAGCCGCCGGAACAAGCGCACGTAGACCTGGAAGATGAACGGTGGGTAGACCAACACCCATCCGAGCGCGATGCCCGCCGGACCCCAACGGCTGCCGATCACGAAGCCGATCGGGAGCGCGATCGCCCTTCCGATCGCGTTGAACATCAGGAAACGGGTGTCGCCGAGCATGGTGAGCGCCTGCGGCAGCAGCGTCACCACCGCGCGGAAGGCCGCGTAGCCGCAGAGGATCCGGAGCGGAAGGATGACCTCGTCCCATCCGGGGCCGAGGTAGAGCCGGACGAAGTCGTCCGCGACGGCGGCCATGCCGAGGCTCGCGGGCAGCGTGATCACCAGAAGCCCCTCGGTGAGCCGGAGCAGCATCCGGGACATCCCGGCCCGATCGGTGGCCAGCCGCGCGAAGACGGCCGACGACACCCGCTGGACCAGTCCGGTCACCTTCTCGACCGGCACGCTGGCGATGCTCCAGGCGAACGTGTAGACGCCGAGGGCGGCCGCGCCCAGCATCCGCCCGGCCACCAGGAAGTCCGCGTTCGTGTAGGTGTACCACGCGATCCGCCCCACCAGCACGTCACGCGTGAACGAGTAGTAGCGGCCGATGGCGCTGGCCCGCGGCCAGGCGAACGGCTGGGGCGCGAAGGCCAGGGTGACCAGCACCCCGAGCGCGTTGCCGGCCAACCCTCCGGCCACCAGCGACCAGTATCCCCATCCGAGCAGCGCGAAGCCGACGGTGCCGGCCGTGGTGACGATGCCCTGGACGCCGTCGATCAGCGCCAGCGCCCGGAAGCGCAGGTCCCGCTGCAGCACGGCGCCCGGCACCAGCCGGAGCGAAGAGACCAGGGCCGTCACGCTGAGCAGGGCCATCACCGGGGGCAGGTTCGGCGCCCGGAAGAACCAGCCCGCCGGCACCGCCGCCGCGACCGTGAGTGCCGCGCCGGCGAGACCGAGCAGCAGGGCCACGCTGTTGAACTGGGCGATTTCCTCGCGCCCGAGCTGGCGCAGGGCCACGATGCTGGTGCCGAGCCCGCCCTCGGTGAGGATCCGAATCAGCCCGAGATAGAGACTCGCCATCCCGACCAGGCCGTAGTCCGCCTTGGTGAGGACGCGGGCGAGCACCACGACCGCGCCCCAGCTCGCGATCTGGCCGGTCCACTTGACCAGCGCCGTCCAGGCGACCCCCCGGACGACGGTGCGCGAAAGCCACCGATCGTCGGGGGCGCCGGGCGAGGTCACGACGGGCGGATCAGGGCGTGGCGGCCGAGCCGCAGCTCCCGTCCGCGGCGCGGACCGTGGGGTACGTCACGCCGAGCTGCTCGAGGTAGGTCGAGTAGCGGCTGGGGTCGTAGTAGAACTCCCGCATCGCGGGCCGGTACCGCTCGAGGATCCCGCGGTTCAGGTGCACCGCCGGACGATCGTCGGGACGGATCAGCGGCTCGTACTGCTGGTCCTTGGTCTGCACCTCGCGGAAGTAGGACCAGGCGCTGTCGATCAGCGCCGGGGTGAGCAGCAGGTCGAGCATGGTGAGCGCCAGCGCCTTGGCACCGGCGGTCGCGCCCTTGTGCGCCACCGGGGTCGCCATCGCGATCGCGTCGGTCCAGTTGTGACCCGGCAGCCCCGGCACATTGGAGGGGAAGCGGAGCGTCACGGAGGGCACGTTCCAGCTCACGTCGCCGATGTCGTCGGAGCCGCCGCCGCGCATCTCCTCGAGCGTGGGCGGCGCCCGCAGGGTGTCCGCCAGCGTGTCGAGGCCCTGGACCTTCACCTTCATCTCCTCCTGCAGCGCGCGGGCGAAGCGCTGGTCGTCGTCGCTCCAGTGCGGCATCCCCACCCGGACGATGTTCTTCGACAGCGCCTCGGCCACCGGCTTGTTGTGGTGCTGGGGCCAGGCGGAGCCCAGGACCCGGCTGGACTCGAGCGTCGTGCCGGTCATCATCGTCGCGCCGCGCGCGATCGAGTCGCCGATCGCCCAGAGGGCTTTGATCCGCGGATAGGTGAGCTCGCGGAAGAAGTACCAGACCGAGGCCACCTGCGGCACCACGTTAGGCTGGTCGCCGCCGTTGGTGATCACGTAATGCGAGCGATGCTGGAGCCCGAGGTGCTCGCGCCGCACGTTCCAGCCCGCGTTCATCAGCTCGACCGCGTCGAGCGCGCTCCGTCCGCGCCAGGGCGCGCCGGCGCCGTGCGCCGAGACCCCGCGGAAGGTGTATTCCACCGACACCAGACCCGAGCCATCGGGCTGGCCGTACGCGGTGCCGAAGCGGCTGCTCACGTGGCTGAAGAGATTGACGTCGACGTCCTTGAAGAGCCCCTCGCGCACGAAGTACGCCTTGGTCCCGATCTGCTCCTCGGCCACGCCGGGCCAGAGCTTGAGCGTGCCCGGGAGGCCCTGCTCCTCCATCAGCTTCTTCACCGCGAGCGCGGCCGTGAGGTTGACGGCCTGCCCCGCGTTGTGCCCCTCGCCGTGCCCCGGCCCGCCCTCGACGATCGGCTTGCGGCAGGCCATCCCCGGCATCTGCGAGGCCTGCGGGATCCCGTCGATGTCCGAGCCAAGCGCGATCACCGGCTTGCCCGAGCCCCAGGTGGCCACCCAGGCAGTGGGGATCCCCGCGTACCCCTCCTGGACCGTGAAGCCCTCGCGGCGGAGCAGCTCGACCAGGTACTTCGAGGTCTCGAACTCCTGGAAGCCCAGCTCCCCGAAGCTGAAGATCTGGTCCACCACCTCCTGGGTGAACTTCGCGCGCGATTCGATCTCGGCGAGCGCCGCGGTCTTGAGCCGCTCGAGCCGGGGATCGGGTCGCGGCGCGCGGTTTCGCTGCGCGGCCGAGGGCGGCGCCGTGATGGCGGTCAGCGTCGCGACGGCAAACAGGACGTGGATCGACTTCATGGCGTGGCCCCCTGACCGCAGCTGCCGTCCGCCGCCCGCACCGAGGGATAGGCGACGCCGAGCTGCTCCAAGTAGCTCCCGTACCGGGTCGGGTCGTAGTAGAAGGGTCGCATCTGCTCGCGATAGCGCGCCAGAATCCCCGCGTTGAGCTCGATCGCCGGCTTGTCCTCCGGCCGCACGAAGGGCTGATACTTGATCTCTTTGGTCTGGACCGTCCGGTAATAGTCCCACGCGTCCTCGACCAGCTTCGGGGTGAGCAGGACGTCGAGCAGGGTGTAGGCGAGCGCCTTGGCGCCCGCCGTCGCGCCCTTGTGCGCGAGCGGCGTCGCCATCGCGACTGCGTCCGCCCAGTTGTGGCCCGGCGTGCCCGGAATGTTCGACGGGAAGACCAGCTGCGCCGTCGGCACCGCCCAGGAGACATCGCCGATGTCGTCGGAGCCGCCGCCTTTGCGGGCGTCTTCGTCGGGAGGCGGCAGCACGCCGGCCGTCAGCGTGTCGAGCCCCTTCTCGTCGACGCCCATCTCCTTCTGGAGCGCCTTGGCGAAGCGGACGTCGTCGTCCGACCACTCGGGCATCCCGACCGCCGCGATGTTGGCGCCGAGGGCCTCGGCGAGGGGTCGGTTGAAGTGGGGCGGCCAGGCCGAGCCGAGCACCCGGGTGCTCGCCAGGGTGGTGCCGGTCATCAGCGCCGCGCCCTGCGCCATCGAGTCGCCGAGGGCCCAGAGCTCCCGGATCCGCGGCGCCTCGAGCTCGCGGAAGAAGTACCAGACCGAAGCGTTGGCGGGCACGACGTTGGGCTGGTCGCCGCCGTTCGGAATCACCGAGTGGGAGCGGTGCTCCGGCCGGAGATGCTCGCGCCGGAAGTTCCAGCCGAGATCCATCAGCTCCACGGCGTCGAGCGCGCTCCGTCCGCGCCAGGGCGCCCCGGCGCCGTGCGCGCTCTTCCCCTCGAAGGAGTAGAGCACCGACACCAGACCGCTGTACTCGTCGGGCTGACCCCAGAAGGTCCCGAACTTGTCCCAGACGTGGGTGAAGAAGCTGGCGTCGACGTCCTTGAACATCCCGTCGCGGGCGAAGAAGCCCTTGGTGGCCACCTGCTCCTCGGCCACGCCGGGCCAGAGCAGGAGGGTTCCCGAGAGCTTCTCCTGCTCCATCAGCTGCTTGATCGCGAGGGCGGCCGTGAGATTGACCGCCTGCCCCGAGTTGTGCCCCTCGCCGTGCCCCGGCGCGCCGGCCACCATCGGCTTCCGGCAGGCGAGACCGGGCACCTGCGAGGCCTGCGGGATCCCGTCGATGTCACTCCCGATCGCGATCACCGGCTTGCCCGAGCCCCAGCGCGCCACCCAGGCGGTCGGGATTCCCGAGAAGCCTTCCTCGACCGTGAAGCCCTCCCGCCGGAGCAGCCCGACCAGGTACTTCGAGGTCTCGAACTCCTGAAAGCCCAGCTCCCCGAAGCTGAAGATCTGATCGACGACTTGCGCGGTGAACCCGGCCCGGCCATCGATGTCCTGGGCCGCGGCCCGCTTCAGGCGGTCCAGCCTGGGATCGGGCTTGCCCGGGCGGGGCTTGGTCTGCGCGTCGAGGCCGGGTGCCGAAAGGACGGTGGCCAGGAGCAGCAGCAGGCTGGCTCTCATGGGGCTCCTGCGAATCTGCGGGTGGTCAGGACGTTGGCTCCGGTAGTATGGTGGACCCGGCGCCCGCCGGCCAGCGCTCCCGCCCCTTCGAATCAGGGAGCCGGCCGGGCGCCCAGTCTGGCCAGGAGCAACGCGGCGCGCTTGGCCTGGACGGCCAGCATCTTGAGGTCGGCCGTCTCGTTGACGGTGTGGTCGCCGGGGCCCTTGAGGCCCAGGCCGTCGAGCGCCATCTCAACCCGACCGGCGACGAACGAGATGTCGGCCGCCCCGGCGCGGGAGGGATCCACGGCCGCCACGGGCGGGAGACCCGCGTCCCGGCTGGCCTGATCCAGCATCGCGAGCAGGCGGCGGTTGCCGTCGGTCGGGGCGAAGGGCGGATACGAATCCTCGAAGCGGATCCTGGCGCCGGTTCGGGGATAGTGCCGCGCCACCAGACGCTCCATCGTGGCCTTGGCGTTGGCCAGCTGCTCGGGCGTGAGGGCCCGGAGGTCGCCGGCCGCGACCGCGCCCTCGGCCACGACGTTGGTCTTCCCGAACGCCGTCCCGCGATTCTGCACCGAATCGAACGTGACGCTGGTCCCGCCGAGCACCACGCCGGGGTTGAAGGTCAGATAAGGCTCGGCCGAGAGCGAGTCGTGAAAGGCCGTCAACACCCGGGCCAGCTCGTAGATCGCGCCGCTTCCGACGCTCGGCTTGAAGAGCTGTGACGAGTGCGACGCCTGTCCCGTGGTCCGGAGCACCCAGCTGGTCGCCCCCCGCCGCGCCACCACCGCGACGTGCGGCTCCGGCGGGCCGTTCTCGAACCCGATCGCCACGTCGGCCCAGTCCGCCGCCGCGATCAGGTCGCGCCGCGCCAGCGCGATCGGGTCGCCGCTGTCCTCTTCGTCGCCGGTGAAGACCGCCGTGATCTGGAGCTGGTCGAGCAGGCCCGCGTCCTTGAGCGCCCGGAGCGCGAGCAGCATCACCACGTCGCCGCCCTTCATGTCCGTGATGCCGGGACCGCGCGCCGAGTCGCCCGCGATCCGCTGGAACGCCTGGAAGGGCGAGTCCTTCTCGAAAACCGTGTCGAGGTGGCCGATCAGCAGGATCCGGGGCCCCCGGCCGTCACCGTGCCACTCCGCGATCAGGTGCCCCGCCCGGCCCCACGCGTCGCCGCTCACCCACCGGGTCATGAAGCCCAGATCACGGAACCCGGTGCCGAGCAGCTCGCCGACGGCGCGCACGCCCTCGAAGTTGAGGGTCCCGCTGTTGAGCTCGACCAGCTGCTCCAGGAGCGAGATCGCCTGGCCGGTGCCGGCGTCGACGGCCGCGAGCAGCCGGCGCTCCTTGGGGTCGAGCTGCTGAGCCTGAGCCGCGGGTGCGACCCCGGCCGCCAGGAGCGCCGAGAGGAAGAGCCTTCGCATGAGGCGAACCATCGATCCGGGGGGCGCGGAAGTCAATTCCGCGCCGCCGTCGTTAGGTCTCCGCCCCGGTCGGCCGCATGGCCACCAGGGTCAGGATCGAGTAGATCGCGCAGACCTCGTCGTTCTGGTTGGTCACCTCCACGTCCCACTCGACCACGCCCTGCGGCGGCGTGTCGGGGCGTGGATCCTTGGCGGTCTTCTGCTTGCAGGTGAAACGGACCGAGATCGTGTCGCCCGGGTAGACCGGATTCACGAAGCGGAGACCCTCGAGCCCGTAGTTGGCGAGCACCGGTCCCTTGGCGGGATGCACGAACAGACCGGCCGCCGCCGAGAGCACGAAGTACCCATGGGCCACCCGCCGCTCGAAGAGCGAGTCCTTGGCCGCGATCTCGTCCGTGTGGGCGTAGAAGTAGTCGCCCGAGAGACCGGCGAAGAGCACCACGTCGGCCTCGGTCACGGTCCGGCGGTGGGTGAACAGGGTGTCGCCGACCTCGATCTCCTCGAAGTACTTGGTGAAGGGATGGGCCACGTGGGTCCGGGTGTCCGCGCCCTTCATCCAGACCCGCATCGTCCGGGTCAGCGTCTCCGGATGACCCTGCATCGCGGTCCGCTGCATGTAGTGGAGCACGCTCCGGATGCCGCCCATCTCCTCGCCGCCACCCGCGCGACCGGGCCCTCCATGCACCAGGTGCGGCATCGGCGAGCCGTGCCCGGTCGACTCCTTGGCCGAGCGCCGGTTGATGCACATGATCCGGCCGTGGAAGGCGGCGGTGCCGAGCACCACGTCCCGGGCGACCTCGTCGTCACCCGTAAAGACCGAGCCGCAGAGGCTGCCCTTCCCCTTCTTGGCGAGCTCGATCGCGTCCTCCAGCGAGCGATAGCCCATCACCGTGCTCACCGGCCCGAAGGCTTCGATGTCGTGCACCGCGCTGTGGCTGAACGGATCGGCACAGTGCAGCAGCATCGCTGGGAAGAAGGCCCCCTTCTCCTTGTCGGCGCCGGTCACGCTGAAGTCGTCGTAGTCGCCGTAGGCGACCGCGGCGGCCGCCTTGATCCCGTCGACGTTCCGCCGCACTTCCGCCACCTGGTCGCGACTCGCGAGCGGGCCCATGCGGACCCCTTCCACCGCGGGGTCGCCCAACGTGGCGCCCGAGAGCCGCTTGCCGAGCGCCTTCACCACGTCCTCGACCATCGCCTCGGGGACGATCGCCCGGCGGATCGCGGTGCAGCGCTGGCCCGCCTTGAGCGTCATCTCCCGCGCGACCTCCTTGACGAAGAGATCGAACTCCTCGGTGCCGGGAGCCGCGTCGGGCCCCAGCATGCAGAAGTTGAGCGAGTCCGCCTCCATGTTGAATCGCACCGACTCGGCGATCACCCGGGGATGCGCCTTGAGCTTCCGACCGGTCGAGGCGGAGCCGGTGAAGGTGACCACGTCCTGGCAGCTGAAGTGCTCGAAGAGATCGCCCACGCTCCCGACGATCAGCTGGAGCGCGCCCTCGGGCAGGATCTTCGACTCGATCATCATCCGCACCATCAACTCGGTGAGGAAGCTGGTGGCGGTGGCCGGCTTGACGATCGCGGGCATCCCGGCCAGGAAGGTGGGGGCGAGCTTCTCCAGCATGCCCCAGCAGGGGAAGTTGTAGGCGTTGATGTGGACCGCCACGCCCTCGAGCGGCACGCAGAGGTGCCGGCCCACAAAGGTCCCGCCCTTGGAGAGCGCTTCCATCGGACCGTCGACGTAGAAAGGCTCGTTGGGCAGCTCGCGCCGGCCTTTGCTGGAGTAGACGAAGAAGGTCCCGATCCCGCCCTCGATGTCGACCCAGGAGTCGCTCTTGGTGGCGCCGGTCGCGGCGGACAGCGCGTAGAGCTCGTCTTTCCGCTCCATCAGGTACTGGGCCATCGCCTTGAGCGCGCGGGCCCGCTCGTGGAAGGTGAGCTTCCGCATCGCCGGTCCGCCCACCCGGGCGCCGTATTCGAGCATCCCCTTGAAGTCGAGACCCTGACTCGAGGCGGCGGCGACGGGCTCGCCGGTCACGGCGTGATGGAGCGTGGTGGTCTTCCCGGTGCCGGTGACCCACTGGCCTTGCGCGTAGCTTGCGAGTTGCCTCACGACGAATCTCCCCAGTGTGCGAATGACGTTGTGACCGATGCGTCCAACTTACCGCCGCCCCGCGAGCGCCCCAAAGGACCGCGCCCGTCGTCGCCCCGGGCGGTATACTGGTCTCATGCGCCGCCGCCTCGACTCGGCCCCGGCCTGGCTGGCCGTTTCGACCGCCCTCGCGGCCTGTGGCACGGGGCCCCCTCCCGGACAGGCGACCCGTGACAGCGCGGGCATCATCCTGGCCGAGAGCACCCAGCCGGTCCACCGGGATCGCCCGCTCTTCCGAATCGACCCGACCCCAACGATCGACCTGGGCGGGGAAGGCGACCCCCGCCGGGAGTTCGCGCGGATCGCTGTCCAGCGCCTCTCCGACGGGCGACTGGTGATCGTCGACGGGCCGAGCCGGGAGCTCCGCTGGTTCCACCCGGACGGCCGCTGGATCCGCACCGTCGGTCGCCAGGGCGGCGGCCCCGGCGAGTTCCGGCAGCTGGAGCTCGTCCGCGGCTTCGTCGACACCGTCGCGATCTTCGACCTGGCGCTCCGCCGGCTCTCGCTCTTCGACACCGCGGCACGTTACCTCGGCGGCACGCCGCTGCCCTCCGACGGCGCCCTGAGCCCGGTCCCGATCGCGGGCCTGTCGGGTGGACGGCTGCTGCTTCGAGGATACCCCGAGGCGCTGCCCGGCGTCGAAGGCTTCACCCGCTTCCCCGTCACCCTCCTCGTCGCCTCGATCACGGGCGACGCGGTCAGACAGGTCGGCACCTTCCCCGACCACGAGACGGTCGTCACCCAGGGACCGGACGGATACGCGACCAGCCGGGTGCTCTTCGCGCGAATGGCGGCGTTCGCCGCGGCCGGCACGAGCATCCTAGTCGCGACCAACGACTCCTTCGGCTTCGACGTCTACGCGCCCGACGGCCGGCTGGAGCGCCGCGTTCGTAGGCCCTTCGAACCTCGGATCGTCAGGGAGGCCGACGTCGAGGCGTTCATCGAGTGGGCCGCCGCGCGGGTGCCCGAAGGCCAGACCGTGCGGCGGGCGCGACTTCGCGATTACTACCGGATGGCGCCCCGACCTGAGCGGATGCCGCCGCTGGACCGGCTGCTGGTGGCGGCAGACGGATTGGTCTGGGTCCGCCGCTACCACCCCGAGTTCGCGACCGACCAACCCGGACACTGGTCCGTCTTCGACTCCCGCGGGCGATGGCTCACCGAGGTCGAGACCCCGGCGGGCCTCGACGTCGAGTCGATCGACGGCAGGTCAGTGCTCGGCACCTGGGCGGACGAGCTGGGGCTGGTTCAC
>JBFXAS010000130.1:0-14206 GCA_050184075.1 Gemmatimonadales bacterium
CGTCAGCTCCAGACCGTGGTGATGCGGCTCCCTCCCCTGAGCGAGGAGGCGCAAGCCGCGGCCGGTCTCCTGGCGCGAAAGCGGCGGGCCCTCGTCGGCGAGCTGGCCCGCGCCGGGGTTCCGATCCTCGCCGGGAGCGACGCACCCACGCCGGGTACCTTCCCGGGGGTCAGCTTGCTCGAAGAGCTCGACGAGCTGGTCGCGGCCGGGCTCAGCCCAGCCGAGGCGATCCGGGCGGCCACCGTCGAGCCGGCGCGTTACCTCGCCGCGACCGACAGCCTCGGGTCGATCGGGCCGGGCAAGGTCGCCGACCTGGTGCTCCTGGAGGCCAATCCCCTCGAGAGCCTTCGGAATCTCCGCCGAGTCGTGACGGTCTGGGTTGGCGGTCGGCCCCTCGACGCGGAAGCCAGACGGCGAATCCTGACCGCGGCCGAGGCGGCGGCCAGGCGGTAGGAGCGCGGGCCGGCTCAGGCCAAGCCGTAGCGGCGCAGTTTGTAGAAGAGCGTCCGCAAGCTGATCCGAAGCAGCCGAGCCGCCTCGCGACGGGTGCCCCCGCTCGCGGCCAGCGCCCGGAGAATGATCTCGCGCTCGAACGCCTCGACCTGGGGCTTGAGGGCGAACTCGCTCGCGACGCCGCCGTTGGCGGCGGCCTTCCCGGCCGTCACCAGTACGGGGAAGTCGGAGCGATCGAGCTTGCCGGTCTGGCTCAGCACGGCGGCCCGCTCCACCACCTGGCGGAGCTCGCGGACGTTGCCGGGCCAGGAGTAGGCCTGCAGCGCGGCCATCGCCTGCGGGCTGATGCTGATCGGCCGGGCGGTCTTGGCGGCGACCTGCTGGAGGAAATGGGTCACCAGCGCGGCCACGTCGTCGCGGCGCTCCCGGAGCGGAGGCAGCTCGATGGTGGTGGCCGAGAGCCGATCCGCCAGCTCCCGGCGGAGCCGGCCTTCGCCGACCAGCCGATCGAGGGCGAAGCCGGCGGTGGACATCAGCCGCACGTCGTTGTCGATCACGCTGGCGGTCTGCTTGCCGTTCGGCGAGAGCAGCCGCGCGACCAGGTACTCCTGGGACTCTCCGGAGAGCGCCTCCACCTCGTCGAGCAGCAGCGTGCCCCGATTGGCGGAGCGCCAGACGCTTTGCGGGTCGGTGGGGGCGAGGTTCGCGCCGTCGCCCCCGATCCCGAAGAAATCGGGGGTGGCGGTGCAGTCGATCGAGACGAACGCGCCGTCGCCCCGACGGCTGAACCGGTGCATCGCGCGCGCCAGGAGCGCCTTGCCGGTGCCCCGCTCGCCCGTGATCAGCACCGACTGGTCGCTGGCCGCGGCGCGGGCCGCGACCTCGAGCAGGGAGCGCATCCGGGGATCTTCGGCCACCACCATGGGCTCGAGCCCGCCGGAGCCGATCGTGGCGCGGAGCATCGCGACTTCGTGGCGGAGCCGCTCCCGGTCGTCGGCCTGCCGGAGGGCCATCAGGACCTCTTCGGCGAGGGCCGGCTTGCGGAGGTAGCCATCCGCGCCCTCGCGGAGGGCCGCGGCCGCGCTCATCGCCTCGTTGGGCCCGCCGGTCACCAGGACGATGCCGGTTCCGCCGCCGGACCGATACCGGCGCAGGAAACCGAGACCGCCGTCCTTGGCCAGAGCCAGGTCGGCGATGATGGTCCTGATGCCGCAGGCCTGCGCTTCGAGGAGCGCCGCCTCCGGATCGCGTCTCGCGACGACCTCGTAGCCCGCCTCCTCGAGGTGAGGGGCGAGCGAGTGGCGCAGAGAGTCGTCGGCGTCGAGAACGAGGATCCGCATCACGAGCAGACGATGACGCCGTCGAGGGTGCTGGCCACGCCGCCGCCGACTGCGACCTGACACTGGTCGATCGTCGAGGTAATCGTGCCGTTGGTGATGGTCGCCGAGTAGCCGGTGGCCGAGGGGGCGATCCCTCCGGCGTTGCCGCTGGAGAGGGTGAAGTTGGTCGCCGCCTGCAGCTGCGCCAAGGAGGCGAAGGTCGTGAAGTCGGCCCAATACGCTTCCTGCGCGGTCATGATGTTCCGGAGATCGGAACGGACCGAGGCCAGCTTCGCCTTGTCTTTCGTCGCCGCGAACTTGGGGATCGCGATCGCGGCCAGGATGCCGATGATCACCACGACGATCAGCAATTCGATCAGGGTGAAGCCGGCCCTATCTTTCCGCCACATGATTCGCCAATCCTCGGGCAACGGTGATCAGTGTCGAGTCGAGTGGATACACGTGGGGGGCGGGACCTGCGTCGAAGCCTCCGCCCCCCGCGCGCATCTCCAGCTTACGAGCAGACGATCACACCGTCGATCGTCGACGCCGCGCCCGCGCCAACCTGCACGGCGCACTGATCGATGGTCGAGGTGATGGTGCTGTTGGTGATCGTCGTGGTGTAACCGCTGGCAGCCGGCGCGACGGACGCGGTGTTGCCGGACGACAGCGAGAAGTTGCTCGCGGCCTGCAGGTTCGCGTACGAACCGTAGGTCGCGAAGTCGCTGAAGTACGCCTCCTGGGCGGTCATCAGGTTGCGGACGTCGGTCTTGACCGAAGCCAGCTTGGCCTTGTCTTTCGTGGCCGCGAACTTCGGAATCGCGATCGCCGCGAGGATGCCGATGATCACGACTACGATCAGCAGCTCGATGAGGGTGAAGCCCTTACGATTGAACATGTGCCTGCCTCCGAGTGGGTGATACGGTTGTTGGTGGTCGCCGGAACTAGCTGCTTCGCTCGTCCACCAAGCTCAAGAGCAACGTTGGTGCCACCTGTACCCTCGCATCGTAACATGTTACGATTTCACGCGTTACACAGACCGTTGTAGCACCGAAACAGGCTAAAACAGACCCCGGCTCCTTGGACTTTGCAACCCGGTGGCCCCTCCGGCCCTTCCGGTCAAGGGTGTGCCACACCGCCGCTGACCGCCACCCTGCAGGGGGTGGCACGCGCGCTGCAGGGCGGTGCGCCCGAACCCCCCTCCTTCCCTCGGGGAGCTGATGTCTCGAGCCTGGCTGGCCAAAGGATCCCTGATCGCGCTCTGCCTGGCGTCGTCGGTCACCAACCTCGGCAACCGCTTCGCCCAGGACGACATGCCCGTGATCGAGCGGAACGGGATCGTCCATACACTGGCGAAGCCCTGGACCTTCTTCACCGAGTCCTACTGGCCCAAGCCGTTCGCCCCGGCGCTCTACCGCCCGCTCGCGACCACCGGATTCGCCGTGCAATGGCAGCTGTCGGGCGGGAAGCCCTGGTTTTTCCGGACGGTCAGCATCGCGATGTACCTGGCCGCGGGGCTCGCCCTGTTCCACCTGGCCGGTCTGCTGATGCCGCCGGCCGCGGCCTGGCTCGCCGCCGCGTTCTTCATGATCCATCCGGTCCATGTCGAGGCCGTGGCCATCGCGGTGAACCAGTCGGAGCTGATGGTCGGGCTGCTGGCGGCCCTGGTGGTGATCCTCTACCTCAGGTTCCGCCGGGACGACCGGTTCCACGCCAGCCACGGGGCGGCCCTCTTCGGGCTCTATCTGGCCGCCACCCTGTTCAAGGAGACCGGACTCGTCATCATGGGGCTGATCGTGGCCGCCGAGCTGACCCTGGTCGACGATCCCCAGCCGATCCGCCAACGCCTGGCCCGCATCCGGCCGATGCTGCTCGTCATGCTGCTCGGCGCCACCAGCTTCTTCGCGATCCGCACCTTCGCGCTCGGCGGCGACCCGGTCGGCACCTTCACTGCGGAGGCGCTCAACGGCCTCGGCATCGGCGGACGAGCCCTCACCATGCTGGGCGTGGTGCCCCAGTGGTTCCGGCTCCTGCTCTGGCCCGCCCGTCTCCAGGCCGACTACTCGCCCCGCGAGATCGAGGCCGCCACCGGCTTCGGCTCGGAACAGCTGACCGGAACCCTGCTGATCCTCCTGACCGTGATGCTGACGGTCCTCTTCTGGCGACGGCGCCCGATGATCTCGTTCGGGCTGCTCTGGGCGGCGATCGGGATCTTCCCGGTGAGCAACGTCCTGGTGCCGACCGGGATCGTCCTGGCCGAGCGGACGTTGTTCCTGCCGAGCATGGGGATGATGCTCGCGATCGGCGGCCTCGCCACCCTCGCGATCGAGCGGCTGGCGGAGACGGGCCGCCTGGCCCGGTACGTCGCGGGCGCGGGCGTGGCCGCCATCCTGGTGATGGGCACCACCCGGAGCGCGAGCCGACAACGGGTCTGGCAGGACCAGTTCACGCTCTGGTATCAGACCACCACCGACGCCCCGCTCTCCTACCGGGCGCATCATGCCCTGGCCGAGCTGCTCTTCAAGGCCGGGGCGCGGGGCTGGGCGGAGAAGGAGTTCCGGACCGCGATGTACCTCTTTCCGGAGCAGTGGGGCGCCTACTACGACCTGGCCAACAAGCTCCGGCTCGCGGATCGTTGTGACGGCGCGGTGAAGTACTACCGGCAGACGCTGCTGATCGAGCCCGGCCATACCGCGGCGCGTCTCAGTCTGATGGCCTGCCTGCTCGACCTCGGGGAATACAAGAACGCCCGAGCCGAAGCGCGCGAGGGCGTCGCCTACGCCGACCGGCCCGGCTACGTGAAGTTGTTCCAGAAATTCGTCGGGGTGGCCGACAGCGCGCTCGGCGCGAACGCGCCGGCCGGCACCGTCCGGCTGACCATCGCGGCCGCCGACACGATGCCGTGACCTCGCCCGGCCCGAACGCCTCGCGGTGGCCCATCCCCGCGCTGCTCGGCGGCATGGTGGCGGGAGCCACCGCGCTGGTGGTCGGCGTCGAAACGCTCTCCGCCATCGGCGCGCTCCATCCCGTCCCGCTCGCGCTGCTCGGGCTGGTCGGCACCGCCCTGGTGGTGGAGCCGTTCCGGCGCGTCCGCGGCGCGCTCGCGCCGAGAGACCTCCCCCGTCCCATCGGCATTGGGCTCCTGGCGCTCGGGTCGGTCACCCTGCTGACCGCGCTGCTCGCGCCGCCCAACACCTGGGACAGCATGACGTATCACCTGCCCAGGATCACCCACTGGTTGGACCACGGCTCGCTCGCCTTCTGGCCCACACCGATCGAGCGGGAGCTGTGGCAGCCTCCTTTCGCCGAGTACCTGGGCCTGGTGGGCTACGGCGCGCTGGGCGGCCGTGACTGGCTGGCCAACCTGCCCCAGTGGATCGCGGGCGTCGGCACGGTCCTGGTCGCGGCGGAGATCGCGGGGCTCCTCGGCGCGGGCGAGCGGGGGCGCGGCGTGGCGGCGCTGGTCGCGGCGACGATTCCCGCCCTGATCCTGCAATCGAGCTCGACCCAGACGGACCTGCTCTCCGCGCTCTGGCTCGGGATCGTGGCCTGGATGGCGCTCTCGAGCTGGGAGCGGCGTGAGGGGCGGCGCTCCGCCCCCCTCTGGTTCGGGGCGGCGCTCGGCCTGGCGATCGGCACCAAGGGCACGGCCCTGCCCCTCGCGCTTCCCTGGATCGCGATCTACCTGATCGGGAACGTCCGGACCGGCGGTCGCGCGGAGGCGGCCCGATCGGCGATCTTGGCGCTGGTGATCGCGGCCGGGCTCAATCTGCCGCACTTCATCCGCAATCAGACGGTCTTCGGCACGCCCTTCGGACCTGCCAGCGTGCAGACACTGCTCCGGCCCGCCTCGCTCGCCCCCGGGGTCGTGGCCGGCAACGCGCTCGCCAACCTGAGCCTGCACTTCGGCACGCCCTCGCCCGATCTCAACCACGGCCTCGAAGGTCTGGTGGTCGGCGCCCATCGGGCGCTCGGCCTCGACACGGGCGAAGTCTACCCGTACTTCGGCGGCTACCGGATCGTCGACTGGTCCACCCACGAAGACCTCGCGGGCGGACCGATCCACGTCATGCTGGGCCTGCTGGGCCTCGGCTACGCGATCGCGCGCTGGCGCCGACTGCGGCCGATCGAACGGACCGCCGTGATCGGCCTGGGTCTCGGCGCGATCGCCTTCGCGGCGCTGGTCCGCTGGCAGCCCTACAACGGCCGTCTCCATCTCCCTCTGCTCGCCCTGGCGGCGCCCCTGATCGCCGTCTTCCTGGTGCGCGCGGGGCCGCGGATCGCCGGCTTCGCCCTGCTCGCGCTCGGGCTGGTCGCGGCGCCGGCGGCGGTCGCCAACCACACCAGGCCGCTCTGGCCGGCGCTCGGCCGCGGCCCGACGCCGCGCGCGGCGAGCCTGCTGGTCGCCCCCCGCGCGGTCACCCTGTTCAACGCGCGCCCCGAGCTTCAGGACGGCTATCGCGGCATGGCCGAAGGTCTCGCGCAGCTCGGTTGTCGGCGGGTGGCCACCTTCGTCGGCTACGATTCGTGGGAGTACCCGCTCCGGGCGCTGGCGCCCCGGGGCACCAGCCTGGAGCACGCCGACCCGGCGAGGTTCGGCGGGCCCGCCGGGGCGGATTCCAGCACCTGGTGCGCGGTGGTCGCGGTCGACGGCCCGCCGGACTACGGCGGACCGGCAGGCTACCGGCTCCAGCGCCGCGAGGGCGGCCTCTCGCTCTGGGCTCCGGCGTCCGGAGCGACCCCATGAAGCGGTGGCACGCGATCGCGCTGGTGCTCGCGCTGGTCGCGATCTCGACCGGCCGATCGCTCGAGAACGGCTTCGCTTTCGACGATGTCCCGATCGTAGTCCAGAACGCGCAGATCCACCGCCTCGCCCCACTCAGGGAGTACGCCCAGCAGAGCTACTGGCCCCCGAAGAACCTCGGCGACGCCTACCGGCCCTGGACCGTCTGGTGGCTCGCCATCCAGTACGCGGTGGCGGGTGAGACGCCGCTGGTGTTCCACCTGGTCAACCTGCTCCTGACCGCCGGGCTCGCGCTCGCGGTGCTCGCGCTGCTCGGCCTCGTGGTCTCACCCGCGGCCGCAGTGGTCGGCGCGGCGATCTTCGCGGTCCATCCGGTGCACGTCGAGGCGACCGGCAACGTGGTCGGCCAGGGCGAGCTCTGGATGGCGCTCTTCGTCACCCTCGCCGTGACCCTCTATCTCCGGGCGCGGCGCCGCGGCGTGCCGGAGCGGGGCATCCGCCTCGGACTCGCCGCGCTCTACCTCCTGGCCGCGGCCGCCAAGGAGCAGGGCATCGTGCTGCCGGGTCTCCTGCTGGCGGGCGAGCTGGTGCCGCTCCCGGGACGCGCGAGCGCGCCCTGGCGGCGGCTCGCCCCGACCTACCTGCTGCTCGGGGTCGTGGGCGTCGGATTCCTCGTCGGTCGCTATCTCGTCCTGGGCGACCTGGGCGGCGGGCCGCCGGCGGCGGGACTGCAGGGCCTTTCGCTCGGCGACCGCGCGCTGGTGATGGCGCCGCTAGCGCTCGACTGGATCCGCCTGCTCGTCTGGCCCGCGAAGCTGTCGGCCCAATACAGTCCGCCGGCCCAGGGAGGCCCGCCGGTCTGGAGCCTCCCGGCGATCGCCGGCCTGGTGGCGGTGGGCGCGGCCGCGGCGCTCTTCGTGGCCGGGCGCCGGCGCGCGCCGGTGGTGGCCTTCGGGCTCGCCTGGTTCGCGGTGGCGATTCTGCCGGTGAGCAACGTCCTCTTTCCCACCGGGATCCTCCTCGCCGAGCGCACCCTGCTGCTGCCGAGCGTCGCGGTGGCCCTGGTCGGGTCCGGGATCGCCGGAGCGGTGTTGAGCCGCCGCCGTCGCGCGGCGCCGGTGGGGGTCGCCGTCGCGACGGCGGCGCTGGTTACGCTGGGCGCGATCCGGAGCTGGCAGCGGCAGCCGGTCTGGCGCGACAACGATACTTTGTTCGCCCAGACGATCGTCGACAGCCCGAACGGCTATCGCTCTTACTACGTGTACGCACGCGAGCTGTTCGGACGCGGCTGGTGGGCCACGTCGGCGTTCAATCCCAACTACGAGCGGGCCAAAAGTCTCTACCGGCGCGCGGCGGAGCTGTATGGGGGCGATCGACGGGTGTTCGAGGACTGGGGCTTCATCCTGAGGGCGGAGGGGCGCTGCGAGCAGGCGGTGCCGGTGCTGGAGCGCGGCGTCGCGGCCGAGCCGGCCGAGACCCTCGCCCGGAGCCGCCTGTTCGAGTGTCTCCTCACCCTCGGCCGCTACCGGGACGCGCGCGTCGTCGCCGAAGCCGGGGTGGCGGCGGGCGCCGCGGAGTTCGAAGCCAGCGCCGAGCGGGCGCGACGCCTGGAGCTGGGCGCGGACGCGCCTCGGGCAGGCGACCGCCCGGGCGGGACGGTCTCCACTCGATGACCGTGCGTCCCGTCGCCAGCGAGCGCGTCGACAAGCGCTGTGAGTGCGGGCGCGATCTCGATCCGTTCTGGCCCTTCTGCCCGAGCTGCGCCCGCCGCCAGACCTGGCACGACGCGCTCGGGATCACCGGCCGGGATTGCCCGCGCTGCGGCTGGATGATCTCCCACGAGCACACCTTCTGCCCCTGGTGCCGAGCCGAGGTGGCGCTGCTCGGCCGGGCAACCCCACCCAAGGACGCGGCGGCGGGCTATCGAATGGATGCTCCGTGCGACTGGTCCTGCGGCGGAGGCGTCCAGTATCCGATGCCCTACTGCCCCTGGTGCGGGCGGGAGCAGGACTGGCCCAACGAGTACGAGGGCCTCTGCGCGACCTGTTCGAAAGGCGTGGACGACTCGATGGACGTCTGTCCCTGGTGCGCCGGCGACGCGACCGGCGCCACCAGGATCCGCCCGGCGCTGGCCCAGGTGGAGCGGTTGCTGGCGATCGCGGAGATCGACCCCTGGGGCTATCGCGTGCTGCTCCGGCCGGGCGTCTCGGGCGTCGACCCGGCGTACCCGGCCATCGTGGAGATCGATCGGAGCCACATCGGCCGGAAGCCGGAGCCCCAGATCGAGTGGTCGCGGATCGTCGGCCTGATCATCCATGAGCTCGGTCACAGCTTCCTCTATCACCATTGGGAGTGGGCCCGAAGCGAGGTCTTCCGTCACACCTTCGGCGACGTCGACCTTCCCTACCACGTGCCCGACGACATCCCGGTGGACTTCCGGCACCGACGGATCGCGCTCCAGCCGCCCGACTACGTGAGCGCCTACGCCCGGCTCCATCCCCAGGAAGACTTCGCCGAGACCTTTCGCTTCTACGTCACCCGCGGCGCCCGCCTCGACGAGCTGCTCTTCGAGTGCGAGGAGAAGGACAAGACCACGCCGGTCTTCTCCAAGTTCCTGCTGCTGCACGACTACCTGCGGTCGATCCGCCGCCGTGTCTCGTCGACTCGCCCCGCGTCGGTCTGAGGTCGCACCGGGGGCTCGGCGGTTGGCGGGCGGGGAACGATTCAGGCGCCGGCTCGTGTCACCGGCGGGCCGGCATCGGGAGGTCAGGACGTGAGCCGAGCCTCCGGCTCGCCGCGGTTGGCGCGCGGCGCGGAGACGGTCAGGGTGCCGGCGGAGCGACGGGCTCTGTGGCGCGGCCCGCGGCAAGGATCGAATCGCGGTCGAGCGGCCGGAATCTCGGGACGGTTGCGTCGAGCGGCTGATAGAGCAGGAGGACCGCGCGGCCGGGATAGCGGGCCACCAGGCTCGCGTTCCGCTCGTGGAGGTTCCGGGCGAAGACCAGGTCCTCGCGCCGGCTGAGCAGGTGCGGGGCGAGCAGCGTCACGCCGCCCTGATCTTCGAGCAGTCGCCCGATGCAGCGCGACGAGTACCGGGCGCCGGGCAGCATTCGCTCGGTGCGGTCCGGGGAGAGCGTGGTCGGCTCGAGCCGGGCGGAGTCCGCCATCGCGGCGACGAGGGGCGGCAGCGGGTCGACTCCCGGCCCCGCCCGCTCGAGCCCGGTCACCAGCTCCTCGAGTCGGCAGGCGTCCACGTTGCGGTAGATCCGCTCCGACTCACCCTTGGGCACTCCGAGCGCCCAGAGCCGCGCCAGCAGCTGAGCCCCCCAACTCTCCTGGACCAGCACGACGGCGTCCTCGATGCCCGCGGTCGCGGCCGCCCGATCGACGTCCCACCGGAGCGACCTGAGACCGGTGGCGTACTGCCGGGTCCGTTCCGGCAGCCCGAGGATCGCGATGAGGAGCGCCACCAGGCCGCCGAACACGGCCACCCGCTCCGCCATCGCCCAACCGGCGCCGGATCGGCTCCGGAGCACGCTCGGGAGGCGCGCGGTCCAGAGCGCCAGCGCCGGCAGGAGCCCGTGCACGAACCGCGGGCCGAGATAGAACCCGTCGTGCCAGTAGCCGAAGTAGACCCCGAGCAGGAGCGCGCTCGAGCCGAGCAACAGGGCGTCGCCGCGCTCGAGCTTCCGGGCCAGACCGAGCGCCAGGAGCGCCGGGAGCATCGCCGGGATCGGGGTCTCGAACAGATAGACGTTGAGCCTGAGCGCGTAGAGGTTCAGGAGCTCGAGGCCTCGGAGCGGCGTGTGCGGGGGCCCCCACGGCGTGGGATGGAAGCCGAGACCCACACCGGATCCCCAGAGGAGCTCGTAGGCGAAGGTGAGGGGCGCCCCGGTCGTGGCCGCGTTCACCGCGAGCACCCCGGTTGCCGGGATCGCGAGCCCCACCAGCAGCGCGATCCCGCGGCGGAGGTCGACCTCCCGCCCGAAGGCGGCCCAGAGCCCCACCGCGGCCGTCCAGGCGAGCCCGTCCGAGGGACGGGTCGCCGCCGCCAGACCGAGCGCGAGGCCCACCAACGCCCAGCGCGCGACGCCGCTACCCGACCCGGTGCCGAGCGCCAGCGCCACGGCCACCAGCGCCCACATCAGCGTGGGCGTGTGGTTCATGTGCGAGCCCGCGAGAAACGCCCCGAACGGCGCGAACGCGAAGAGCAGGAACGCCGCCGCCCGCACCGAGCGGCCCGGCTCGATCCGTCTCAGCACCACGCCGAACGCGAGCACCGAGAGCGCCCCGGCCAAGGGCCCGGCCAGCCAGGGCGCACGCGCCAACTCGAACGGCGCGAGCCAGGCGGGGCCACCAGGGGGAAAATGCCCGAAGGTGCGGCCGCCGTGATCCACCAGATGGAGCAGGCTCCGGAAGGCGGGGTCGGGATCGCTGGGATCGGAGAGCCGGCCGGCCGCGTAGCTCCGGGCGCTGATCAGCTGGACGATCTCGTCGATGTGGAGGGGTCGGCCGTCGAACACCAGCCAGGCGATCGCGAGGTAGAGCGCGAGCGCCCCGAGCGCCACCAGCGCCAGGCCGAGCCGACCGGCCGGATCGAACGGACCGAGGAGCCGCTCGGCGAGTCCGGCCGGCGCGCCGAAGCGCGTGCGCCGCGCCAGAATCGCCACCACCAGGCCGATGCCGAGCACCAGCAAGCCGCCCAGCACCCACGACTGTGCCACCGGCACGTACCAAGGCGCGTGGAGGTCCGATGGAATCCAGTTGACCAGGGGCACCAGACCGAGGGCCGCCAGCAGGACCACGGCGCCCGCGGCGAGGCTTCGGCCCGCGCGAGTCACTCCACGGGCCGCCGCTTGGGTCGGATCAGGTTGTAGCGGACGATATGGAAGAACGCGGCGACGCCGTCTTTCCAGCCGATCTTCTTGCCTTCCTCGTAGGTCCGACCCGAATAGGAGATCGGCACCTCCCAGATCCGGGCGCCGGCCTGCGCCAGCCTCGCGGTGAGCTCGGGCTCGAAGCCGAACCGGTCGGAGGTGAGCACCAGCGACTTCATCAGGGGCGCGCGGACCATCTTGTAGCAGGTCTCCATGTCCGTGAGGTTCAGGTTGGTGAACATGTTGGAGACCAGCGTGAGGAGCTTGTTGCCCACCGAGTGCCAGAAGTAGAGCACCCGATGCCCGCCGCCCAGGAAGCGCGAGCCGAACACCGCGTCCGCCTTCCCCTGGAGGATCGGCGTGAGCAGCGTGCCGTACTCCTCGGGGTCGTACTCGAGATCGGCGTCCTGGATGATGATCAGATCACCCGTCGCGTGGGCGATACCCTCCCGGATCGCCGCGCCCTTGCCCCGGTTGACCGGCTGGTGGACCACCGTCTGGAGCAGCCCTTCGGCTTTGAGCTCGTCCAGGATCTGGTCGCTGCCGTCGGTCGACTTGTCGTTGATGGCGATGATCTCCATCGGCAGGGGCACCGAGTGGAGCTTGTCGATCACCTGGCGGAGGGTGGCGCGCTCGTTGTAGACCGGCACCACCACGCTGAGCTTGGGCAGCTCGATCATGCGGGCGAGCCCACGGCCACGAGCGACTGGCCGAAGGGCAGCGGCAGGAAGCGCTCCAACCGCAACATCGGCACCATCACATCGAAGGTCTTGAGTTGATCGACCGGAATCCGCTTGACCTTCCGCACCCGGCCGTTGAACCACCACCCCGGCACCCCGGCCCGGTTGAACCAGAAGAGTCGCTCGACCCGGAACCCCGCGCGGTGGAAGAGCTCGGCCAGCGTGCGCCGGGTGTAGCGCCGGAAGTGGCCGAGCTCCTTGTCCATTTCACCGTAGAGCGCTTCCAGGGCGGGCACCAGGATCACGATCCGCCCGCCCCGCACCAGCATCTCCCGCATGGTCCCCAGCGCGCCGGTGTCGTCCTCGATGTGCTCGACCACGTTGAGCGCGACGATCGTGTCGAGCCGGTCCTCGGCGAACCGGGCCCCGGCCGTCGGATCGGGCAACAGCAGCTCGTCGACCCGGACCCCCGCCACATCGCCGAACCGGCTGGCCAGCTCGGATCGGTACCAGCCGTCCATGTCGGTGAGCACCACCCGCTCCCGGCCGCCGTCGATGATGTGGCGGGACATGTTGCCGATGCCGGACCCGACCTCGAGGACCCGCTGGCCGATGAACGGGGCGATGGTGTCGAACATCCACGCGTTGAAGCGTGGGGCCGCCGACATGATCTCGAGTGTTTCCGCTCCAGCGGCGTCGCCGGGCGCGAGCCCCTCAGGCATTCGCGGCCTGCTCCTCGTAGCGAGAGAGCTTGCGGTAAAGCGTCGACGGATCGATGCCGAGCACCTCGGCCGCTCGCGTCTTGTTGCCGCCCTCCGACTGGAGCACCCACATGATGTAGGCCCGCTCGATCACCTCGAGCGACGGGTTGGGCGACGAGCGCTCCGCCACCAGCGGCTCCTTCCGCCGCCGGGTGATCCGCTCGGGCAGCGCGCCCGGCTCGACCACCTCGCTGCGGGAGAGCACCACCGCGTGCTCCAGCGCGTTCTGGAGCTCGCGCACGTTGCCCGGCCAGTCGTAGACCATCACCGCGTCGAGCGCTTCGGCCGAGAGCGCCTTCGCCGGGGCGTCGTGCTCGTTGGCGAGGTCTTGAAGGAAGGCGTCGACCAGCAGCACCAGGTCGTCCCGGCGCTCGCGGAGCGGCGGGAGCTCGAGCGCGATCACGTTGAGCCGGTAGAACAAGTCGGAGCGGAAGTGCCCGCGGCGCACCTCCTCCTCCAGGTCCCGGTTGGTCGCGGCGATGATCCGCACGTCCACCGGGATCGGCTCCGTCGCGCCGACCGGGATCACCTCGCGCTCCTGCAGCACCCGGAGCAGCTTGATCTGGAGCGAGGGCGGCATCTCGCCGACCTCGTCCATGAAGAACGTGCCACCCCGCGCCGCGGCGAAAAGCCCCTGCTTGTCTCGCACCGCGCCGGTGAACGACCCCTTCACGTGGCCGAACAGCTCGCTCTCGAGCAGGTTTTCCGGCAAGGCGCCGCAGTTGATCGAGAGGAAGGGTCCGTCCGCCCGATCCGAGAGATTGTGGAGGTAGCGGGCGATCACCTCCTTGCCCGTGCCGCTCTCGCCCTGGATCAGGACCGTCGAGTCGGTCGGCGCCACGACCTCGGCCAGCTTGAGGGTGTCCAGAAAGCGGCGGGACTTCCCGATCGGCCGCGAGACCGCGGGCGGCTCGACCCCTTTGCGACGAATGTCCTGCCGAAGCTGCCGGTTCTCGACCCGAATCTGCCGAAATTCGCAGGCCCGCTTGAGGATCGCGAGCAGCTCGTCGTTCGAGAAGGGCTTCTGGACGTAGTAGAACGCCCCCGCGTTGACCGCCGCCACCGCCGTCTGGAGCGAGGCCTGGGCGGTCATCAGGATCACCGGGGTCATCGAATCCTGCTCTTTGGCGGCCTGCAGGATGTCGAGACCGCTCACCTGGGGCATCCGCACGTCGGTCAGGACGATGTCGTGGTTGCCGGAGCGGATCTGCTCGAGGCCGGCCTTCCCCCCCTGGGCGGTCGCGACTTCGAATCCCTCTTTTCGCAAGAGGATGCGAAGCGTGTCCTGGATGCCGGATTCGTCGTCCACGATGAGGATCGTGGGCTGCTGACTCATGCCGCTTCCTCCGTGGGCCACGTCGTGTGAAGCTGA
>JBFXAS010000131.1:0-13858 GCA_050184075.1 Gemmatimonadales bacterium
ATACACGCTCACGAACCCGAGCACCGCACCCGAAAGCGCTCCGCCGATCGTGAAGAGCGGAACCGTGCCGAGCTTCCGGTCGAGCCAAAGGCCGCCAAAGAGGAAGAGAACCGTCGCGCCGGCGAACCGCATCGCCGCCGCGAGGTACTGCGTCCCCCCCCGGGACTCCGCGCCCCTACGCTCATCCGCCATAACGGCGTCGGAAAGCTACGCCCTTGTGAAAAATTTCGCAAGCTCGGAAGACCGGCCGATCCCGCCGCCTCCTGATTCGGACCGCCTCCCGTAATGTGTTGAGCCACAAGACATTGCGAGCGAGGATCTGGCGCTGGCCCGGGCCGGAGACCGACCCGGGCCGAAGCCCTCAGGGACGGCCGCCGAGCAGCAGGTCCAGCAGCTCCTCGGTCGCCGCCAGCCAGACCGGAGGTTGGCCCCGGAGATCCTCCCGCCGGGTGGCCCGGGCCGCGTCCACTTCCTCCTCGGTGAGCAGCCGCTGGAGCCCGATCGAGCTCGCCGGCAGGCTGGTCCGCCGGGCCAGGATCCCCTCCGCGCCGATCCGAACCGCTCGCCCGCTCCGGTCGATCAGCGCGCCCGTCAGTTGCAGCACGCTCACCGGCGTCTCGAGCGAAGTGAGCCACGGAACCGAGACGGCGTGATCGCGGCCGAGCTCCACCGACTTCCGGCCGAGAAGGTCCCGCTGACGGGGATGGTATTGCCCCACCTCGAGCGTCAGCAGGATCAGGTGATCGACCTCGTCCGCCGCCATCAGCGAATCGAGCGAGGCGATCCAGGTCGAGGAGGCCCGGGTCACGGCGAGCCGATGGGAGGGGTGCCCCGGCTCCCACGGCAGGCACTCCCCGCTCGGGTCGAGCTCGCAGCCGAACTCGACGTCGGGCCCGGCGCCGCTGAGAGTCCGCCGGCCCAGGAATCGGAGGCCGGGTCGGTCCGCCAGGTACCGGTCGAGATCGCCGAGCAGTCCGTCGAGCGCGGTTCCGGCGCCTGCCGGCGGGTCGAACGAGGCCGGCAGCGACGCCCCGGGCTGGTACCGCACCGAGCACCCCGATCCGGCCCAGGGCGGGGTCGCGGCGTCCGGCCACCCACGGCGGCCGCTCGAGCAACCGATCGCCGACCCCGCTGCCCAACGTCCCGCCGGCACAGCCGCCCGCGGCGGCCAGCGCCGCCGCGAGCCCGATCCAGCTGGCCAGACGCCTCATGGCCGGGCCATCCAGCGGAGCCCACCCTTGGGCAGCCCGTCGGTCGTACGGTGGGCGACCAGCGCGCGGCCGGTCACCCGCACGGTGTACACGTCGGCGCCGCCGTTGTGTCCCGAGGTGAAGGCGATCAGCTCGCCGTCCGGCGACCACGCGGGATCGAACTGGTGGAGGGGCAACGTGACGATGGCCCGCTCGCCGCCGCTCGCGGCGTTCACGATCCAGATGTCGCGGCTGATCCCGCCCGATCGGCTGAAGGCGAGCGACTGGCCGTCCGGCGACCACGCCGGCTCCTGGTCGTAAGACGCCGGGTTGTTGGTCACCTGGCGCTTGTCGGAGCCGTCAGTGGCCATCGTCCAGAGGGTGCCCTGCCCGCCCAGCGACCGCGCGTAGGCGATCCGCGATCCACCGTTCACGACGGGCGACCAGTCCGGCGCGTCGAAGGTACCGGGCTCGCCCTGGTTGAGGTCGACCAGCGTGGTGCCGTCGAGACTGATCACCCAGATGTGGGTGGCGCCGCCGGTGCCGCGCCGAAACGCGATCTTGCTGCCGTCGGGGCTCCAGGTCGGCGAGTCGTCCGACTGGAAGCCGTTGGTCAGGCCGGACACCTGGCCGGTGACCCGGTCGAGGATGCGGAGATCGCGTTGTCCCCAGAGATCGACCACGGTGAACGCGATCATGCTGCCGTCCGGCGACGGCGTCGCCTGGGAGCCCCGGAGGCCGCCGGGCACGATCGGCTTCGGGGTCCGGGTCGAGTCCCGGAGGTCGATCAGCAGCATCTCCGGCTCGATGCCCACGGCGTCGTAGCGGCTGAACAGCAGGTCCGCCGGGTGGGCGCCGGTCACCTGGACGGTGGCGCTCGCGTTCACGCCGTGCACCCGGGCCGTCACGAACACGGTGCAGGGGCGAATCGCGGTGACCGACCCGTCAGGCTCGACCATGGCGACTTCCGGACCGCTCGAGAGCCAGGTGATGCCGAGCCCGTGAATCGGCGCCCCGCTGACGTCGCGCGGGGTGGCCACGATCCGCTGGCTGGCGCCCTCGCCGAGATTCACGGCCGTCACGTCGAGATCGACTCGGGCCACCGTGGCGGTCGCCCGGACGACCTGCACCCGCGCGCTGCCCTTCTTGCCGCCGATCACCGCGGAGATCGTGGCGACCCCTTCGGCCAGGGCAGTCACCTGCCCCTGCGCCGACACCGTGGCGACCCGGCCGGAGTCGACCGACCAGGTGACGACCCGCCCCTCGATGACCTGCCCGGTCGCGCTCCGGGCGGTGGCCTGCACCGTCGTGGCGGACCCGACCAGGACGATCTGCTCCGGCGGCGAGACGGTGACGCTCGCGACCGCCGGATCGCCCGGCGGATTGGGGGTGGGTCCGGTTTGATCGGACCCGCAGGCGGCCGCGATCGCGACGATGCCGGCGAGCACGGCCTGCTGGAAGACGACGCGCATGGAGAGCTCCTCGAAGCGAATGATGGTTGCCTAACGTCGACCCGACGGCCGGGCGAGCCAGGCCGGATCGGTGTCGTCGATGTCGTTGTCGGTGACCTTGACCAGGTCACCGCCGTCCGGACGGACGGTGTAGATTTCCAGGTCGCCGTCCCGATCGGAGGCGAAGGCGATCCGATCGCCGCTCGGCGACCAGACGGGACCGCTCTCGGCGCCCTCGAGCGTCAGCACCGATTCGGCGCCCGATCGGAGCTCCTTGATCACCAGGTCGATGGTCCCGTTGCCGAGCTGGCGGACGAAGACGAGCCGCCGCCCGTCGGGGGCGAAGCAGGGCTCGAGATCGGCGCCGAGCGGATCGGAGACCGGACGCGCGCCGGTGCCGTTCGCCGCCATCATCCAGATCCGGAAGCGGCCGCCCTGGTTGGAGGCGTAGGCGAGGCGGGAGCCGTCGGGGCTCCAGCTCGGGGACAGGATGGTCGCCGAGGCCGCGACCAGGCCCCGCATCTCGCCCCGCTCGAGCGAGGCGATCCAGAGGGTCGAGCCGGCCCCGGCGTCGCTCCGCACGAAGGCGAGCCGCTTGCCGTCCGGCGCGAACGCGGGCATCCGGTCGTCGACGCCCGGCGGGCTGAGCCGGCGGAGCACCTGGCCCGCCGGATCCCGGATCCAGAGCGCCAGGTCGCCGGAGCGGTCGGGACGCATGAAGGCGATCGCGCCGTCGGCGGAGGCCGTCGCGTCAAACGCGGCGACGCCGGCGGGAAGGACCCGGACCGGCCGTCCCCCGTCGACCGCTCGCCACAGCTCGGAGTACCCGCCGGCGCTGTTGTGGAAGAGCAGCTCGGGCGGCGCGGTTGGGGCGCCGCCCAACATGACGGATGCGGCCGCGATCACTTGGTAGACCCGTCGGATTCTTGTCAGGAGTGCCATGCCCGGTCCCGGCTCAACGTTTGGCTCGACGGACCGTAGTCCTCGAAGCGGCCCGCAGCACTTCGGTCGCGGAGCAAGTTCGGCGGCGGTCTCACTCAGGTCTCACGCGGCGGCTCGGCGCCGGGTCTCAAACTCTCAAAACCTTGCTGGATAAGGGTTTTCACCTAGTCACCCTGGGTGGCTTGTCGCTCGACGCCCCCGGCGCCCCGGACGAGCCGGCCGCGGCCCATCGGCAGAAGCTGGCCCTGCTCACCGTGCTGGCCCTGGCCGATCGGCCGCTTTCGCGAGACGCCCTGATCGGCCTTTTCTGGGCCGACCAGGACGAGCGGCGCGCCCGCCATTCCCTGAGCAACGCGCTGTCGAGTCTCCGGAGAGTCCTGGGACCGAAGGCGATCCGTCGACATCGCGACGAGGTCGTCCTGGAGCCGGGGCTCGCGCTCGAGGTGGACGCCGTGGAGCTGGCCCGATCGGGCGCGGCGGGTGACTGGGCCGCGGTGGTGGGCCGCTACCGCGGCCCGTTCCTGAATGGGGTGTTCGTCGGGGGCACGGCCGAGTTCGAGCATTGGGCGGACGGCCACCGCTCGCGGCTGGAGGGCCTCTTCCTGGAGGCGGCCGCCCACCAGGCAACAGCCCTGGCGGCCGCCGGCGATTGGGAGCGCGCCGCCCAGCTGTCGCGCCGCTGGCTCGAGGCCGCGCCGCTCTCCACCGAGGCCGCCGGTCAGCTGCTCGACGCGCTCACCGCCGCGGGCACCCGCGACGGCGATCAGCGCGCGCTCGAGGCCTACGACCGGCTGGTCACCCTGCTCGGCGAGCAGTACGGCCGCCGGCCCGACCGCGCGATCACCGCGCGCGCGCAGGCGATCATCGCCCGGCTTCGGGGCGGCGACGCCACCGCCGAGCTTCCGGTTCCGACCGATCTCCTGGCCGAAGCATCGGTGATGCCGACGCCCACGCCGGGCGCCGGCGCCGTCCCGGCGACACCCGCCGCCGTGCCCGGCGCGAACGAGTCCGCGGTGGCCCGGTCGGCGGTGGCCGAGCCCACGGTGGCGGAGCCGGAGACCCGGCCCGCGTCCGTCAAGCGCCGCTGGTGGCTGATCGCGCCGGCCGCGGCGCTGGTCGCGGCGTTAGGCTGGTGGGCCGCCACGCGGGGCGAGCCGGCCGCGCCCGCCCGGGGCGCCGGCGTCGCCATCGGCGCGATTCGCGCGCCCGCCGACTCGGCGTCCGCCTGGCTCGCGGATGGGCTGGTCCAGATGATCGGCGCCCGGCTGGCGCGCAGCCCCTCGGTCGAGGTGGTGGCGCCGGACCGCCTCCGCGAGCTTCTCCCTGAGCGCGCCACCCTCAGCGATCTCCTGGCCGCGGCGGAGCGGGTCGGCGCCCGCTGGGCGGTGAGCGGCTCGGTGACCCGCTCCGAGCAGGGCTTTCTGATGGACGTGAACGTCCACGACGTCGCGGAGGGTCGGCTGGCCTCGCTCGGCACGGTCTCCGCCAGCGACCCGATCGCCCTGGCCGACCTGGCGGCGGTTCGGGTCCTGAACGCGGCCGGAACCTCCGCGGAGGGAGCGACCCTCGCCGAGTTCGAGACCGCGAACCCCGGCGCGTTCGAGCATTTCGCCCGCTTCGTCCGAGCCACCGACGAGGGACGTCCGGAAGCCGCCATCGCGGCCCTCGACGCGGCGATCGCGGCGGACTCGGGGTTCGTGAGCGCGCTCCGCGAGCGGGCGATGATCGCGTTCCCACGGGGCGAGCAGGCGGTGCTCCAGGCCCTGCTGGCCGCGTTCGAGCGGAACGCCTCCCGCGCGACCGAGTACGACCGGTTGATGCTCGCGTCGCAGGCCGCGTTCTACGGCGGCCAGCACAGCCAGAGCGAGGCGCTGGCCGAGCAGCTGGTCGCCCACTATCCGCGCGATCCGCGAGCTCTCGGCTGGCAGCTCGAGGTCTTGATCCTCCACGGGCGCTGGACCGACGCGCGCACCGTGATCGACCGGCTCCTGGCGCTCGACTCGACCACCGTCGGCGCCGACGGCCTGGTCTGCGTGCCCTGCCGGGCGTACGGCAACCTGGTCGACGTGAGTCTGTTGCTCGGGGACCTGCCCGGCGCCGAGCGGGCGGCGCGGCGGCTCACCGCGCTGGCGCCCCACCTCACCCTCGGGTGGGACAAGCTCGCCGTGGCGCTCACCTCCCTGGGCCGCTACGACGAGGCGCTCGCGGCGATCGAGCGCGGCAAGGCGATCGGCGGCCAGATCGAATGGGCGGTCTCGCAGGAGGTGCGGATTTACATGATGACCCGCGACTTCGAGCGAGCCGAGCAGGCCATCCGGGCGCTCCGCCAGGAGGCGCGGCCCCAGCTGCAGCCGCTGGCGCTCGACCTCTCGATGATGCTGGCGCGCGAGCGGGGCCGCTATCGCGCGTCGATCGCCACCTACGACTCGCTCGAGCGGCTGGGCGAGCGCGAGCTTCGGCTGGTCGCGGCCAACGGTCTCGGGCGGATTGGCGAGTACCGGCGGGCTCGGGCCCTCTACGACGCCCCGCCGCCGGTCGCGACGCCGCCGAACCGGGCCGGGCTCCGCGCAGTTTCCCTGGTCGGCGACATCGCGCGGGCCTTCTCCTGGCAGCGCGCGCTCGAGGCCGACGCCATCGCCCCGAGCCGCGACACCGTGCGGCTCCGACGAATCGCCGACTCCCTCGAGCAGCTGAGCCGGCTGAGCTACTACGGCCGCGACTGGCGGCTGCATCATCACGTGTTGGGTCTCTTGCTCGCGATCGAGGAACGGCACGAGGCCGCCGCGTCCGAGTTCAAGGCCGCGAGGTGGGGCACCCTCACCTGGACCCGGCCGCACGCCGAAGAGGCGAAGTCGCTGCTCGCCTCGGGTCGTCCCGACGAGGCCATCGACGCGCTCCGGGTCGCCTCTGCTTCTCACCTCGAGGCGATGGGCCGCTACCTCCCGCGAAGCGAGCTCGACTTCCTGATGGCGCTCGCGTTCCGTCAGGCCGGGCGCGTCGATTCCAGCCGCGTTTACGAGGCCTACGTCCGGAAGGCGTGGGCGGACGCCGATCCCGAGGTACGCGCGCTGCTCGGCCAGCTCGGCGGGGCACTGAGCCGCCCGCCGCCGACCGCAAGATCGTTCTCGCCCCGCGCGCCGCCGTGACGGCGAAACCGACCGCGCGGCGTCGGCGTCGTGCGAAAGGGCCCAGCGCCCTGGCAGACTCGCAAACGCCGCACTAAACTGCAACCCTGCTCGGCACTTACACTTTCTCGGAACCGCCATGGCCGCCCCTTCACAGGCACGCTCGCAGAACGACGTCCAGGAGCTCGATCGCCTTGCCCAGGCGGTCAGAGCGTTGCGCGAGCAAGTGGCCGGGCGGATCGTCGGGCAAGGCGAGGTGGTCGACGGGATCCTGACGGCGATCCTCGCCGGCGGCCACGCGCTCCTGATCGGGGTGCCCGGTCTCGCGAAGACCTTGATGGTGCAGACCGTCTCCGAGGCGCTCGAGCTCTCCTTCAACCGGGTCCAGTTCACGCCGGACCTGATGCCCGGCGACATCACCGGGACCGAGATCGTCGAGGAAGACCCCGCCACCGGCCGGCGCTCGTTCCGCTTCGTGCCCGGTCCGATCTTCGCGCACGTGGTCCTCGCGGACGAGATCAACCGGACGCCCCCGAAGACCCAGGCGGCGCTGCTCCAGGCGATGCAGGAGCACCAGGTGACGGCCGCGGGCAAGACCTACGCGCTGCCCGATCCCTTCTTCGTGCTGGCGACCCAGAACCCGATCGAGCAGGAAGGCACCTACCCGCTTCCCGAAGCGCAGCTCGACCGCTTCATGCTCGAGCTCCGGGTGGGTTATCCGAGTCGCTCGGAGGAAGAGGCGATCGTCGAGCAGACCACCGGCAGCCGGCGGGTGGAGATCCGCGGCGTGCTCGACGCCGACCTGCTCCGGCGGATGCAGCAGCTAGTCCGGCGGATCCCGGTCTCGAGCGGCTTGATCGCCTCGGCGGTCTCGCTCGCGCGGATGACCCGGCCGGCGGACGAGGCGGCGCCGCCGATGGTGAAGGAGTTCGTCGAGTGGGGCGCGGGCCCGCGCGCCTCGCAGTATCTGGTGATCGGCGCCAAGGCGCGCGCCGCGATGGACGGCCGGCCGATGGCCGATTTGGACGACGTCCGGACCGTGGCGCCCGCCGTGCTCCGGCATCGGATGGTCACCAACTTCGCGGCGGAAGCCGCCGACCGCACCAGCGAGGACCTGATCCTCGAGCTGGTCGGCGGCGGCAGCTGGATCGCGAAGGGCGCCTAACGAACCGCCGCCAGGATCTCCCGCTCCTTCTCGGGCGGGAGGCCACCACGGAGCTTCGCCTGCCGCTCCGCCGGCTCCGACCGGAACCACTCGAGGGTGTCCTTCACCGTCTGCCGGACCGGACGGAAGGTCATCCCCGCGCGGAAGGCGCGCTCCCGCTGGAAATGCGAGCCACCGGCCGCCGAGCCGCCCGGCCAGACCCAGGGAAAGAGCCCGTACGGGTGCACTTTGTGCTCCTCGAGCACCGCGCCGTCCACCCATTTGAGGGTGGCCTTGCGCCCGGTCGCGTCGAGGGCCTCGTCGAGCAGCTCGCCCATGGTGAGGGTTCCGCGCGGACCGAAGACGTTGTAGGTGCCCGCCGTCTTGGTCTCCAGCAGGTGGACGCAGAAGACTCCTAAGTCGCGGGCGTCGATGTAGAGGATCGGGTCGTTGGGCGTGCCCGGAGCGACCATCTCGCCGCCCTGGGCGGGCCGGACCACCCAATAGGTGAAGCGGTCGGTCGGGTCGCCGGGGCCGACGATCAGGCCGGGCCGGAGGATCGTGGCGGTGCGCGGAAACGCGGCGGTCACCTCGTCCTCGCAGAGCGCCTTCAGGGGACCGTAGTACTTCGAGACTTCTTCGCTGCCCGGCTCCGCGAGCTTCTCGCGCGGCGAGTCTTCGCTGACCCCGCCCTCGGGCCACTGGCTGTTGTAGAAGGCCGCGTAGACTCCGCCGGTCGAGATGAAGAGGTACTGGCCGACGTTGTCTTTGAGCAGCTGGGCGGAGTCGCGGACGTGGCGGGGGACGTAGCCGGAGTTGTCGATCACGGCGTCCCACTTGCGGCCCCGGAGGGCGTCGAGCTTGCCGTCCCGATCGCCGATCAGGGTCTCCACGTTGGGGAACAGCTCCGGCGCGGTCTTGCCGCGGTTGAAGATGGTGACCCGATGGCCGCGGGAGCGGGCGTACTCGACCTGATGGGGACCGATGAAGCCGGTGCCGCCGAGGATCAGGAGATCCAGGGGGGCGGTCGGCCTGGGCCGGAAGTCGAAGCCCCCGAGCCCGAGGCCCAGGGCCCCCATCGCGCTCAGCTGGACGAACTCGCGACGGCTCTGATCGGTCATCGTGCTGCTCCTCGAAGTCGAAGACGGGTCGAACCGGACGTCGAAGGGTATCCGGTCGCTGGGGACACCGCCAGCGACCGTCCCGCGCCGTCGGCGGCGTACCCCGCGCGGTCGGTCGTCGAGTCGATCGGCTCGACGCGCCCGTTGGCGATGGCTCCCCAGCGTACCGGCATTCCGACCACCGGACGCCCGCTCTGGTCCACCACCGCGATCTTGGAGGATCGGAAGCGGTTGGTTGATCGCGCCGAGCTGTCGGTCGCCCGCCCTGACGAAGGCCTGCGCGGTTGGGTCCGGGTCGAGTGCCTCGCTACAACGGGCGACACCGGCGCCGTCCTGGATCAGAGGCCAAGCCCGAGGCGTCGTGCCAGCGCTTCGCGCCAGCTCCGGCTGACCCGCAAACGACGGCCGTTGGCCAGCACCGCGATGTACTCGCCGTGAAAGTAGGGCTCCAACTCGACGACGCGGTCCAGGTTCACGATGACCGAACGGTGGATCCGAACGAAGCGCGTCTGGTCCAGGGTCCGGTGGAACCGCGTCAGCGTGTTGCGGATCCGGAGAGCCTCCCGGTCGACGTGGAGGACGACGTGATCCCGATCGGCCTCGACCCAGTCGATCGTCCCGGCGGCGATCAGCCGGACGCCGCGTTCCGTCTTGACTGGAATCCGTTCCTGGGTGGCGGACGCGACCGGTCGGGGTTGCCCCTGCTGCACGGCCGACCGCACCCGGCGCCCGAGCGCGCCGTCGCGCCGCTCGGCGATCCGGGCACGGAGCCGGTCCAGCATCTCCTCGAAGCGCTCGTCGTCGAACGGCTTCACCAAGTAGTCGAGCGCGCGAACGCCGAAGGCCTCGATCGCGTGCGAGTCGTACGCCGTGACGAAGACGACCGCCGGCGGAGGGCTCGCGCCCCAGTGCTCGACCAGGTCGAGCCCGCTCATGCCGGGCATCCGGACGTCCAGGAACATCACGTCGGCCGCCAGCCCCTCCAGCCGCTCGAGCGCGGCCTCGGCGGAGTCGAATTCCCCCACCACCGTGATGTCGGGCTGACGCTCCAGCCGGATCCGAATCCCGTCGCGGGCCAGCGCCTCATCGTCGACGACCACCGCGCGGATCGGCGGCTCGGCTCCCGCCGTCACGCTTGACACCCGTTCGCGACGTGGAACGGAAGGGAGATCGAGGCGACGGTGCCGCCGCCCGCGGCCGGCCTGACGCGGAGCCCCGCCTCGCTTCCGTACAACTCGTGCAGCCGCGCTCGCACGTTGGAGAGCCCAACGCCCTCACGCGGGGTGGTATCCGTCGAGAGGCCGGAGCCGTTGTCGCTCACGTCGAGCTGGAGCGTGTCGTCCTGGCGTGAGGCCGTGACCCGAATCCGTCCGCCACCGTCTCGCGACGCCAGGCCGTGAATAACGGCGTTCTCGATCAACGGCTGGAGGATCAAGCGCGGTACCATCGCGCCTGCGGGTTCGGCGGGAACATCGAGCTCGACCTGGAGACGATCGGCGAAACGGAGCCGCTCGAGCTCCAGGTAGCCCTCGACGAAGCGCATCTCTTCGGCGAGCGGCAGCTCGTCGGCGCCACCGGCGTTGAGTGTCGCCCGGAGCAACGCGCCGAGCTGGCGGATCCCGCGGATCGCCTCCCGGCTCGCGCCCTTGAGCACCAGAACCGAGATGCCGTTCAACGCGTTGAACAGGAAGTGCGGACGAAGCTGCATTTGGAGCGCGTCGAGCTTCGCGGCCGCCAGCTGGGCCTCCAGCCGCGAGGCCCGGATCGCCTCGCGGGCCGCCTCGCGCTCACGCCGCTCCGCCCGCCGGTACTGCTGCCCGATCAGGATGATCGCGGCGAGGGCGCCGAAGGTGGCGAGGTCGCCCATCCCATGACGGCGATAGGTGCGGAGCCCGACCTCGATGACGTCGCCGCCCTCTCGGAGGAGCAGAAAGAGCGTGTAGAGCAACCCGTGCGCCGCCGCGGCCGCGAGGGCCGCGCCGATCAGCGTGAGCGCCGCCCGCCCCCGGGGACCGGTGAAGACGTCGCACCGACCCAGGAGGACGGCGAGTGGCGCGGTGAGCGGGACCCACGCCCAATAGAACGGGAGCATGGTCCCGAGCCACTCCAGGTACGACCGTCCCTGATCGAACCGAAGCTCGGCGTGGCCGGCCATCAGGAAACTGAACCCGGTCCAGAGACACCAGGCGATCACCCAGCTCCGGCCGCCGCTCGACCCGCCTGGCCACCAGGTCGCCGAGGTCTCGTCGGCATGCCGCTCCACGCTGCACCTCCTTCGTCCGTCGCGTCGCTAACGATAGCCCGTCGCCCGTCGACATCGTAACGACACGCGACCAACGGGCCTGGAGACACGACGAACCGGCGGGAGCGCGCGATCGGCCTGCTGCCTCGAATGGCCTCGCGGCGGGTCGTGTCCTGGACCCCGTCGCCGGGATGGGCCGCATCGTCGCGCTCCCTGCGCGGTCGGTCGCGAATCGCTTGTTCGGACCGCCGTCTGCGCAATAGCGTGTCACCGAGATGACGGGAGCGGTGGCGAAGGTTCCACGGGGGGTTCGGGTGCTGGCGGCGCTGTGCGCCCTCGGACCGATCGCCGCCTCCGGTCAGCCGGCTGGCGAGCGGCCGGAGAGCGCGCCGTGTGGGGCGAGTGTCGCCGACGGCGCGCGGCCGCGGGTTCGGGTCTGCCCGGCGCCCGGCCCGGTGGAAATCGACGGCGTGCTCGGCCTCGACGAGTGGCGCGGCGCCGCCCGGATCGACCTCTCCTTCGAGGTCTACCCGGCGGACAACGCGCCGGCGCCGCTCCCCACCCGCTGCTACTTGATGCTCGACCCCGCGCACATCCTGGTCGCCTGTGACGCCAGCGACCCGGACCCGTCCGGGATCCGCGCTTTCTTCGCTCCACGTGACCAATCCGACGGCCAGGACCGCATCGGTCTGGTGTTCGATCCGTTCAACGACTCGCGGCGCGGGTTCCAGTTCATCGTCACTCCGCTCGGGGTCCAGGGCGACGGGGTGTTCGAGCAGCAGGCCGGATCGGTAGACGATTCCTGGGACGCCATCTGGCGCTCCGCCGGGCGGATCACGGAGCGAGGCTACACCGTGGAGCTCGCGATCCCCTTCAAGTCCCTCCGCTTTCCGCCGGGCGACGCCGAGCGGGTCTGGGGCTTCTACGCCTGGCGGGCTCGACCCCGGTCGGAAAACCTCGAGACGCGCTCCGTGCCGCTCGACCGGGCCAATCGCTGCGCGCTCTGTCAGGCCGGGCGGCTCACGGGGCTCGCCACGAACCCGCCGGGATCGAACGTCCAGCTCACCCCGACGCTCACCGCGGCTCGGACCGACTCGCGACTCATCGCGTCGGCCGGCGTGGCCGCCGGACCGGCGGAGGTCGCGGCGGGAGCCGACGCGCAGTGGAGCCCGTCACCCGGTCTCTCGGTGGCGGCCACCGTCAATCCGGACTTCTCCCAGGTGGAGGCCGACGTCGCCCAGCTCGACGTGAACAATCGCTTCGCGCTCTCCTATCCCGAGAAGCGGCCCTTCTTCGTGGAGGGCGCCGAGCTCTACAACACGCTCTTCCGCGCGGTGTTCACCCGGACCATCGTCGATCCCACCTTCGGGAGTCGGCTGAGCGGCAAGCTCGGCCGCGCCGCGTTCGGCGCGATCGTGGCCCATGATCGGGTCAACCGCCTGCTCCGGCCAGGGAACCAGGGATCGTCGGTCAGCCTGACCGATGCTTCGGTCGTCTCGACCATCGCCCGACTGCGGCACGACGTCGGGACGGCCTCCGCGGTCGGGGCGCTCTACGCGGGGCGGGAAGGCGCGGGCTACCACAATCGGGTGGCCGGGGTCGACGGCTTCCTCCAGCCGATCCGCTCGCTGACGGTGTCATGGCAGGTGCTCCATTCCGCAAGCGCCTATCCCGACTCGGTCGCCGCCGGAGGGGACAGGCAGGGCGCCGAGCTTGGCGGCGATGCCGGGTGGCTGCAGCTGCAGTACGACTCGCGAACCTGGCGGGGGCAGGCGTTCGGGCGCGCGGTGAGCCCCGGGTTCCGTGCCGACGCCGGCTTGGTCGACCAGGTCGACGTGCGGGAAGTGAACGTCTGGGGACAGCGCCAGTTCTGGGGCCAGCGGGGCGGCTGGATGGAGCGCCTCAACCTGACGGCGGGACAGTGGACCAAGTGGCGGGGCGACGGCGGTCTGACCGAGCGGGTCTTCTGGGGCAACCTGCTCTACCTCGGCCCGGGCCTGACCCGGGTCTTCCTCGATTACCAACGGCGGCGGGAGCTCTATCGGGAGCGCTACTACTCGCTCGATCGCTATCGGGCCGAGCTGAGCGTGCGGCCGATCGCGGGTCTCGGCCTCTCGCTGGAAGGGAGGTCGGGTGACGCGATCGATCTCGCCAACGGCCGCGCGGCCACCCAGACCCAGCTCGGCGGGTCGCTCCAGCTCCGCCTCGGTCGTCACGCCGACCTCGAGGCGGCGCATGCTTACCAGCGGCTGTCGCGCGGCGGCGTACGGATTGTGGCCGCGCACCTGCCCCAGTTGAAAGCGGTCTACAATCTGAGCGCCAGGGCATACGCGCGGGTGATCGCCCAGTATCAGGTGACCCACCGCAATCCGGCCGCGTACCTCGCGCCGGTCGTCGAACGCGAAACCGGTCTCTTGTCGAGTCTGCTCCTGGCCTACCAGGTCGATCCTCAGACGCTGCTCTTCGTCGGCTACTCCGAGGGGCGGTCGGGCTCGATCGAGCCCGACGGCGCGAGGCTGCCGTTCGGCCTAGCCACGCGTACCTTCTTCGTCAAGGCGAGCTACGCCAGGCGACCGTGAGGCCCGTACCGCGGAGCTGGCGGCGGCGTTGGCGTCGTTCCTTCTGCCCGTGACGACCGAGGTT
>JBFXAS010000132.1:0-13609 GCA_050184075.1 Gemmatimonadales bacterium
GAACCCGGTGATCCGCCCGCGCTGGTCACTTTGGAACGTCAGCTCGCCTCCCAGCGCGGGAGCGTTGAACCGGTCCTTGGCCACCGGGGCGACCGGGGTGTCCCCAATCCGGAAGTGGCTGGCGACGAGCCTGCCGCCCACGAGGCGCAGGTGCCAGGAGGTGTCCAGCTCGTCGCTCCGGTACTCCCCGGTGTACCCGCCGAGCTCGGCGGCGGTCGGGGTCCAACTGGCGGCGGGAGGGCTTTGCGGCTCGGGTCGGTCGGCCGCGACGACCTCGCCCAGCCGGTCTCCCAAATAGAGGTCTGCGATCTGGTAGCCGAGGCGGCCCGGGTTCATGTCCGCCGTGTTGGCCAGGATCATCACGGCGAACCGCTGGTCCGGAAACCTGGTCAGCGTGCTCCGATACCCGGCCCACGATCCGCCGTGCGATACCGTCCGGGCGCCGCGGTAGCTACCGACGCTCTGCCCCAGCGCGTAGGGGATCGTGTCGCCACTGTTGAGGATTCCGCGGCGATGGCTGCCCTCGATGACAGCCCGGCCCCCGACCTCCGCCGTCTCGAAGTTGCCGACCCACTTCGCCAGGTCCTCCACCGTGGTGAAGAGCGAGCTCGAGGCCAGCGCCGTCAAGTTGGAGGTGACCCGCAGGTATCCCCGGTTCCCGTCGCGATCGGGCGCGTAGGAGTCCGCCAGGTTCCGCACGACCTCCCGATGGTCGTCGTGAAAGTGCGTGCTGGTCATCCCGAGCGGGCGGAAGATCCGTTCGCTGGTGAACTCGCGGAAGCTCTGCTTCGAGACGCGCTGGACCACCTCCGCCAGCACGTTGTACCCGGTATTCGAATAGGCGTAGTCGTCGCCCGGCGTGAAGTTGAGGCGCTGCTGCGCGAAGGCCATCCGCAGGATCTGGTCGAACGAGATCACGTCATCGTAGCGCCAGCCGCCCATCCGGAGCGTGCCGGGCCAGTCGCGGAGTCCGGAGGTGTGGTGCAGCAGATGATCGATGGTGATGACCTGACCGAAATCCGGCAGCTCGGGAACGTACGTCCGGACGTCGTCGGTGAAGGCGAGCTTGCCATCCGCCTCGAGCAACGCGATCGCGAAGGCCCCGAACTGCTTGGACACCGACGCGATGTCGAACACCGTGTGGGGCCGGTTGGGGACGCCTTGCTCGAGGCTCGCCATGCCGTACCCCTTGCGCAGCACGACCTTCCCATCATGAATGACCACCACCGACGCGCCAGGCGAATCCGGCGAGTGCCATCGGGCGAAGAGCGCGTCGACCCGACTCGCCCGGCTGCTGTCCGCTCCCGCCTGCGCGGCGGCCGGCCGGCCGACGAGGGTGGACATGGCGACGAGCACCAGGAAGGTCACGGGCTTCACGAGCGACGGCATGAGCGGTCCTCGGCTGGAGGGGTGATCAGGAACGATCTCGTTGCTCGAACGTGGTGACCGGAGGCATCGGAGGAGTCTGGGCATGGCTCCAACCTCTCACGAAAGAGAGCCTCCCACAATCCTGCGACCGTTCAGTAGACCGGAGGGCGACTTGCCCTGTTTGCCGCCTGGTCGGCCTGGATCACGGTGGCTCTGACCATACCGCGTGCCCCGACCACCGCCGCCTCGAGCCTGACAACCCTCGTTCTCCAGACGACCGATCGGCGCCGGCACGGGGCGATCCGGATCGCGAAACGATTCGCCCCGGCGGCAACTACGTTCAAGATGGGGCAGAGCCTCCGCGACAGGTTCAGCAATGGTGGATCGTCCAATCGGCGCGGCGCTCTGGGCCGTCCTGACCGGCTGCTCGGCGGCCGCCGGGGCGCTCACCCCACCCGTGGCGGAGGGCGGAGGCGGTGTCGAGCTCACCCGGGTCGCGCCCGGCGCCTATGCCGCGATCCGGACCGAGCCTCTCTCCCTCGCGGTCAACGCCAACTCGCTCTTCATCGTCAACCAGCGGGACGTCGTCGTGGTGGACGCGCAGTTCACCCGGGAAGCGACGCTCGAGAATCTGGCCGCCCTCCGCCGGGTCACCCGATTGCCGGTGAGCGTGGTGATCAACACCCACTGGCACGACGATCACGTCGCCGGGAACCAGGTCTATCGCGACAGCTTTCCCCAGGTCCGCTTCGTCGCGCACGCGGACACCAGGGCCGACCTGATCGCCCGGGGCCGCGACAATCGCCGCCAGCAGCTCCAGTTTGCGCCCGCGGCCGCCGCCCGCTTCGAGCGGTTGCTCGCGAGCGGACTCGGGATCGACAGCACGCCGGCCAGCGCGCTCGAGCGCCGGTCGGTGGAGAGCGCGATCCGGATCATCCGCCGCTACGTGGCCGAGGACTCGGGCTTTCGGGAGACGCTGCCGGACTCGCTCTTCAGCTCGAGCCTGACCATCGAACGCGGCGAGCGGCGGATCGAGATCCGCTGGCTCGGTCGCGGCAACACCAGAGGCGACGCCGTCGTCTTCCTTCCCCGAGAGCGGGTGGTCGCCACCGGCGACCTGCTGGTCCATCCGATTCCCTTCGGCTTCAACTCCTACCCGAGCGAGTGGATCGCCGTGCTCGACTCGGTGGCCGCGCTCAGGCCGGTCGCGCTGGTGCCGGGGCACGGGCCGGTGATGCGCGACCTGGGCTACCTGCTCCAGGTCCGCCGGATGCTCGCGGTGGCGCGCGATCGGGTCCTTGCGTCGGCCGAGGCGGGCGACTCCGCCTCAGCGACCCTGCGGGCCGTGCGTCTCGAGGACCTGGGTGAGCAGGTCGCGGGAGACGAGAAGTGGATGCGAACGATGTTCGGGATGTTCTTCCGGGCGCCAGTCGTCCAGCGACTGCTCGAGGAGCGGACGACGGGCACCCTGCCCTGATCTGGCCGTCGCTCAGCCCGCCCGTCGATGCCAGGCGGCCAGCAGCTCCGCCTCCCGCTCGGGCGTGAGACCAGCGCGCAGCTTGCCGAGCCGCTCCGAAGGCAGGGTCTTGGCGAACTCGAGCGTGTCCCGCGCGGTGACCGCGAGGGGTCGGAACGAGAGACCGGCCGCCACCGCCTTCTCGATCCGGGTCTCGAGGACCGGGCCCGAGGCCGATTTCGGCGGGAGCCAGAGCGGCATCTCCTGGAAGGCCGAGACCTTGTTGGCCTCCAGGAAGTCGGCGTCGGCCCAGGTGAAGCGGACGTCGTTGTCGCCGCTCGTCGCGGCGCGGATCCCGTAGAGCAGCTCGGCCATCGAGAGCCGGGCCCGTGGTCCGGTCGCGTTGTAGCTGCCCGGCGCGCCGCTCTCCGCCATCCGCACCACCCATTCGGCCAGGTCGCGCGCGTCGATCACCTGGGTCGGATCGGTCGGATTGCCCGGGGCGAGCACCTCGCCGCCCCGGTCGATTCGAGTCACCCAGTAGGTGAAGCGGTCGATGTTGTCGCGGGGGCCGACGATCAGGCCGGGCCGCACCACGACGGTCCGCCCGGGGAACCACCGCTCGGCCTCCCGCTCCGCCAGCGCCTTGAGCGCGCCGTAGTGCTCGAGCAGCGCACCGTTGAACTCCCGGATCTGAAGCGGGTCCCCCGGTCCTTTCCATTGCTCCACCGGCGTGCGCTCATCCGGCGGTCCCGCGGGATCGCCGTAGACCGAAATGGTCGAGATGAACACGTAGCGCTCGGCGGCCTCGGCCAACACCTCGCCGGCGTCCCGCACCCAGCGTGGCAGCGTGGTCGGGATGTCGATCACCACGTCCCAGCGCTTGCCTCGGAGCGCGGTGAGGTCGCCGGTCGCCCGATCGCCGCGGAGCTGCTCGACGCCGTCGGGCAGGTCGGTCTGCCGTCGGCCGCGATTGAAGACGGTGACCTGATGGCCACGGGCCACGGCGCTCGCGACGTGGAACGGGCCGGTGAACCCCGTCCCGCCGAGAATCAGGACTCGGAGCTTCGAGCTGGAGCGGGCAAGGCCGCGGGGAAGCGGTCCGAAGGCGCCCATCGCGCCGAGCGCGGCCGAGGTGTTGCGGACGAAGGTGCGACGTGTGAGCATGGCCGGAACAACCTCGCGCGAAGATGGCGAACGAGTCGACGACCCGAGCACGGGTCTTCTGGCTCTACGATCGGGCGAGGGACGCTGTTTCCGGTTTCGGTCGCTGGTCGCGATCCGCGAAAACAGCAATATCGTTCTCGCGCCTCGAGCGGGAGGGATCGGGGACAGAGGCTTTGCTCGTCGCCGTCGACGATCGCGGCGACGCTCACGTCGGCGCAGCCGCTCGCCTGCCCATTACGGGAATCCGGCGAGCGGCGCGGAGTCGAATTGCCAGCAGGCCACTCTCGGATTGAACGGCGTGAAGAGTCCGTTCGGGTTCTCCCGGAAGAGCCAGACGTGGAGGCTCCAGTGCGCCACCGGCACCGGCGTGCCGCCCACGTCGAACGGCTGCCCGGCGAACGTCGGCGCCGGCTGGCCGACGTCGATCACGATGTACTCGACGGCCACCAGCTCGAGCTGGCCGTTCGGACCCGGCGCGTAGAGCACGGCTTCCGGGCGGGCCGGCTCGAAGACCGGATCCACCAGCTCCTGGTTGACCCAATGGAAGCCCATCCCACCCGCGGGGCTCGCGACGCAGGGCGAGGCGACGGCGTAGCCCGTCTCGGTGGCCTGGGGCGGCGGGCAGACCCGCCGCCGTCGGGTAGATTCCACCGCGTTCCCCACCGACGGCGGAGGCGTGGCAAGCCAAGAAGATCCGCAGAGGAGCGACCGGGCGAGACTGATCGGGGCCGTCCTTCTGGCGGTCGTACTCCTCGTCCACGTGGCGCTCGCCTGGCTCGGCCGGCCTCCCGGAATCACCACCGGGCAGGACGACGCGCAGTACCTGATGCTCGGCCAGTCGCTTCGGCAGGGCGGCTACCACGAGCTCTTTCGGGTCGACCTCCCGGTCCACGCGCTCTACCCTCCGGGCTACCCAGCGCTGCTCGCCCTCTGGGGCTGGCCGACCGGCGACCGGTTCGACGCGCTGGTCGGGCTCAGCGTGCTGCTCTCCGTCACCAGCCTGCTGCTCCTCCACCGGATCCTCCGCCGCCGGCTCGACGAGACCACCGCGCTGGTGTCGGTGGCCCTGCTGGCCGTGAGCCCGTTGCTGGTCCGGATCGCGGGCTCGATCAACTCCGAGATCGCGCTGGTGGCCGCGAGCGTGGCGGCGCTCTTCTGCCTCTCGCGGGCGGCCGACGAGAGCGGCCGGCCGGCGGAGACCCGGTGGCTCGTGCTGGCCGGCGCCGCCGCCATCTACGCCGCCCTCAGCCGGGTGGTGGGCGTGACCCTGCTCGCCGCGGTCGCCCTCCACTGGGCGCTCGAGCGGCGCTGGCGCGCGGTTGGCTGGCTCACCCTGGCCGGCGCCCTCACCGTCGGCGCGTGGCTCGCGTGGACCGCCGTGGCGCCGGACCAGCACGTCGGGGTCTCCTACGCCTCCGATCTCACGGCGGGCATCAACGAGAACCCTTGGGTCGATCCGCTCCCCGGGCGGATCCCGCACAACCTGGAGTTCTACGCCCGGAGCTTTCTGACCACGCTGAGTGTGCCCAACCTCCAGGCGACGGCGCTCGACTGGACCCTGGGCCTCGCGGTCGCCGCCCTGCTGTTGGTGCTGGGGCTCCGGCGCCTCTCCGAGGCGTGGCGGCCGGGCGCGCTCTACGCGACGCTCTGCGGCGGCCTGCTGGCGGTGTGGACGTTCACGGAGAGCCGGTACCTCACGCCCCTGCTGGTGGTGCTGCTCCCCGCGGTGGTCACCGGCGCGCACGCGGTGGCGCGGCGGGTAGTCGCGCGGCAGTCCTGGCCCGTCGCCCTGGTGCTGCTCGCGCTCTTCGGCGGGGCGGCGTTCCGACGCTCGGCCGCGGCGGCCGCGCGCAACGCCTCCTGCGAGCGCTCCGCCGCGATGCCCGCGGCCCGGTGCGTCACGCCTGGCCAGGCCGCGTACTTCGACGCCCTCCGCTGGATCGAGCGAGAGACGCCGCCAAACGCCGTGATCCTCTCGGCGAAGTACGCGCCCCTCTACTATTACACCGGCCGGAAGACGCCGTCCTACCGGGGCGCGCTCTCCCGTGGGAGCGATGGCATCCTCCCCTTTCTCGACTCGCTCGGCGTCCGGCACATCCTCTTCACCGGGCTCCTCGTCTCGGAGCACAATCGGCTCATTCCGCGGCTCGCCGCGAATTGTCGTCGGCTCGCGATCGAGCGCCATTTTGCGCCGCGGGTCTACCTGTTCACGGTGCTCCCCGACGAGGCCAGCGGGGAGGGGGCGTGCCGCGCGATCGACGGGCTCGCGGCGGCCGGCCCGCCGGGCTCCGGGACCGGCGACCCCCCCTGATCGCGGGGCCAGGGAACCGCCGAGGGGCCTCAGAAGTGTTGCGTCGACGCAACGGATCCTAGCCGCGGAGCCGTCCGGACGTTAGGCTCGTGCTGCCAGTCTCCGACCGCGGCGCGGAGGCACAAGTGCTTGCCGGGTCGGTGTCTAACGTGGGGCGGTAGGGAGCGGGGATAGCGGGCCTGCTTCGTGCGCATCGGGGGCTCCCCCGTCAGCAGGCACCCGCGCCAAGCGGGGATTCGGCTCTCAAGGGCAGCTATGCAAATGACGACCGGAAGTATCCGCTTCGCCGTCGTGCTCCTCACGCTTGCGCCGGCCGGACCGGCGGTGGGGGCTCAGGAGCGCGACTCCACAAGCGCGCCTCGCCGGACCACCCTGACCGACCTCACCGTGACGGCCAGCCGGACCGATCAGACGGTGCGGAGCGTCCCGGCCAACGTGGTCGTGCTGACGCGCGCCGCGACCGCGCTGTCAGCGGCCAAGGCCGTCCCGGACCTCCTCCGGGTGCTCCCCGGCTTCGGAACCCGCGATTTCCAGAGTCAACTGTCGGCCCATCCGTCGCGGTCGGCGGCCGCTTTCCGCGGGCTCGGCACGACCTCTTCGAGCCGGGCGTTGGTGCTGCTCGACGGGGTGCCGATGAACGAGCCCTTTGCCGGTTGGGTGCACTGGGCCCGGGTGCCGCTCTCCCTGCTCCAGCGCATCGAGGCCGTTCGGGGCGGGGGGGCCGGCGTCTGGGGCAGCCGCTCGCTCGGCGGCGTCATCAACCTGATCACCGTCGATCCGCCACGGTCGCAGCTCGAGCTCGCGACGGAGGCCGGATCGTTCGGGACCGTTCGGGGCTCGGCCACGGGCAGCCTCCGCTCCGGCAAGCTTCGGGTCCTCGCGGCGGGCGATTATTTCGACACCGACGGCTACGTCGTGGTGGGCTCGGACGTCGCCGGGCCGATCGACCGGCCTTCGTTTCAGGAGACCCGATCCGGGTTCCTCCGGGCCATCTACGACGCGTCACCGGGGCTGCAGCTGCAGCTCGGCGGGAGCTACCTCGACCAGTTCAGCAACACCGGCACGCCGCTGAACGGCACCAACGTGGAGGTCGGGGAGCTGCGCGGCAGCGTCCGCTGGGTCTCCCCTGGCGGCGGCGTGCTGCAGCTCGCGGCGCATGGCAGCCGGACCCGAATGGACCTCTTCAATACCTCGCAGTCCAGCGATCGGACTACCGAGACCCCGTCGCTCTCGCAATTCGACGTCCCTTCGAACGCGGTGGGCGTCGGGCTCCAATGGTCGCAGGTCGTGGCCCGCCGGCACCAGTTCACGACCGGGATCGATGGCTCACGGGTAGACGGCGAGGTCAACGAGGACCAGCGCTACGTGCAAGGCGCATTCACCCGGCGGCGACGCGTGGTCGGCGAGCAAGCCAACGTCGGCGCCTACCTTCAGGACGCGGTCGACCTCGGCCGCGGCTGGCGGTTGCTCACCAGCGCCCGGTTTGACCGCTTCCGCAATCGGGACGCCTCTCGGCTCGAGACCGACATCCAGAGCGGCGCGGTGCTGCTCGACACGCTGTTCACCGGATCCGACGAGTCGCGGTTCAGCTTCAGCGTGGGCGGCACCCGCCAGGTCTCGTCGACGGTCTCGCTCCGGGCGAGCGGCTACGGCTCGTTCCGGGCGCCCACGCTCAACGAGCTCTACAAGCCCGCCCGCGAGGGCGGCAACGTCCTGATCGAGTCGAACGCGGCGCTGGTCTCGGAGCGGCTCTTCGGCATCGAGGCCGGGGGCGACTTCCAGCTCAACCCCGACGTGGTGCTCCGCCTCACCGCCTTTCTCAGTCGGGTGAGCGACCCGATCATCGACGCCACCATTGGCGTCACGGGCTCGACCGGCGCCACCATCGCGCCCTGCGGATTCGTGCCTGCCAACGGCACGTGCCGCCAGCGCGGCAACGCCGGCTCCCTCCGGACGGCGGGGCTCGAGTCAGAGATCGAGCTGTACCCCCACCGCGATCTCAGCATCTGGGCCGCCTACACCTTCAATCCCACGCGCATCTCGGCCCCGGCCGATCAAGAGGAGCTCGACGGCAAACAGAGCCGGAGCGCCGCGCGCCACACCGTGTCGGCGATCGTCTCCTACCAGAATCCGCGGGTGCTGAGCCTATCGTTCACCGGACGGTACGTCGGGGCGCGGTTCGACGACGACCTCAACACCCTCCGGCTGGATCCTTTCCTGGTCCTCGATGCGAGGGCCGAGCGGCGGCTGTTGAAGCGCGCGTCGCTGCAACTCAAGGTCGAGAACCTCTTCGACAAGGAGTATCGGGTGAACCGGACCGCCGGCGGCTTCTCCAGGCGAGGCATGCCACGCTTCGCGACCGCCGGCCTCGCGGTCCGCTGGTGAGCCGGCGGGCCGGCGCGATGCCCCAGGGAGGGGGGTTCGGATCGGAGCTGGGGAGCTTCGCGCGATTCCTGAGAGGGCTGCCGCGGTTCCTCTCCCAGCGGATGACCTACGACCAGGCGCGGGCCATCGTGCTCGAGCGAATCCGCACCCGTGACGCCGCCTTCTTGAGCGCGGTTCGCGACCGGGTGTTCGGCAACCCGCGGAGCCCCTATCGCGCCCTGTTCGAGATCGCGGGCTGTGAGTTGGGCGACGTCGAGACGGTGCTCGCGAGCGATGGAGTCGAGGGCACCCTGCACAAGCTGCGCGATGCCGGCGTCTACCTGAGCTTCGAGGAGTTCAAGGGCCGGGCACCGATCGTCCGGAGCGGCCGGACCGTCGAGGTGGCGCCCGAGGACTTCGACAACCCCGCGTTCGGGAGCTACTTCCACATCACGACCGGCGGCAGCACGGGCGCCGGGCGCCGGGTGCTGATGGATCTGGAATACTTCGCCTCCCGGGTGCCGATCAACATCGTGGTCGAGGGCTGCCTCGGCCTTCGGGGCCTCCCCAGCCTCCACTGGTTCGACATTCCGCCCGGCCACGGGCTCGGCAGCGTGTTGCAGGGCGTGCCCGCCGAGCGGGTACCCGAACGCTGGTACACGCCGATCCGCGGCGGTCTCGACGGGACCTCGATCCGGTTCCGCCTGGCCACCCAAGCGACCCTCACTGTGGCGCGACTCGCCGGTCACCGGCTGCCGTGGCCCAAGTACCTCCCGCTCGATCGCGCCGAGGTGATCGTCCACTGGATTCGCGACACCTTGCGCGCGCGAGGGCCATGCGTGGTGCGGGGCCAGGTGAGTCGGATGCTGCGGGTCGCGGTGGCCGCTAAGGAAATGGGCGTGGACCTCACGGGCGCGGTGCTCGTCGGTGGCGGGGAGCCACCCACGACGGCCAAGGTGGCCACGATCCAGTCGACCGGCGCCACCTTCCGGTCGAGCTATTTCTTCGTCGAGGCCGGGCCGGTGGGCTACTCCTGCACCACCTCCTCCGACCCGAACGACCAGCACCTGTTCAAAGATCACCTGGCGATGATCCAGGCGGAGCGGCAGGTACCCGGCTTCGACCTCACGGTCGGGGCCTTCTACTACACCACCCTCCTGCCATCGTCGCCCAAGCTGCTGCTCAACGTGGAGTCCGACGACTACGGGGTGCTGGAGCGACGCTCCTGCGGCTGCCCCTTCGAGGAGCTCGGCTTCACCGACCACGTCAGCGAGATCCGCAGCTTCAAGAAGCTGAGCGGGGAGGGGGTGACGCTGATCGGGAGCGAGATGGAACAGGTGCTCGAGGAAGTGCTCCCGGCCCGCTTCGGCGGCTCGCCGCTCGACTACCAGCTGGTCGAGGAGGAAGACGAGCACGGCTTCACCCGGCTCACCCTGCTGGTGGCGCCCACCGTGGCGCTCAGCGACGAGCGCGCCGCCGTGAACGCGGTGCTCGAGGGCCTCAGCACCTGCGGCGCGGCCGGCGACCTCTCCCGCGCCCTGTTTCGACAGGCCGACACGCTGCGGGTGCGCCGGGAAGCGCCTCGCCTGACTCGGCATGGCAAGTTCATGCCGCTCCAGCTGGCCCGGGCCCGCCGCGACGGCGCTGGCGGATCCTCGCCGGACCGACCGCGCGGATGAGGACGCGGGCGCTGGCACTGGCGGCGCTCACCCTGGTCGGCTGCGGCCGCCCTGATGGCGCGGGCGAGCTGCCGCTGGTCCGCGTGGCGATCCAGCCGTTCTTCGCCTACGCGCCGTTCTACCTCGCGGAGGCCGAGGGCTACTTCCGCGATGCCGGGATGCGGGTGGAGCTCGTCAAGGTGAACCGCACCCACGAGGCGCTCCCGGCGCTCCTGGGCGGCGACCTCGACGTCCTCCCGGGCACCGCGGCGTCGGCCGTGCTCAGCGCGATGGCGCGTGGCGCGCCGATCCGGTTCGTGGCCGACAAGGGCATCATGTCCAACGACAAGTGCAGCTCGATGACCATCGTGGTCCGCTCCGACTTCCCGCTGGAGCAGGCCGCGACCCGGTTTCGTCGGATCACCCTGAGCCGGGATGCGCCCACCCAGTACCTGGTGAGTCGGGCGCTCGCGAGCCAGGGCATCGTCCTCGACTCGATCGAGACCGTGCTGCTTCCTGACGGCGTGGACGCCGAGGCCCTGCGGACCGGCGCGATCGACGGCACCGCCGGCGGCGAGCCCTGGCAAACCCGGCTCCGCCGCCAGATCGAGATCAAGCCGTGGCTGGAGATCGAGACCTATTCGCCCGAGCATCAGTTCTCCTTCGTGATCTTCGGCGAGCGGTTGCTCCGGACCGACCGCGACCTGGGGATCCGCTTCCTGGCCGCGTTCCGCCGCGGCGTGGCTCGTTATCTCGAGGGCGCGACCGAGCGCAACGTCGAGATCCTCGCCGCGGCCACCGGAGAGGAGCGCTCGATCCTGGCCGACGCCTGCTGGCCCCCGATGCGGGCGAGCGGGCGGATCGGGCTCGAGTCGGTGCTCGACTACCAGCGCTGGGCGTTGGAGCACGGCTACCTCGACCAGCTGGCCTCGCCCGAGCAGATGTGGGACTCCACGCTCGTGGCCGCGACCGACACCATCCTCTCCCGCTGGAACGAGAGGCCCTGAGTGCGCGAGCCCAAGCCGCAGATCGCGACCGTCCCGGGCGGAGCGGCCGCCAGCCCCACCGGGCCCGGAGTCGGCTTCTACTGTCAGGACGTCAGCTATGCCTATGATGGGCGGCGGGGCGCGCTGCTCGCCCTCGACGGGGTGTCGTTCAATGTTCGGCCCTCGGAGTTCGTCTGCGTGGTCGGGCCGAGCGGCTGCGGCAAGTCCACGCTGCTGAGGATCATCGCCGGGCTGAACGAGCCCACCGCCGGCCGGGTGATGTTCGAGGGCGGCGTCGACTCGGCCCGCCCCCGCGGCGGCCTGGTGTTCCAGGAGCACGGCACCTTCCCCTGGATGACCGTGCTCGACAACGTCGCGTTCGGCCTCGAGATGCAGGGCGTCGGCCGAGAGGAGCGGCGGGAGCGGGCGATGACCTACATTCACCGGGTCGGGCTCGCCGCGTTCGCGCGCCACTATCCGCACGAGCTCTCCGTCGGCATGCGCCAGCGGGTCGGCATCGGCCGGGCTTTCGTCGCCGACGCCCCGGTCCTCCTCATGGACGAGCCGTTCGGCTCGCTCGACGCGCAGACCCGCTGGGTGCTCCAGGGTGAGCTGCTCCGAATCTGGGCCGAGCACAAGAAGCTGGTGGTGTTCGTCACCCACGACATCGAGGAGGCCGTCCTCCTCGGCGACCGGGTGCTGGTGATGACCGGGCACCCGGGCCGGATCCTCGAGGAGATCCGGGTCCCGCTCCCGCGGCCGCGCGACCTCCCGCGCGACCAGCATCGCATCGGGGAGATCACCTGGCACATCTGGCAGCTGCTGGAGCAGGAAGTGCGCAGCGGGCTGTCGGTGCGATGACCACTCCGCCGCCGTCCCGTGCCAGGCCGCAGGCCGGATGGCCGTGGCAGACCATCGGCCTCGTCGCGATCGTGCTCGCGGTCTGGGAAACCGCCATCGCGCTCGGGTGGTACCGGGGAATCTTCTTCCCAGCCCCGAGCGCGATCGTCCGCTCGCTCGCGGGGTCGGTGGCGTCGGGCACGCTCGGACCTCATCTCGGCGCAACCCTGGGGCGGGTCGTCATCGGTCTCCTCGTGGGCGGGACCGCCGGCTTCCTGATCGGCCTGGCGATGGGGTGGTGGGGCAGGCTCCGCCGGATCTTCGATCCCCTGGTGGCCGCCGCGCATCCGGTGCCGAAGCTCACCCTCTTCCCCCTGTTCATCGTCCTGGCCGGAATCGGCGAGGCGTCCAAGGTGTTGGTCGTGTCGACCGCGGCGTTCTTTCCGATGCTGATCAACACCATGGCCGGCGTGCGTCAGATCAGCCCGATCTACTTCGACGTGGCGCGGAACTACGGCGCCTCGCCGGCCCAGGTGTTCCGCCGGGTGTTGATCCCGGGCAGCCTGCCCTTCGCGCTGAGCGGCGTCCGGCTCGCGGCCAACGTGGCGTTCCTCTCGACGGTCGCGGTCGAGATGGTGATGGCGGAGCGCGGGTTGGGCTCGCTGATCTGGCTTTCCTGGCAGGTGCTCAGAGTGGAGCAGCTCTTCGCGACGCTGTTCGTGATCGCCGGGTTCGGGATCTGCCTGAACGGCTCGCTCAAGTGGATGGCGGCCCGCGCCGCGCCGTGGCTCGGCGAGCACGGCCCAGGCTGAGAGCGGCGGCGTGACGGGGGACGCCCATCCGTTTCAGACCGACGCCGTCCGAGCGGAGCTCCGGCATCGGACGGTTCGGTCGGGCGCGATCGCCGCCGCGGCGCGGCTCGGCTCGATCGGGCTCCAGCTGGGCTCGGTCGTGGTGCTGGCGCGGCTCCTCACTCCGCGCGACTTCGGAGTCCAGGCGATGGTGCTGCCGCTCACCATCCTCTTCAACAGCATCGTCAACCTGGGCCTCCAGACCGCGGTGATCCAGCAGGAGGACCTCGACTCCGACGCCGCCTCCGCCATCTGGCGGCTGGGCCTCGGGGTGAACTTCGTGCTGGCGTCGCTGATGGCCGTGGCTGGGGTGCTCCTCTCGCGGATCAACGAGACGCCGGAGGTGGCCCTGGTGGGGCTGGCCTGGGCCGCCGTGGTCTACCTCGCGTCGAGCTCGGCCGTGCTCGAGGCCGTGCTCAAGCGGCGGCTCCGGTTCGGCGTGGTCTGGTCCGCCCACGTCGGGGCGACCATCGTCTCGGTGTTCGCGGCGATCGCCGCGGCGCTCGCGGGTGCCGGCCACTGGGCCCTGATGGTGCAGATCGCGGTGATGGAGCTGGGCCGCGCGGCGACGGTCTGGCTGGCCTCCGACTGGCGGCCGTCGCTCGGCC
>JBFXAS010000133.1:0-13536 GCA_050184075.1 Gemmatimonadales bacterium
CTTAGGTCGTGTGCTTGGTGGCTCACGCCCGGAGTCTCGTCGATGGACCGCCTCCTTCATACTGCCGGAACTGTCAAACTTCGGGTGCCTCCCCGGCAGAGCCGGGGGGACTCCTACGGTGTGCTAGGCGCCCAGACTCACCCTCGTGAACCGTTCGGGACTGAAGAACTCGGCCGCGGTGGCGGCCACCTCCGCGGCAGTCACCCGGTCGACCACCGCCAGCAGCTCGTCGAGCGGACGATAACGATCGTCGTTCAGGACGAAAGCCGCCAGTCGGAGCATCCGGCTGGCCGCGTGCTCGAGCCCGAGCATCAGCTGTCCGCGGAACTGCCGCTTGTTCGCGATCAGGTCGTCCTCGGCCAGGCCCTCGACGGCGAGACGACGGAGCTCGCCTTCGACTGCGGCCGCCGCAGCCTCGACGTTGTCCTTCGAGGTGCCGAGATAGACCCCGATTACCCCGGCGGCCCGGAGCAGGTGCTGATAGGCGTACACCGAATAGGCCAGGCCCAGCTCCTCGCGCACCCGCTGGAAGAGCCGGCTGGCCATGCCGCCGCCGAGCTCGTTGACCAGCATCGCGAGACCGAAGCGACGGGGGTCACGGCTGGGGAAGGTGTCGGTGCCCCAAACGAGGTGGGCCTGGGCGGTCTCCCGTTCGACCCGGCGGTGCGTCCCGCGGGAGCCCTCGCCGGCCCGCACCGGCTCCCGTGGCGCGACCCGAACCGGGTCGTCGAACCAGCCTTCGGCGCCCAGCCGGTCGACCACCTGCTGGTGGGTGAGGTTGCCGGCCGCCGCCACCACGCAATTGCCCGGGTAGTAGCCGCCCCGATGCACCGATCGGAGGGTATCGGCGCTGATCGAGCCGACCGTCTCCTCGGTGCCGAGAATCGAATAGCCGTAGGGATGCTCGGGCCAGAGGGCGGCCGACTGGAGCTCGAACACCAGGTCCTCGGGAGTGTCGTCGACCGCCCGGATCTCCTCCAGCACGACGTTGCGCTCGAGGTCCAGATCCTCGGGACGCAACAGCGGACGCCTGACCAGATCGGTCAGGATGTCGATTGCGAGCGGCACGTCCTCGTCCAGGACGTGTGCCTGATAGCCGGTGTGGTCGCGGGACGTGTAGGCGTCGAGGGAGCCGCCTCGGGTCTCCAGCGCCCGAGCCAGGTCGGCGGCCGGCCGCCGCTCGGTTCCCTTGAAGACGAGATGCTCGAGCAGATGGGCCGCGCCCATCTGCTCCCTGGCATCGTGGGCGCTGGCCGAGCGGACCCAGATGCCCACGGCCGCGGAGCGGAACGCGGGCATCGACTCGGTGACCACCACGAGCCCGTTCGGCCCCTCGCTCCGAACGACCCCGCGATCGAGCTGATCGGTGACCACGCTATTCCTTCGGGAGCAGCGCCTTTCGGCTGAGCTTCATCCGGCCGCGGTCGTCGACCTCGAGCAGCTTGACCTTGACGACCTGGCCCTTCTGCACCACGTCCTCGGTCTTCTCGGTGCGGGCGTGCTGCAGCTCGCTGATGTGGAGCAGGCCCTCGACGCCGGGCAGGATCTCGACGAACGCGCCGAACGCGGTGGTGCTCTTGACCGGGCCCTCGTAGGTCTTGCCCACCTCGGGCTCGGCCGTGAGCGCGGCGATCATGTCCTTCGCCTTCTGCCCCGCTTCCCCGCCGACGGCGGCGATCGTCACCAGACCGCTGTCCTCGACCGTGATCTTGGCCCCGGTCGCGTCCTGAATCCCGCGAATCGTCTTGCCCTTCGGGCCGATGATGTCGCCGATCTTGTCCGGCTTGATGGTGATGGTGATGATCCGCGGCGCGTAGGGAGAGAGCGACGACCGCGGCCCCGCCAGTGCCTGCTCCATCTCCTTCAGGATGTGGAGCCGGCCGCGCCTGGCCCGGGCCAGCGCGTCCTTCATGATCGCGAGCTCGAGTCCGCCGATCTTGATGTCCATCTGGATCGAGGTGATGCCCTTGTCGGTGCCGGCGACCTTGAAGTCCATGTCGCCGAGGTGATCCTCGGTGCCGAGGATGTCGGTCAGCACCGCCACCTTGTCGCCTTCCTTGATCAGACCCATGGCCACGCCGGCGCAGGCGGCCTTCATCGGCACGCCCGCGTCCATCAGCGCGAGCGAGCCCGCGCACACCGAGGCCATCGACGAGGAGCCGTTGGACTCGAGGACCTCCGAGACGACCCGCAGCGTGTACGGGAAGGAGTCGAAGTCCGGCAGCAGCGGCTGCAGGGCGCGCTCGGCGAGCGCGCCGTGGCCCACCTCGCGGCGGCTGGTGCCCCGGATCGGCCGCACCTCGCCCGTCGAATAGGGCGGGAAGTTGTAGTGCAGCATGAACGACTTGGTCGCCTCGCCCTGCACGTCGATCGAGTCGATCCGCTGCTCGTCGTCACTGGTGCCCAGGGTGACCGCGACCAGGGCCTGGGTCTGGCCCCGCGTGAAGAGCGCCGAGCCGTGGGTGCGCGGCAGCATGCCGGCCTCGATGCTGATCGGCCGGACCGTCTCCAGGTCGCGGCCGTCGATCCGCTCTCCGGTCTCGATCACCTGGGCCCGCATCACCCGGTACTCGATCTCGTCGAGCTCGCGCTCGATCTCGCGGGCCCGGTCCGGGAAATCCGCCGCCAGCTCGGCCTGCACGGCGTCGCGCGCGGCGCGGACCGCTCCGGCCCGACCGGCCTTGTCCTTCTGGTTGATCGCCTTGGCGATCGCCTTCTCGCCGCCGCTCGCCACTCGCTTGGCGAGCGCCTCGTCGGGCGCGGGCGCGGTCCAGCTCATCTTGGGCTTGCCGGCCTTCTTGACCAGCGCGGCCTGGTGGCCGATCAGCTCCTTGATGCCCTTCTGCGCCACCTTGAGCGCCTCGAGGACGTCGTCCTCGGAGACCTCGAGGGCGCCGCCCTCGACCATCACCACCGAGTCCTTGCTGCCCGAGACCACCAGATCCAGGCTCGCGAACTCCAGCTGCTGGAAGGTGGGGTTGAGGATCCAGTTGTCCTCGACCCGCCCGACCCGCACGGTCGCGAGCGGCCCGTTCCACGGTATCTGCGAGAGCTGGAGCGCGGTGGTCGCGGCCACGGCACCAAGCACGTCGGCGTCGTGCTCCTGATCGGCGGAGACCACCGTCACGAACACCTGGACTTCGTTCTTGAAGCCCTCCGGAAACAGCGGCCGGATCGAGCGGTCGATGATCCGCGCGGCGAGGATCTCCTTGTCGGAGGGACGCCCCTCGCGCTTGATGAAGCCGCCCGGGATCTTCCCGGCCGCGTAGGTCTTCTCGCGGTACTCGACCGTCAGCGGGAAGAACGGCAGGGTCGAGACGTTGGGGCTGACGGTGACCGCCGACAACACGACCGTCTCTCCGTACTGGAGCAGACAGGAGCCGGCGGCCTGCTTGGCAAGGCGGCCGGTCTCGATGACGAGCGGCCGGCCCGCGAATTCGGTTTCGATCCGTTCCACGATCATTCCTCTTGAAATGGGACGCGCCCCAATGCCACGAGGGCGCTCCGCCGATTGGAGCGGAGCGCCCTCGCGCTGGTCACGTTAGCTAGTGCCTGAGCCCGAGCTCTTGAATCAGCGACCGGTACACGCCGAGATCGGTGCGCCGGAGATAGGTCAGCAACCGACGCCGCTGGCCGACCATCTTGAGCAGGCCGCGGCGCGAATGATGATCCTTGGGATGGCCCTTGAAATGACCCGTGAGCGAGTTGATCCGCTCGGTGAGAAGCGCAATCTGCACCCGGGCCGACCCGGTGTCGGCCTCATGGACGCGATGCTTCGTGATCACGCCCGCCTTGTCATACCCCATGTCGTGTCCTCTGACCGCTTTCGCAACTCTGGCTTTTCTTCGTAAGTGTTTGCAGCACGGAAATATAGCGCAAGACCCCGGATTCGAGCAACTGGGCAATCGAACAGCCCCGGGGCCGTCGCCCGGTCGCCCGCCGGGGGCCCCGTGGATCGGGAGGCCGGCAGGCCCGGTGCGGGTCGTAAGTGGGGCCCGCGCGAGCTCGGCCCCGCCCAGGCTAGCTGGGGCTCTTGGCCGGCCCCGGGTCGCCCGGGGGGCCCGAGGGCCCGAGGCCTGCTCCGCTCTCCTCCGGCTCGAGCCGGCCGGTCCGGCGGAGCCAGCTGGAGTAGAGGGTGTCGCGATGGACCGACTTGGCCACCAGGACGCTCAACACGGTCGCCAGCATCAGGGGCGGCATGATCGCGTAGTCGTTGGTGATCTCGAACACCAGCAGAATCGCCGTGATCGGCGCGCCGGTGGCCGCTGCCACGACCGCCCCCATCCCCACCAGAGTATATGCCTCCGCCGACAGCGGGAGATAGGGAAACAGCCGCTCCAGCAGGCCGCCCACCGCGGAGCCCAGCGCCGCGCCCACGAACAGCGAGGGCGTAAACACCCCGCCGGAGCCGCCCGAGTTCAGGGTGATCGCGGTCGCCACGATCTTGCCGAGGGCGAGCGCGGCGAGCCACCACCAGGCAAGGGTGCGGAAGACGTCGAGGTGGATCTCGATGTGGCCGCGGCTGGTAAGGAGCCCACCCGATACCTGAGCGATGATCCCGACGGTGATCCCGCCGAGGATGGGCAGCAGGATCCGAGGCGCCTGCCGCCGCCAGCGCGCCGCCGCCACCCTGTCCTCGACCCAGACGAACGCCGCGGCCGCCAGCCCGGCAAGCACGCCGAGAATCGGGAAGAAGACGAAGATCTCGCGGTAGAACGTGAACCCGTGCTCCACCTGCACCGGGAAGGCGGGGTGGTTCCCGAAGACCGATTGCGACACGACCGCCGCCACCACGCTCGACACCACGACCGGCGCGAAAGCGCTGGTGGCGAAGGACTTGAGCACCTCCTCCAGGGCGAAGAAGGCACCGGCCAGCGGCGCGTTGAAGGCCGCCGAGATGCCGGCCGCCGCGCCGGCCCCGACCAGGAGCCGGCGCTTGTCCGGCCGGAGGTAGAGCCAGCCACCGACCCGCGAGGCCACGGCCGCGCCAAGCACGGCCACCGGCCCCTCGCTCCCGGCCGAGCCCCCCGCCCCGATGGTGATCGCGCTCGCCGCCGTTTTGGCGATCGACGCCTTGCCCGGCAGATCGCCCCCGCGGCGCTCGACCGCCAGGGCTACGTCGGGAACGTTGAGACCGTCGTAGCCGTCGCCGAAACGGCGCATCACCCAGTAGGCGATCGCGAGGCCGACCCCGGTGAGGAGCGGGCGGTACGCCCAGCCACCGATCGGCGGAAGCCAGGCGAGGGGAAACTCAACCAGGCCCCGGTAGGCGTAGCCGATCAGTCGAAAGAAGAGCACCACGCCGAACGCGCCGAGCACGCCGATCGCCACGGCGAGGGCGAGCGTGAAGGCGTCGTCGCCCCGACCGGGTCGGCGCACCCGTCGCAGAAACTGCAGCCAGGTGCGCCGGATTCGCCGCCAGATCGGCTCGACCGGAGCCGCGACCCAGGCCAGACCCCGGTCTGGAGGCCGGCGTGGCGAGTCGGGGGGCGCCGGGTCCGGCACGGCGCTAAAGCCCGAGCACCCGACGAATGTCGTTGGAGAAGGCGAGCACCATCAGCATCACGATCACGACCAGCCCGGCCAGCGAGAGCCACTCGCGAATCCGTCCGGTGACGGGTCGGCGGGTGACGGCCTCGGCGAGCAGGAAGAGGAACTGGCCGCCATCCAGGATGGGAATCGGCAGCATGTTGACGATCGCCAGATTGACCGAGATCAGCGCCATGAAGGAGAGGAAGGCCTCGGCGCCGAGCCTGGCGCTCTGGCCGGCCATCATCCCGATGGCGATCGGGCCACCGATCTCCCGCGTGGGCACCGCGCCGGAGAACATGCCCTTGACCATTCCGATGATGGCGGTGCCCTGCCGCGCCGTGACTCGGGCGCCGGAGACCATCGCCTCGCCGAGGCCGACTCGCTCGCGGGCCTCCGGAAAGTCCCCCGCGATGCCGATCCGCCCGACGGTGCGGGTCACGCCGTTGGAGTCCGCGACCTCCTCTGCCGCCGGCGTGACCCGGACGGTGTGTCGCCCGTCCGCCCGCCCGATCACCAGGGTGACCTCCTGGTCGGCCCGCTCGCTGATCCGCTCGACCAGATCGGTCCACTGGGAGATCGGCTCGCCGTCGAAGGCCACGATCGTGTCGCCCACCGCCAACCCAGCCCGCTCCGCCGGACGGGTGGGCACCACGCCGGAGATCACCGCGGGCCAGTCGGGGCGCAGCGCGCGAAAGGCCGCGATCCGCGCCTCCGTGTCGGCCAACGAGACGGAGATCGTGGTGCCGTCGGCGAGCTCGATCCGCGAGGTCGGCTCGGTGGTGGTCAGCCAGCGCCGCTGCAGCTCCTCCCAGGTGGCCACCGACTCGCCGTCCAGCCCGACGATGCGCCCACCAGCCGCCCGGGCCAGCTCGCTGGCTCCGCCAGGCAGGGCCGCCGTGTCGACCGAGGCGATCCGTCCCAAGGGCGTGACCGGAATACCCTTGATCGCGAGGATGCCGGTGTAGAGCAGCCAGGCGAAGAGCACGTTCATCGTCACCCCGGCCAGGATGACGATCATCCGGACCCAGACCGGCTTGGCCTCGAACATCCGGTCCGGTGGGACGATGGCGTCGCCGGCCTCGCCCTCGAGCGCCCCTTCCGCCCCGCCCTCCATCCGGCTCGCCATCTTGACGTACCCGCCGAGCGGGAGCCAGGACACGGCGTATTCCGTCTCGCCCCGCTGGAAGGTGAGCCAGCGGACCGGCGCCCCCATCCCGAGCGAGAAGCGATGGACGTAGATCCCGGCGAGCTTGGCCGCGATGAAGTGCCCGAGCTCGTGGACGAACACCAGCACCCCGATGACGACGATCGTCGCGAGCAGGGTGAGACCGGCGCCGCTCACGAGGCGGCCCCGAGGGTCGGCCGTCGGTAGAGTCGAGAGAGGATCGGGACCAGCATGGTCGGGAACAATAGGCGGCCGGCCGAGCGGGCGGCAACCCGACGACGGGGCGGGCAGCGGCCTCGCGTTACGGGCGGCGCGACGGCAACCAGGGCGCGCTCTTCGCGATTCGCGCAGGCACCCGGCTATCCAGAGGCGTCGGCGACGAGCTCGGCCGCCACCTCACGAGCCCAGCGGTCCGCCTCGCGCACCACGTCGAGCGACGAGGCCGGAACCGGACGATGCCGCTCCAGGGTGGCCTCGAGCACGTCGGCGATTCGACCGAGGCCGAACCGTCCCTCGAGGAACGCAGCAACGGCCACCTCGTTGGCCGCGTTGAAGACGCAGGGCGCCGTACCGCCGGCCCGACCGGCCGCGAGGCCCGCGGCGAAGGCGCGAAACAGGTCGGGTCGGACCGGCTCGAAGGTGAGCGGGCTCGCCGCCACGGGGTCGAACCGGCGAACGCCCGGATCGGTGAGTCGCTCCGGATGGGTCAGGGCGTAGAGGATCGGCAGCTCCATGGTGGGGAAGCCGAGCTGCGCGAGGACGCTGCCGTCGGCGAACTCGACGAAGGAATGGACGATGCTCTGGGGATGAACCACCACGTCGATGGCGTCGTAGCCGAGTCCGAAGAGACAATGGCCTTCGATCACCTCGAGGGCCTTGTTCACGAGCGTCGCGCTGTCGACGGTGATCTTGGCTCCCATCCGCCAGGTCGGGTGGTTCAGGGCCTCGCCGGCGGTGGCCGCGGCGAGCCGCTCGGCCGACCATCCTCGAAAGGGACCACCCGACGCAGTGAGGATCAGTCGGGCTGGGGTGGAGCCGTGCCCGCTCAGGCACTGGAGCACGGCGCTGTGCTCGGAGTCGACCGGAACCAGCTCCCCGCCGCCCTCCCGCCTGGCCTGCTCGACCAGCTCGCCCGCAACCACCAGCGACTCCTTGTTGGCCAGCGCCACCCGCTTGCCCGCTCGGAGCGCGGCCAGAGTGGCCTCGAGGCCGGCAAACCCGACCACCGCGTTGACCACGATGTCGACGTCGGGACGGGTGGCCGCCTCGACCAGACACGCCGCCCCCCCGATGACCCCGTTGCTCCCCGGCCCCGTCGCCAGGCCCGCGTAGCGGGGCCGCCATTCCGCGACCTGCTCGCGGAGCAGCTGCTCGTTGGAGCCCGCGGTGATCGCCCGGAGCTCGAAGCGGGACGGGTGACGGCGCAGCACGGCCAGGGTCGAACACCCGATCGACCCGGTCGAGCCCAGGATCGCCACCCCGGAAGCCGTCATCGTCAGAGGATGCCCAGGTAGCGATAGGCCATCGCGGCCACGGGCACGACGAAGTAGAGCGAGTCGAGCCGGTCGAGCACCCCACCGTGGCCGGGAATCAGATGGCTCGAGTCCTTGACCCCGGCCTCCCGCTTGAAGAGCGACTCGGTCAGGTCGCCCACCTGAGCCACGACCGAGAGGAGGAGGCCGACCAGCCCGGCCTGGACCGCGCTCAGCTCGAAGCCCATCGGCCGGAGCGCGACCTGGTTGTACACCACCGCCGCCAGGATCCCGCCGAGCACGCCGCCGATCGCCCCGCTCCGGGTCTTTCCGGGACTCACCACCGGGGCGAGCTTCGGCCCACCGACGGCCTTGCCGACGTACATCGCCGCCGTGTCACAAATCCACGTCACGGCGAGAGGAAAGAAGAGAGCCCAGGTCGCCGGCCAGTGTCGCTCCGGCCCGATCCCATAGCGGATCCCCAGTGCGAAGCTCGGCAGCGCGCCGCAATAGAGCGGGATCAGCAGGGTCATCGCCGCCACCGCCAGGGGCTGCTCGGTCGGCCGCCTGGCGAGCAGCGTGGACGCCAGCGTGACCAGGGTGAAGACGGCGACGAGGTACCAGGCCGACGGGGTAACGGAGGCCCAACCGATGATCGTGTTGCCCAGGGCGGGAATCGAGCGCCCGCCGAACATCGCCCAGATGCCGAGCGGGAAAGCCGCGCTCGCCAGCCAGACCAGCGGCCGGAGCGGCCTGACCCCGCCCTTGGCGGCGATGGTCATCAGCTCGGACGCACCGATCACCGCGGCGGCGGCGATCAGCAGCGCGAAGACCAGCCCGCCCCAATAGACGATCCCGATCACGACCGGGATCGCGAGCAGAGCGAAGAGGATCCGTTGTACGGCGTTGGACACGAACGAACCTCGGGGTCAGGACCCGGTGGCGACCCGTCCGAAGCGACGATCCCGGCGGCGATAGTCGAGCACCGCGTCGAAGAAGTGCTCCCGGTCGAAGTCCGGCCAAAGCACCGGCGTCACGTAGAGCTCGGAATAGGCGAGCTGCCAGAGCAGAAAGTTGGAGATCCGAAGCTCGCCCGAGGTTCGGATCAGGAGATCGGGATCGCCCCAGGGCGCGGTGTAGAGCCGGTCGGCGATCGCTTGCTCGTCGATCGCGGAAGGGTCGAGCCGCCCGGCCGCAACTTCCTCGGCCAGGAGCCGGGCCGCCCGGGCGATCTCGGCCCGCGCGGAGTAGGAGATGCAGATATTGAGGTTGAGCCGATCGCCTCCGGCCGTGGCCGCCTCCACGTACCGAACCGCCTCCCGCGAGGAGGGGGTCAGGCGGTCCAGATCGCCGAGCATCCTGACCCGAACACCCTGGCTCTGGAGCTCGTCCGACTGGGTGTCGACGTAGTGCTGGAGCAGCGCCATGAGCGCCTCGATCTCTTCGGGCGGGCGCTGCCAGTTTTCCTGACTGAAGGCGAAGACGGTGAGGGTGCTGACGTTGGCCAGCAGGGAAGACTCCACGATCCGCCGAACCGACGCCATGCCGGCTCGGTGCCCCTCCGACCGGGGCAATTCCCGGCGCTGCGCCCAGCGGCCGTTGCCGTCCATGATGACGGCGACGTGCCGGGGCCCGAGGGCGGCGTGCTGCTGAATTTCGGCGAGCTGCAGGTCGGCGGAGCTCGTCACACCTCCATCATCTCCGCTTCCTTGTCCTTGATCAGCTCGTCGATCAGCTTGGTGTGATCGTCGGTGTGCTTCTGGACGTCCTTCTCCGCGCGCGCCTTGTCGTCCTCCGAGACGTGCTCGACCTTCTTGAGCTTGTGGAGCGCGTCGGTCCGGGCGTGCCGCACGGCGACCTTGCCTTCCTCGGCCAGCTTGTGAACCACCTTGACCAGCTCTTTGCGGCGCTCTTCGGAGAGCGGCGGGATCGGGATCCGGATCAGAGTGCCAGCCGTGGCGGGATTGAGGCCGAGGCCGCCGTCGCGAATCGCCTTCTCGATCGCGGGCGCGAGGGCCTTGTCGAACGCCTGCACCGTCAGCAGACGCGGCTCCGGGGCCGAGACCATCCCCACCTGGTTGATCGGCACCGACGAGCCATAGGCGGGGACTTTGATCACGTCGAGCAGGTGGGTGCTGGCCTTGCCGCTTCGGATCGAGCCCAGCTCGCGCTTGGTGTTCTCGACCGCCTTGTCCATCCCGTCCTTCGCATGCTTGATGATGTCTGGTATCGTCATCGCACGATCGTCCCCACCCGCTCGCCCGAAAGCACTCGGGCGATGGCGCCGGGCTGGTTGATGTTGAACACCACGATCGGGAGCCGGTTGTCCTTGCAGAGGCCGAAGGCGTTGGCGTCCATCACGGCGTAGCCGTTCACGATCGCCTCCTGGAAGGTCAGCTCCGGCAGGAACTTGGCCGTCCGATCGGTCTTGGGATCTCCAGTATACACCCCGTCGACCGAGGTTGCCTTCATGATAACCTCGGCCTCCATCTCGAGGGCCCGGAGCACCGCGGCCGTGTCGGTCGAGAAGAAGGGGTTTCCGGTCCCGGCGGCGAAGATTACCAGGCGGCCCTTCTCGAGATGGCGAACCGCCCGCCGGCGGATGTAGGGCTCGGCGAGCGATTCCATGCGAATGGCGGTCATCACCCGGGTCTGGACGTCCATCTTCTCGAGGATGTCCTGGAGGGCCAGCGCGTTGATGACCGTCGCCAGCATCCCCATGTAATCCGCGTTGACCCGGTCCAGGCCCTCGCGGCTGGCGTGGGTGCCGCGAACGATGTTCCCGCCACCCACCACCAGCCCGAGGCTGATACCCTGCGCGTGGACGCCCTTGATCTGAGCGGCCAACCCTTCGCAGACGCCGTAGTCGAGCCCGATTCCCTTGTCCCCGGCCAGCGCCTCGCCGGAGATCTTGAGCAGCGCCCGGCGAAACGCAAGTGACATCAGGCCTCTCCGACCTTGAATCGGGCGAACTGGTGCACGGTGACCGCGCCGCCGAGCTGCTTGGCCGCGTCCTGGACCAGCTCGCCGACGGTCTTGGACTCGTCTTTCACAAAGCTCTGGCCGAGCAGGGTGCGCTCGGCGAGGAACTTGCGAATCTTGCCCTCGACGATCTTGGGCCGGATCTGCTCCGGCTTGCCCTCGGCGGCCACCTGCTCCTCGGCGATCCGGCGCTCCCGCTCGATCATCTCGGCCGGGATGTCCTGGTCGCTCACGCCCGCCGGATCGGCCGACGCGATGTGGAGCGCGATGTCCCTGGCCAGCTCCGCCAGGCCCTCGCCCTTCGGCCCCTCGACGTCCACCAGCACGCCGACCTGGCCGTTGTGGTGCGCGTACCAGCCGACAGTGCCGTTGGCCCGGGTGAAGCGGGCGTACCGGGCGAGCGTCATCGCCTCGCCGGTCTTGCCGGAGATCTCCTTGACCACCTCGCCGACCGTCTTGCCGCGGAACGCGGCCGCCGAGAAGTCGCCGGCGTTGACGCCCGTTTCGGCGGCGGCCAGCGCGGCATCGGCGAGCGCCTTGGCCAGGCCGGAGAACTCGTCGTTCCGAGCGACGAAGTCGGTCTCGCAATTCAGGTCGATCATCGCCGCGTCGCTGCCGTCGGCCTTGTTCGCGATCACCACCAGGCCCTGCGACGCGCTCCGGCCCGCGCGCTTCTCGGCCTTGGCGATGCCCTTCTTCCGGAGGATGTCGGCTGCCTTCTCCAGGTCGCCGCCGGCCTCCTCGAGGGCCGCCTTGCAGTCGCCGATCCCCGCCCCGGTCCGGGCGCGGAGGTCACTGATGTCTTTCACCGAGATCTTGTTCGTCATTGCCATCCGTCGATTCCGTTCATGGGGCCGGCATTCGGCGCCTGCCCCGGTTGTGACACCGCCGCGAACGGCCAGTGGCCAAATCCGCGGCGGCTCGTAACACCCTCACCCGAATGGGGTGGCGCGTATCGGTTACGCGCTCTCGCCGCTGGGTACCTCTTCGTCTGTCTTGAGCCGGGCCGCGATGGCCTCGGGCTTCGGGCGCCGCTTCCGCGCTGCCGGCCGGCGGCGGGCCCGATCGGTACCGGGATCGCCTTCGCTGCCGGTATCGGTGCTGTAGGTGGTCGCCTCGGCGTCCTCGCCCGCTTCGCGCACCGGGGCCTGCATCCGGGTTTCCCGGATCTCGTCGGCGAGCGCGTTGGCGATCAGGGACACCGAACGAATCGCGTCGTCGTTGCCGGGAATCGGCACCGTCACCATGTCCGGATCGGCGTTGGTATCGACGATCGCGACCACGGGAATACCGAGCTTCCGCGCCTCGAGGATCGCGATCCGCTCCTTCTTGGAGTCGACCACGAAGAGCGCGCCGGGCAGCCGGCCCATGTTCTTCACGCCCTCGAGGTAGCGGGAGAGCTTCTGCCGCTCGCGCTCGAGGAGCAGGCGCTCCTTCTTGGTGTAGTTGGCGAAGTCGCCGTCGGCCCCACCCTGCTCCAGCTCCTTCAGGCGACGGATCTGCCGCTTGATCGTCTGGAAGTTGGTGAGGGTTCCGCCGAGCCACCGCTCCGTCACCCAGAGCGCGTTGCAGCCCTCGGCCTCGGCTTGCACCAGGCCCTTCAGCTGGCGCTTGGTACAGACGAAGAGGACGTTCTCGCCCTTCAGGATGATCGAGCGCACCAGCTCTTGCGCCTTCTTGATCTGCTCCTGGGTCTTCTTCAGGTCGATGATGTAGATCCCCGAGCGCTCGGCGAAGATGTACCGACGCATCTTGGGGTTCCAACGACGGGTCTGGTGACCGAAATGGACACCGGCTTCGAGGAGTGCTTGCAGCTCAGGCAACGCCATGCGTTCGACGACTTCCCTTCGGGTCTTGGGTTCGATCCGCCACCGCGATCACGTCCCCCCGCCGATCCGCCGGCCACCATGGCCGGCGGACACCCAGCGGGCGAATCCCGCGATGTGTGGAATGGGCGGAGCCGAAGCTCCGGCTTACCGCTTCGAGAACTGGAACCGCTTCCGAGCGCCCGGACGCCCGGGCTTCTTGCGCTCGACGGCCCGCGGATCGCGAGTCAGGAGACCGGCGCCCCGCAGCTTGGTGCGGTGCAACGAGTCCGCCTCGACCAGCGCGCGGGCGATACCCAGCCGCATCGCGCCCGCCTGACCGGTGACCCCGCCGCCGTCGACGTGCGCCTTCACGTCGAACGCCCCCAGGGTATCCGTGGTCGCGAACGGCTGCTGAATGTGCTGGACCAGGGACGGCCGGGGGAAATAGTCACCCAGGGTCCGCCCGTTCACTTCCCATTTGCCGGTGCCCGGCGTGAGATAGACCCGCGCGACGCTGGTCTTCCGCCGACCGACACCCTGCCACCGGTACTCCGGAGCCGCCGTCATGCCGTCCCCT
>JBFXAS010000134.1:0-13408 GCA_050184075.1 Gemmatimonadales bacterium
AAGACGTCGAGCTGAGCGAAGCTCACCCCCCCGCGCCGCTCGAGCACGGCGAGGAGCACCGCCAGCCGCTTGGGATCGAGCCCCGTGGCGACGCGCTGCGGGGTTCCGTAGCCCGACGGCGCCGCGAGCGCCTGCACTTCGACCAGGACGGGACGGGTGCCTTCCATGAGCGCCGTGACCGCGCTCCCGCTCGTGCCGAGCGAGCGGGCCGCCAGGAAGACGGCCGACGGATTGGGCACCCCTTCGAGACCGCGGTCCGTCATCGCGAAGACGCCCAGCTCGTCGATCGACCCGAATCGATTCTTCACGGCGCGGAGCAAGCGGTAGTTGAGCGCCGGCTCGCCCTCGAAGTAGAGCACGGTGTCGACGATGTGCTCGAGGGTCTTGGGACCCGCGAGCGCCCCACCCTTGGTGACGTGCCCGACCACGACGACGCTGGTGCCCGACTCCTTGGCGAAGCGCATCAGCTGCGCCGCCGACTCGCGGACCTGGCCGACGCTGCCAGGGGCCCCTTCGAGCGCGTCGGTGTAGACGGTCTGGATCGAGTCGAGCACTACCAGATCGGCGCGGGAGGCGATCGCCGCGGCCACGATGGACTCGAGGTGGGTCTCTCCCTGAACGAGGACCGGCCCCGCGTCTTCGTGCAGACGGTCGGCGCGGAGCCGAATCTGCTCGGGCGACTCTTCGCCGCTCGCGTAGAGCACCCGCCGTTTGCCGCCGACCAGCCGAGCGGCCGCCTGGAGCAACAGGGTCGACTTGCCGATGCCGGGCTCTCCACCCAACAGGACCATCGAGCCGGGCACCAGGCCGCCGCCGAGCACGAAGTCGAGCTCCGGCAGACCGGTCGACCAGCGCACCAACCGCTCGCCCTGGACCTCGGCGAGCGCCTGGACCTCCGCGGGGCCGCGGTCGCTCCGGGCCAACCGGGGCGTCCGGCGCGGCGCGGCCACCCGCTCCTCGGCCACGGTGTTCCACGCCCCGCAGGCCTCGCAGCGGCCGTTCCACTTGGGGTGGTCGTGTCCGCACTCGGAGCAGCGAAAGACCGACCGCGCCTTGGCCATGGATCAGTCTCCCGGCTCCTCACGGAGCGAGAGGTTGTCGAAGCGGGTGAACTCGCTGGTGAAGCGGAGGTGGACGTTACCGGTGGGTCCGTTCCGGTTCTTGGCCAGGATGATGTCGGCCTGCCCGCGGACCGACTCGTCCTCGCGGTCGTAGTACTCCGGACGGTGGATGAAGACCACCAGGTCGGCGTCCTGCTCGATGGCGCCGGAGTCCCGGAGGTCGGAGAGCTGGGGCCGCTTGTCGCCACCCCGCTGCTCCGAGGCCCGCGAGAGCTGGGAGAGCGCGATGACCGGGACCTTGAGCTCTCGGGCCAACGCCTTGAGCGACCGGGAGATGTCGGACACCTCCTGGACCCGGTTGTCGGAGTACTCCGGGCTCCGCATCAGCTGCAGGTAGTCGACCACGACCAGGCCGAGATCGCCCTCGGAGCGGAGCCGCCGGGCCTTGGACCGCATCTCCAGCAGCGTGATGGCCGGCGTGTCGTCGATCCAGATCGGGCACTGCTGCAGCACCCCGGCCGCACGCGCCAGGTTGGTGAAATCCCGGTCGCGGAGCGCGCCGCGGCGCACCGCCTGGCTGTTGACTCGAGCCTCCGCACAGAGCATCCGCTGCACCAGGGCGTCCTTGGACATTTCGAGGGAGAACACGGCCACTCCGTGCCCCTCCACCGCCGCCTGCGTGGCGATGTTCAAGCAGAACGCCGTCTTGCCCATCGAGGGCCGAGCCGCCACGATCACCAGCTCGGAAACCTGAAAGCCCGACGTCAGCTCGTCCAAATCTGCAAAACCGCTCGGCACACCCGTCACCTTCTTGCCGCTCTTCTGGAGCACCTCGATGCGCTCCATCGTCGGCCAGAGCATCTCCTTGATCCGGGTGAAGCCCTCGTGCCGGCGTTCCTGCGAGATCTTGAAGACCCGCGATTCCGCCACATCGAGCAGCTCGCCCGCGGCAAGCCGGCCATCGTACGCGTCGGTGATGGTCTGGTTCGACGCCTCGATCAGCCGCCGGAGGACCGCCTTGTCGCGGACCAGCGCGGCATGGTGATCGAGGTTCGCCGCCGTGGCCACCGAGTCGAGCAGCTCGGCCAGGTACTCCACCCCGCCCGCCATCTCCAGCTCGCCCTGCCGGGCCAACTCGTCGCGCAGGGTGACGTGATCGATGACCGTGCGGCGTTCGGTGAGGCTGACCATGGCACGGAAGAGCCGGGCGTGGGCGTCCCGGTAGAACATCCCCGCCTCGAGTAGCTCGGTGGCGCGGAGCGCGGCGTCCTGATCGAGCAGCATCGCGCCCAGGACGGCCTGCTCGGCCTCCTGGCTCCACGGCGCGCCGCGGAGGACCTTGTCAACCGTCGACAAGCTGTCGGGCAATGCGGACGTCATCCCAGGTGGGCTTCTTCCAGTTCGGATTGCGAAGTAGTGCTGCCGGATGGTAGGTGACGACGAGCGGCACCCCGCGATAGGAATGTACCTTCGTCCGAAGCTCTGACAACGAGCGCCGGACCTTGAGCAGCGCTTCCGCCGCCGTCGCGCCGAGCGCGAGGATCACCTTCGGCCTGACCAGGTCGATCTGCGCCTCCAAGAACGGCATGCAGGTGCTCATCTCGTCCGGAAGCGGCTTGCGGTTCTGCGGCGGCCGGCACTTCACCACGTTGCAGATGAACACCTCTTCCCGGGCGAAACCAATCGCCTTGAGAATGTCGTTCAGCAGCTCGCCGGCCCGACCCACGAACGGACGCCCGGTCTGGTCCTCGGTCTGACCCGGCCCTTCCCCGACGAGGAGCAGCCGGGCCTCCGGATTGCCCTCGCCCGGCACGGTGTTGGTCCGTCCCTGAGCGAGGAAACAGGCCTTGCAGGCGGCCACCGCCTTGGCGATCGCGGCCAGGTCGGGGTAGTCCGTCCCTCGCGGAGTAAGCAGGTCCCGCGGCGGCGGATCGACCACGAGGCCGGGTCCGGGAATCGGCGGGGCGCCGGTTCGCCAATCCGCTCCGCCCCTCGGCCTTGCTGCCGGGGCCCGTCGGGGAAGGATCACCTCCGCCCCGCCGAGCGCCACCTGCTGCTCCAGGTACCGCCTCACCCGATCATCCAAAGCGCGCCTCCACGGCATCGAGGATCGCGTCCGCGACCCGAGCCTTGCTCGAGAGCGGAATGTCGGTGGTGCCGTCGCGGGAGACGATCGCGACCCGGTTGGTGTCGACCTCGAACCCGGCGCCCGGCTCGGTCGCGTCGTTGGCCACGATCAGGTCGAGCCCCTTGGCCACGAGCTTCTTTCGCGCCTTGGCGAGGGCGTCACCCGTCTCCAGCGCGAAGCCGACCACCAGCATGCCGGGCTTCCGGAGTGGTGTCGTCGCCTTGAGGATGTCGTTGGTGGGCACCAGCTCGATCGAGAGGGGGCCGTCCTGCCTCGGACGCTTGGCGTCGCTCGAGGTCGCCGGCCGGTAGTCGGCCGGCGCGGCCGCCATCACCAACAGGTCGGCCGTCGGCAGCGCGGCCGCGACGGCCGCCTCCAGCTCGGCCGTGGTCTCCACCCGAGTGATGGTCACGCCCACCGGGTCCGGCAGGCTGGACGGCCCGGTGATCAGCTCGACCTGGGCGCCACGGCGCCAGGCCGCCTCCGCCAGGCGAAACCCCATTCGCCCGCTCGAACGATTCGTGATGGTGCGGACCGGGTCGATCGACTCGCGGGTCGGTCCCGCGGTGACCACCACGCGGCGCTCGCGCCAGGGCCCGCGCGACGCGATCGCTCGCCAGGCATGCTCGAAGATCGTCTCCGGCTCGCTCATCCGTCCGGGACGATCGGATGGCCCTTCGGCCAGCGCGCCCCGCTCGGGCCCGACGACGAGGAAGCCCCGCTCGACCAGCCCCGCGAGATTGCGGGCGGTGGCGGAGTCGGCGAACATCTCGTCGTTCATCGCCGGGGCGAGCAGCGCGGGACCGGTCCGCGCCAGCAGCAACGCAGTCAGGAAGTCGTCGGCGAAGCCGTGGGCGAGCCGCGCCAGGAAATGCGCGGTGGCGGGAGCCACGACCACGAGGTCGGCCTCCTGCCCGAGCCGGACATGGGCGAGCGCGCGATCCGGCTCCCAGAGCGAGGTGAGCACCGGCCGGCCCGAGAGCGCCTCGAAGGTCAGCGGGCGGACGAACTCCATCGCGCCCCGGCTCATCACGACGTCGACCCGGGCTCCCGCCTCGACGAACCGGCGGACGAGATGGCAGCTCTTATAGCACGCGATCCCGCCCGTCACGCCGACGACGACGTGACGGCCGGCCCACACCGTCAGACCTCGGACCGTCGGCGCCGCATCTCGCGGAACTGGAGCTCGCCGGCGACCAGCTTCCGGAGCGCCAGGGTGGTGAGCTTCCGATAGCCGTGGGTCTGCTCCAGGAGCACCTGACGCTCCTGGGGCAGCTCGTTGACGAGTCGGGCGAACCGCGAGGCGACCAGGATGCTCCGGTACTTGGTGCCGGCGCTCCGGGCTGCTTCGCTCGGGGTGAAGATCTCCATCGAATGCCTTCCTTTCCGTTCAGGACGAAGGGGCCTTGGCCGGCCCGTTCGCCAGTTCCGTCCGCATCGCGGCCACGACCCGATCGAGATTGGCCAGCCGGGCCACCCGGCGGGACTCCACCTCGAGAATCGCGGCCACCTGACCGACCGCTTCGACCAGGTCGTCGTTCACGACGACGTAGTCGTACTCACTGACCCGGGTGAGCTCGTCGGCCGCGATCGCCAGCCGCCGTTGACGACTGGCTTCGTCGTCGGTGCCCCGGTTCTTGAGCCGCTCAGCGAGCACCCGGGCCGAGGGCGGCAGCACGAAGACCCGGACCGCATTGGGGAAACGCTCGCGAACCTGCTCGGCGCCCTGCACCTCGATGTCGAGCACCACGTGGCGCCCCTGCCGGAGTCCGCGCTCCACCTCGGATCGGAGCGTTCCGTAGAGCTGCCCGCCGTACTCCGCCCACTCGAGAAACTCACCCGAGCGGACCCGCCGCTCGAACTCCTCGCGCGGCAGAAAGTGGTAGGCGACGCCGTCCTCTTCGCCCTCCCGCTTGGGTCGGGTCGTCGCGGAGACCGAGTAGGTCACGTCGTCCCGAGCGCCGAGCAGGTGCCGGGCGATCGCCGTCTTCCCGCCACCGGAAGGAGACGAGAGTACCAGCAGGAACGGGCTCACTCCAAGTTCTCGAGCTGCTCTCGGAATCGCTCCAGTTCCCCTTTCATCTCGACCACCGTGTGCTGTATCACGGCATCGTTCGCCTTCGACCCGATCGTGTTGACCTCCCGGCCCAGCTCCTGGGCGAGGAAGCCGAGCTGTTTGCCGACCGGGCGATCGCCGTCGAGCGCCGAGCCGCAGGCGTCCAGGTGCGCGCCCAGTCGGACCAGCTCCTCCGTGATGTCGAGCCGGTCGGCCAGAAACGCCAACTCCTGGCTCAGCCGTTGGTCGTCGATCGGTCGGCCATCGACCAGCTCGGCCACCTGGGCGCGAAGCCGGTCGCGCTCTCGGACCAGCCGCTCGGGCGCCCGCTGCTCCACGGTCCGTCGGCCCGCCCGGAGCGCCTCGAGCCGGCCCGACAGCTCGGCCACGAGCGCCAGGCCCTCGCGCTCCCGCATCGCCCTGCACTCGGCCGCCGCCCGCGCGAGGATCGGCTCGATCGCGGTCCACTCGAGCTGGGCGTCGGTCGGCTCCACCGCGACGAACACTTCCGGCTGCCTCGCGACCAGCTCCAGGGTGATCTCGGCGTTGAGGCCGACCGCCGTCTGCAGCTCCCGCAGCCGAGCCATGGCTTCGCGGGCCCGCTCGACGTCGAGCCGAAGCTGCGGTCCGACCTTGGTCGGCGCGCCCTCGAGCCAGCGAATCGAAACCGTCAGGTGACCGCGCGCGAAGTCCTCGCGCAGCCGGTCACGGATCTGACTCTCGAGGCTCTGGAACTCGGGTGGCGACTTCACCGACACCAGGAAGTACCGATGGTTGACGGACCGGATCTCGACCCGGATCAGGCCGCCCGCCAGTGTGCCTTCGGATGCCCCGAAGCCTGTCATGCTCCGAGCCAGAGACCCTCCACCGCTGAAAAGCAAGGAAAGATAACGACTGGATTGGGTCGGGCCAGGCGCGGATCGGCCCGGGCGCCTCTCAGGCCGGCGAGCGCCCCTCGCTTGCGGGGGCGGCCCCCAGCGCCGCCCGGACGAATCGGCGTAAAGCCCTGCCATCAAAGGGTTTCTGGAGAAAGGGGAGATTCGGCACCTGGGTCGTGTCCCGCCCGAACGCATCCGCCGTGTAGCCCGACATGAAGGCCACCCTGATCCGCGGGCGCCGGCCTTGGATCGCCAGGGCCAGCTCCCGGCCGTTCATCCGCGGCATCACGAGGTCGGTGAGCACCAGGTCGATGGGTCCGTCGTGGCGCCCCGCCACGGCCAGCGCGTCTTCCCCGTCGACGGCCTCGATCACCTGGTAACTGTCGGCCGCGAGCACCCGCTTGGTGAGTCGGCGGACCGCTTCTTCGTCTTCGACCAGGAGGATGGTGGCGCCCTTCACCGGCTCGAGCGGCTCCGCCTCCGGCGGTCGAGGCCCCTCCTCGACCGCTCGCGTCGCCGGGAGATAGACCGTGAAGCCGGTCCCCTCGCCCAGCTCGCTCTGGACCTCGATGTGCCCGCCCGTCTGCTTCACGATGCCGTAGACCATCGAGAGGCCGAGTCCGGTGCCCTGCTCTTTGGTGGTGAAGAACGGCTCGAAGATGTTCTGCCGCACCTCGGCCGACATTCCGGTGCCGGTGTCACTCACGGCCAGCGCCACCAGCCCCGCGCCCTCGGCGGCCAGGGCCGACACCTCGTCCGGCGCCTCGTGCTCCCGCAAGGTGCGGGTCGCGATAGCGAGCCGGCCACCGCGCGGCATCGCCTCCCGCCCGTTCACCGCGAGGTTGACGATCACCTGCTCCAACTGGGAGGGATCGGCCCGCACCGGGGCCAGGTCCGGATCGAGCGAGATCTCGAGGACGATGTCCTCGCCGAGCACTCGGCGGAGCAGTCGCTCCAGGGTCCTCACCAGATCGTTGATGTTGACCACTCGCGGCTGGAGCACCTGCCGGCGGCTGAAGGCCAGCAGCTGCCGGGTGAGATCGGCCGCCCGCTCCGCGGCCGTCGTGATGTTGACCAGGTCATCGCGTCGCGCGTCGCGATCCGGGAGGTCTTCGAGCAAGGCATGGCTGAAGCCCAGGATGGCGGTCAGCAGATTGTTGAAGTCGTGCGCGATCCCCCCGGCCAGACGACCGATCGCGTCCATCCGCTGCGACTGCATCAGCTCGGCCTCGAGCCGGCGGCGGTCGGTGGTGTCGGTCGCCACGCCGAGCACCCCCGCGCCTTCGCGTCCCGGCAGGGTCACCGGCACCCGGATGGTCTCGAGCAGCCGGGTCCGGCCTTCGGCGTCGGTAAGGGGTTCCTCGCTCACCCGGAGCGGACGTCCGGTCTCGATCACGGTCAGGTCGGCGGAGCGGAGGTGTGCCAGCTGATCGGGGTCGGCCACGAAGGCCTGATCGGTCCGCCCGATCAGCCGCTCCACCGTCGTGCCCAGGGCGTCGGCGAGCGCCTGATTGGCGAGCACAAAGCGGCCATCGGCGTTCTTCGCGAAGATCATCACCGGCACGAGGTCGATCACCTGGCGGAGCCAGCGCTCGCTCTGGCGGAGGGCTTCCTCGGCGATCCGCCGCTCGGTGACGTCGCGGAAGCTCCAGACCCGCCCGACCACCTCGCCGGCGATGCGCTGCGGCTGCGAGTAGCGCTCGAAGACCCGGCCGTCCTGAAAGAGGAGGACGTCGAAGCTGACCGCGTCGGGCGTCCGATACAGGTCTTGGACCCGACTCAGGAAGGCGGCCGGGTCGGCCAGCTGATCGAGCACGAACGCCAGCAGCTTGGCGTCGTCGCGCTGCTCGGCCAGATCGGTCGGAACCCGCCAGAGCCGAAGAAAGGCCGTGTTGTAGCCCGACACCCGACCCGCCCGATCGACCACCAGCAGTCCATCCGCGGTGGACTCGAGCGCGGCGTGCAGGAGCGAGTGTGAGCGCTCGAGCGCGTTCTCGCCGCTGGTCCGCTCGGTGCCGTCCGTCATGGGATCGCCGAGGTAGGTCGGTCCGCTAGTTCGAGAACTCCCATCGCACCCCGAAGCTGCTGGCAAATCGGAGTATCGGAAGCCCCGGCACGTACGTCAAACGGGTGCCCTGCATGTTGCTGCGGTCGTAGTAGGCGATGAAGCTGCCGATCTTGAACTGGATCTGTGCCCGGAAGAACGTCGCGCCCGGCAGTGTCACCGCCTCGCCGGCCGGGTCGCGACCGATCACCCCGGTGCCCCACGACTCGATTGAGCCCTGCAGCTTGAGCGCGAAGATCCCGCTCCGGAACGTCGGGAGGAATTTGCTCTGGATGGTCGCGTTCACGATCGAGTGGGTCGGCGGCTGTCCCTCCGGCCCGACGCCGGTCGGATCGCTGTACCAGCCGTCCAGGATCAGCCATTGGCGCGGGGCGATGCGGGCCGACACCGTGACCCACTTGGTCGGCGGTCCGGTCGCCACCGCGGCCAGCGTCGGGTAGAGCGAGAAGCCGGGCGACGTGCTCGACGCCGTCCGCCAGTAGCCGACCTCCAGCGCGAATCGGGGTCGATCGAAGCCGGCGAGGATGGCCCGGTCGAAGATCGCGGTCGCGCTGTCGGCGGCGAGCGCCGGCGCGAGCACGATCGAGCCCACCCGGGCGAGCCCGCTCACCTGAATCCCGAGCGGCAGCGCCACCCCGCCGCGCCCGAGCAGCCAGCGACTGCTCCGTCCGCCGTCGTGCCGGAGATAGGCCGCTTCGACCGAGCCCGTGAGCCGCGGGCTCGGGGTCGCGGCCGCGGAGGCCCGGACCTCGAGCGGGGTCCAGCGCGAGCGGTACCAGGCGCTCGCGTCGAGCGCGGTCGTGGTGGTGCGGTAGCCGCCCAGCACCCCGAGCTGGGTGACACCCATGTCGAGCGCCTGGACGTGCGGATGCTGGTTGATCGGCCCGGGCAACGAATACTCGGTGGAGTCCTCCGCCCAGGAGGAGCGCGCCAGGATCGCCGAGAGCCGTCCGCCGAGTCCGTCCGATCGGGTGGCGTAGCTGAAGGTCGCCTGGATGTCGGTGCGCTTGCCGTGGATCCCGGCGGAGAGCGTGTCGCTCGACGCGTCGGGATCCAGCACGTCCTCGCGATTCGGTCCGCCGCGGATCAGCTGGAGGCTCGCCGAGAGCCGGTCCGAGGGGACGTAGCTCAATTGGAGCCAACCCTGGAGGTTGCTGTACGCCCCCTGCTGGTCGCTCGAAAGCGGCACCGAGAGCTGCTCGGCCGCCACGACGAAACCCAGACCCGATCGGCTCCGCTGCTCCAGCGAGCCCTGGTAGCGCGCGATGTCGAAGTCGCCGCTCGCGACCGACACCCGGGTCCGTGGCGGGACCCGATCGTGGCGCTTGGTGAAGAGATGGACCCGAAGCTCCCCGGGCAGGCGCTCGATCTCGACCCGCTCGAGAAAGCTGAGCGGGAAGAGCGTCGGGTCGACCACCACGCTGTCGCGCCCGAGCGCCAGCATCGGCATGCCGTCCAGCGAGTACCGCACCGAGGCGCCGAGCCGGCCCTGGAACGTTGGCCACTCGGGCCGGCCGACCCAGCCCCCACGCCACAGAAAGACGCCGGGCACCTTGCTGAGGAGATCCGACAAGGTCTGGGCGTTGTGCCACTCGATCGTATCGCGATCGAACACGATCCGGGTGAGACCCGGCAGGAGACTCGGCGACCCGACCCGTGGCAGCGTCGGCACCACCACCCGGCCCTCCTCCTCGGTACGGAGAAAGAGCGCCGCGTAGTCGGTGGTGTCGCTGGTCGCGGTCGTGTCCGCCCTCGCGCTGTCTGGCACCTGCGCGAGCAGCGCCACGCCGCGCGGGATGCCCAGCACCAAGAGCAGGATTGGCAGGAGACGGAGCCGGCTCACGACCCGCCCGTCGCGTGGGCCTGGTAGCTGCCCGTCTCCGGCGCCACGTCCGTTACCGGCCGGCTCCGCACCCCGACCAAGGCCGTCATCGCGAACTCGCCGTCGTCGCCGCCGAGCCGGCTCCGCGGCACGGTGATCGTCACGGTGGTGCCCTCGAACCGCGCCGGGACGAAGACGAAGCTCCGCTCCAGCACGTCGACGAGCGACACCGTGCCGGACGACGCGTCTCGGAGGTCGAGGTAGTAATCCGCCCCGATCCCGCCGGTGGCGGCATCGCCGATTCCGGTCGTCAGGTTCTCGTCGACGTCCAAGTCGATCACGCCGTCGAGGCTGTTCGGCGCTCCCTCGGACCAGGGAGCGACCGCCTCGTTGAAGGTGAGGATCAGGGTGACCTCGTCGGCCGAGACCGAGCCCGAGATCCCGACCAGGTCCGCGCCGCGCCCCGCCCCCTCCGGCGTGCTGGCGTCCGGCGGGAGCGTGTCGGCGACCGGGTCGGTGAAGGCGAAGTCGAAGGGAGCCTTGTCCTCCTTGCCGGGCGCCACCAGATCCGAGCTGCAGGCGACCAGCGCCGACAAGGAGAGACCGAGGGCGAGCCCGCGGCCTCGCGAAGGGGCCATCACTCGCCCCGAATCAGCGAGTGGCACGCCCCAGGACGAACTCGGTGAAGAGCCGGACGCCGATGCCCGTGGGGCCGCGCCCCATCGCCGGCGAGTCGCGGTCGACATAGGCCGTGCCGGCGATGTCGACGTGCGCCCAGGGATACCCCTCGACGAACTCCCGGAGAAACCAGCCAGCCGTGATGCTCCCGGCCTGCCGGCCGCCCGAGTTCTTCACGTCCGCGATATCCGACTTGATCAGGTCGCGATACTCGTCCCAGAGCGGCAGCTCCCAGACCCGCTCTCCGGCCTTCCGCCCGGCCTCGATCACTTCCTGGACCAGCGGCGAGTCCGCCCCCATCACCCCGGCCACGACACTTCCCAGACCGATCACGATCGCGCCGGTGAGCGTAGCGATGTCGAGGCAGGCGGCTGGCTCGTACCGGCGCGCGTACGACAGCGCGTCGGCGAGCAGCAGGCGACCCTCGGCGTCGGTGTTGATGACCTCGATCGTCTTCCCGAAGTGCGACTTGACCACGTCGCCCGGCCGGTAGGCGGTGGCGCTCGGCATGTTCTCCGCCGACGGCACCAGCCCGACCACGTTGAGCTTCGGCTTGATCCGGCCCAGCGCCTCGAAGGTGCCGAGCACGGCGGCGGCTCCGGACATGTCGTACTTCATGTCCTCCATGTTGGCCGCCGGCTTGATCGAGATCCCACCGGTGTCGAAGGTGACCCCCTTCCCGACCAACACCACCGGCTTGCCTTTGCCACCCGAATACTCGAGCGCGATGAAGCGGGGATCGTTTGCCGATCCTTGGGCCACCGCCAGCAGGGCGCCCATGCCCTCGGCCTCGATCGCCGAGCGGTCGAGCACGGTGACCTTGAGACCGTGTCGCTTGGCCAGGTCGGTGGCCACCGACGCGAGATACGCCGGATTGCAGACGTTGGCCGGCAGCATCTGGATCCCACGCGCGAGCAGGTGCCCCGCCCCGATCGCCGCGCCGATCCGGCACCCTTCGGCCGCCCCGTCGGATTCGGCTTCGGTGGCGAGGATCTCCACCGCGGAAAGGACCGGCTTGGGCTCCTCGGGCGGTCGCTTCATCTCGGCGTACTGCCAGGCGCCCTGGGCGGCGCCCTCGGCCAGAGCTTGCACCGCGAGCCCGACCGCGAGCTCGCCACGGGTCTCGGGACAGCACCAGAGCCCGGCCTGCTCGACGCCGATCGCCCGGGCCCGCTTGGTGCCGACGGCCGCCGCGCGGCGCAACTCGTCCCGGCCACCCTCGCCGGCGCCCACCAGCAGCACTCGAGCGAGTGACCCGCCGCCGTAGATCACCGCCGTCTGATCTCGCTTGCCGGCGAAGTCGCCGGACCCGTAGACCCGGCCGATCGCTCCACCCAGCGCCTTGTCGAGCGCCGCGAGCGAGGCCGGCGCCTCACCTTTCCCGGCGATCACGATGAGCAGGGGGCCGGTGTGGCTCTCCGGCGATCGAACGGCGAGCGTGAGATCGAACTTCATGGGGACCGTCGCGAAGCGGAGGACGTGAGCGAGACGAAACCGCGGTCAGGCCGGGAACTGTAAACCGGCCCCCGACAAAAGAAAACCGCGCTTTGCGCAGGCTTTACTCAGCGCCCCTCCCTGAGCCCCGCCGCGGTTCGTGGCGCCTCGATGACCCCCGGCACCATCGGTCCGGGACGGCGTACGGGCCAGGTCTCTGCCAGCGTCGAGGCGTCGTAGAGCCGCCCGTTCTTCATCACCTGGCTCACCAACTGAGTGTTGCGGATGTCGTCGAGCGGATTGCGGTCGAGCACCAGCAGGTCCGCGAGCTTGCCCGCCTCGATCGACCCGAGATCCCGGCCGAGCCCGATCGCCTCGGCCCCATGGAGCGTGGCGGCGCGCAGGGCCTGGATCGGCGTCATCCCACCCGACTGGACCGCCCAGAGCTCCCAGTGGTAACCGAGGCCCTGAAGCTGGCCGTGGCTGCCGATGCCGACCCGCCCCCCGGCGTCGACGATCGCCTTGGCCACCGCCGCGTGCTCCGGAAAGATGTACTCCTCGTCCATGAACCACGCGCCGGGGCCGGGACCGGTGCCCTGCCCGCGCCGGCGGGTCTTCGACGCCAGCTCCTCGTAGGGAGTGAAGCGCCGGAGCCGGGCGTCCTGATAGGGACGCTCGTGGGTGTAGAAGTAGTTCTCCGCCCAGGGCCCGCCGTACGACACCAGCAGCGTCGGGGTGTAGGTTCGCCCCGACTCGGCCATCAAGCGCACCACGTCGCTGTAGAGCGGCGAGACCGGCAACGAGTGCTCGAGACCGGGGTACCCGTCGATCGTCTCGGTCAGATCGAGCTTCAGGTCGAGCGAGCCCTCGGTGGTCGGCATCAACCGCTGCTCCCTCGCGGCCATGATGATCCACTGTCGCACCTGGCGATATCCCGCGACGTACATCTTGATCGTCTTGGTGTCGTAGTACTCGCTGTAGCGCGTGAGCACCCGGCGCGCGTGCTCGAGATCCTTGATCTGCTCCTGCCAGAAGACCCCCGGGCCGGTGCTGTAGATCCGCGGCCCGATGGCGAGCCCGGCGTCGACCATGTCGCCATAGGCGAGCACGTCGGTCGTGCCGGTCTGGGGATCTCGGGTGGTCGTCACCCCGAAGGCCAGATTGGCGAGGTAGCCCCAGGGCTGCGGGCGGTGGATTCCCCAGGCCGGCCGAATGTGGGCGTGGGTGTCGACGAACCCCGGAACGATCGTCCGACCGGAGAGGTCGATCACTCTGGCACCGGATGG
>JBFXAS010000135.1:0-13378 GCA_050184075.1 Gemmatimonadales bacterium
TTCTCGTCGATCACCGAGAGCATCACCTGCGAGAGCACCTGCTGGTCGACGTCGCCGATCCCGATCCGGCTGCCGAAGTCCTTCAGGTACTGGACCTTCCTCTGGAACGCGGCCTCGGCCTCGGCCTGCGTGGCCTCGATCAGGCTGGCCAGGGTCGGCGTGGCCGCCGCATCGCTCACCCCGTCGACGGTCAGGACGAAGTTCAGCGCCAGCTGGGTCGCGAGTCCCGGCCGATCCCAGGTCTCGGGCTCCGCGCCGGCCGGGATCGCCCGGGTCACCGCGGCCTCGACCGCTTCGGCGATCATCTTGCGCGCTTCGGCCTTGAGCTCCTCGCCCCGCTCCAGCGCGAACAGCCTGAGCGAATAGATGACCTCGCGCTGCTGGTTCATCACGTCGTCGTACTCGAGCAACCGCTTCCGCTGCTGGAAATTCTGGAGCTCGACCCGCTTCTGCGCCGACTCGATCGCCCGGGTGACCAGCTTGCCGGTGATGACCTCCCCTTCCTCGGCGCCGGTCTTGTCCATGTAGCGCGCCACCCGATCGGCCATGAAGAGCCGCATCAAGTCGTCTTCCAACGAGAGGAAGAAGAGCGAGCTGCCCGGATCACCCTGACGCCCCGCGCGCCCTCGGAGCTGCCGGTCGATCCGTCGCGACTCGTGGCGCTCGGTGCCGACGATGTGGAGGCCGGCCTCTTCCGTGGTCAGGTCGAGGTCCTTGCCGAGCTTGATGTCGGTGCCACGGCCGGCCATGTTGGTGGCGATCGTCACCGCGCCCCGTTGTCCGGCGCCGGCCACGATCTCCGCCTCGCGCTGGTGCTGCTTCGCGTTCAGGACCTCGTGCTTGACGCCCCGCCGCTTGAGCATCTTCGAGAGCGTCTCGGAGACCTCGACCGAGGTGGTGCCGATCAGCACCGGCAGCCCCGCCTCCTGCAGCCGGGCCACCTCGTCCATCACCGCGTTGTACTTCTCGCGCCGGGTCTTGTAGATCCGGTCGGGGTGGTCCTTCCGGGCGATCGGCTTGTTGGTCGGGATCACCATCACGTCGAGCCCGTAGATGGAGTAGAACTCCGACTCTTCGGTCTCGGCGGTGCCGGTCATGCCCGCCAGCTTGTCGTACATCCGGAAGTAGTTCTGGATGGTGATCGTGGCGAGCGTCTGGGTCTCGCCCTTGATCTGCACCCCTTCCTTGGCCTCCACCGCCTGGTGGAGCCCGTCCGACCAGCGGCGGCCGGGCAGCACCCGCCCCGTGTACTCGTCGACGATCAGGACCTGATTGTCCTGGATGATGTAGTCGACGTCCTTCTCGTAGAGGGCGTGGGCCTGGAGCAGCTTGTGAATGATGTGGAGCTTCTCGCTCTTGACCGCGTAGTCGGTCTCGATCTGGGTCCGGATCGCCCGCTTCTCCTCGATCGAGAGGTCGGGATCCTGCTCGACCCGGTGGATCTCCTCGGAGATGTCGGGCACCAGGAAGAAGCCCGGGTCGTCGGGCGAGAGCGTGGTGGCGCCCTGGTCGGTCAGGTGGACCGAGTGCCCCTTCTCGTCGAGCACGAAGTAGAGCACGTCCTCGAGATTCCGCAGCTGCTGCTGCTTCATCGGCAGCTTGCGGTCGGCCAGGTAGCGGAGCTCGGCCTGCTGGACCATCGGCTTGACGCCGGTCTCGTTGAGCAGCTTGAGCAGACGCTTGTTCTTCGGCATGCCGAGCTGTGCCTGGTACAGCATCGTGGCCGCGTCCTGCTTGGTCTTGTCGTTCTCCAACAGCGGCTCCGCCTGCGCGATCAGCTCGTTCGCCACCCGGGTCTGCTTCCGGACCAGCTCGGCGACCCGGCCGTTGAAGTCGGAGTACTTGGCGTCGCCCTCGTTGCCGACCGGACCCGAGATGATCAGCGGCGTCCGCGCCTCGTCGATCAGGATCGAGTCCACCTCGTCGACGATGGCGTAGGCATGCACCCGCTGGACCCGCTGGTCCAGGCTGAACACCATGTTGTCGCGGAGGTAGTCGAAGCCGTACTCGTTGTTGGTGCCGTAGGTGATGTCGGCCTGATAGGCGGCGCGCCGCGCCGGGCTCGACGGCTCGGTGTCGTCGATGCAGGAGACCGTCAGACCCAGGTAGGAGAACACGTGCCCCATCCACTGCGAGTCGCGGCGGGCGAGGTAGTTGTTCACCGTGATCAGGTGGCACCCGCGCCCGGTGAGCGCGTTGAGATACAGCGGCAGCGTCGCGACCAGCGTCTTGCCCTCGCCGGTCGCCATCTCGGCAATCCGGCCCCGGTGGAGGGCGATCCCGCCGATCAGCTGGACGTCGTAGGGCACCATGTCCCAGGCGAGCTCGTGCCCGGTCACCATCACGGTGGTGCCCACCAGCCGGCGACAGGCCTCCCGCACCGTGGCGAACGCCTCGGGCAGCAGGGCGTCGAGGGTCGCCTCGAGCTGCTTCTTGTACTCGTTCTCGACCCGGTGGTACTCGTCCTCGAACTGCACCCGCTCGGCCGGGTCGGAGCAGTCGTGCTTCTTGACCTTGAGGTCGTCGAGCTGCCGCTTGACCTCGCCCGTGGCCTCGGCGATCCGCTCGCGGAACTTCGCGGTCTGGGCCTTGAGCTCGTCCTCGCTCACCCCGCCCAGCCGGGCCTCGTGCTCGCGGATCTCGTCGAGGATCGGCCCCATCCGCTTGGCTTCGCGGTGGTGGCGGTTCCCGAACAGGCTGGTGATCAGAGTCTTGACCATCGGTTACGGCTCTCGATACAGATCGTGGGCGTCGATGTAGCGGCTCACCGCCTCGGGCACCAGGTACCGGATCGCCTGGCCCCGCCGCACCCGCTCCCGTATCTCGGTCGATGAAATGTCGATCCGGGGCACCCGCACCGTTTGGTCCGCGACGCGCGGCGGTATCGGGTCTCCGGTGCGTTCGAAGACCACCAGGCGAGCCCGGGCGCGCACGCCGTCGGGATCCCGCCAGGTGGGAAAGAGCTGCGCGGCGTCCGCGCCGAGCAACAGGTGGAACCGGATCTCGGGGTGGCGCTCGGTGAGCGCCGTCACGGTGTCGACCGTGTAACTCGGCCCCGCCCGCTCGACCTCGATCGGGTCCACCCGAAAACAGCGCTCTCCGGCCGCGGCGAGCTCGGTCATGGCGAAGCGATGGGACGCGGTCGCCCCGTGCTGGCCCGTCTTGAAGGGCTGCTGCCCCGCCGGGATGAACCAGACGGCGTCGAGGCCGAGCGTCTCGGCCACGCTGCGCGCGGCGATGAGATGGCCGTGGTGGATCGGATCGAACGAGCCGCCCAGGATGCCGACGTCCACGTCACGAGCCGCCGACCGAGTCTGCCGCGGCCGGGCAAAGGCGGAGCGGCCCGTCCGGATCGGGGTGGAATTGCGCGATGTACTGGCAGGTCTCGCGAAGGTCCTCCTGATACCCCAGCACCCGGTAGGACGCGACCAGCTTCTCCAGCGCCTCCGGCACGATCTCGGCCCGCGGATACTGCGCGATCAACCCCCGGAGGCTCAGGATCGCGGACTCGTAGGCTTTGTACTGATAGTAGAAGAGCGCGTTCTTGTAGTCCTTGTACGCAAACTTCTGGTTGAGATCCTGGATCCGCGCCTCGGCCCGCCGAGCGGCCGGGGTGCCGGGATAGCGCGATCCCACCTCCTGATACACGCCAAGCGCCGTGAGGCCGTAGGTCGGGTCGAGCTCGGGCTTTCGCCACAGCTGCGAATAGGCGTCGCCCGCCCGAACCAAGGCGTCGGGCGCCAGGGAGTCGTCGGGGGCTTCGTCGGAGACCCGCCGGAAGAGCCGGACCGCGTCGAGCTCGAGCCCGTTGCCGAGCGCGATCTCCGCCTGGAAGAACAAGAGCCGGGCGTGGCGCGCGTCGGTCACCGGAAGCACCGTGCCGAGCCGGGTGAAGATCTCGGACGCCGTCTTCCGGTCTCCCTGATTGAAGGCCAGCTGCCCGGCGGTCCAGAGCGAGTCCAGGGTCCGCGGCGAGTTGAGCAGCGGGGCGGGCACCGCGGCCGACTCGTCCGACTTTCCACCGCCGAAAGGCCAGCAAGCGGTCAGCCCCACGGCGAGCCCGGCCCAGGTGAGCCATCGTCTCATGGGGTGCCTCCAGCCGTTTGATCGGGCTGCGCCGAGCCCAGAGCGTTCAGGCGAGACGACGCCAGGCTCTTGAGGCTGTCCGAGACCGCCCCGGCCCCGAGCACGGTCTGGTAGGCCAACGAGGCGCCGAGCGCGTCGCCGGCGAGCAGCCGCGCGTCGCCCCGCCCGATCTGGGCCCGCCAGCCACGCTCGCTGGTCGGCTCGACCGCGATCACCGCCTCGAACCAGCGCTCGGCCGTCGCGCCGTCCTTCGCGTTGAGGGCGTCGAGGCCCAGGAGCAGCCCGCAGAAAGCCACACCATCCCGCGCCGTCCGTCGCAGGTTGCCCCGCTCGGCTCGGCGGAGCAGCGCCTGATAGCCACGGGCCGCCGCGTCGCAGGCGGTCGTGGTGCGGAGCGCGTCCGCGTAGCGCCCCAGCAGGGAATCGACCGCGCTCCGGCTTCCGGCCGAGGCCAGCGCCGCCGGCAACAGTCCCAGCAGGGTCGTGGGGTCGAGGTCGGCCGCGCCGACCGGGAGCTCGGCCAAGCGCCCGAGCGGGCGGGTCGGCGCGATCCGGCGCACGGCGAGGACCGCCCGCGAGACCACCGAGGGGTCGACCGAGCCGGACCGTCCGGCCGCGTCGACCACCCGCTCCAGTCCGACCGCGGCCTCGGTGGCCCGAGTCGGGTCCGATTCCGCGAGCGAGGTGAAGGCGTCGACCGCCAGGGAGTACTGGTGGGCCCGGAGCGCGGCCGCCCCCGTCTTGGCCCAGATCCGGCTCCGGCTTCCGACCTTGGCGGCCGCCTGATACTCGGTCGCGGCGAGGTCGAACTCGCCCTTGGCGTAGGCCTCGTCGCCGAGCCGCTCGTGATCCGCCGCCGCCAGACGACAGGCGGTGGCGAGTGTGGCAAGGGCGAGCAATGGCCAGCGGGTCCGTCGAATCACGGCGAAAGGCGCTCCGCCATGGCCAGATAGGCGCCGACCCGCGGGTTGCCGGGCCGCTGTTGGAGGCAGCGGGCCCAGATCTCCCGCGCGCCGCTCGCGTCCCCGGAGAGGTAGTGCGCGAGACCGAGGGTGGCCTGGGCGTCGATGAAGCCGGGCTGGACACTGACGATCCGGTCGAGCTCCTCCCGCGCCTCGAGCGGCCGTCCGGCGTCGAGCAGCAGCCGCGCGAGGCGATAGCGGAGATCGTGGAAGTCGGGCCCGAGCTCGACGGCGCGCTGGTACTGCCGAATCGCCTCGCTCGGGTCGCCGGCGTCGGCGTAGGCGTCCCCGAGCGCGGCGTGCATGTTGGCCAGCCGGGCCGCCGCGGCCCGCGAAAAGCCGCCCACCCCGCCCTCGCCGAGCGCCGCGGCTCGCTCGAACGAGGCGTCGGCTTCGGCGGTCCGCCCGAGCTCCACCAGGATCACGCCGCGGTGCACCAGCGCGTCCACGTAGCGCGGATTCAGCCCCAGAGCGCGGTCGAAATCGAGGAGGGCCTTGTCGCTCTGGCCGAGGAGCGAGAGGCAGACCCCTCGCAGATGGTAGACGTCGGCGAACGCGCGACCGCCCTCGAGGAGCTCCTCGAGCAGGTGGACCGCGCCGTAGTAGTCTTGGACCGCGAAGCGCTCGCGCGCCTGCTGGAGGAGGTGCTCAGTGCTGGCGCGCATAGCGCGCCCGGCACCATTCGACGAAACGGACGATTCCGTCATCGAACGATACCGTGGGCGCGAAGCCGAGCACTCGACCCGACTTCTCGAGATCCGCCGAGGTGTGCTCGACGTCTCCTGGTTGCATTGGATGCCACTCGACCTCCGGCTCGATCCCCAGGGCCTCACTCAGGGTCGCGACCATCTGGCGCAGGGGCACCGGGCGGTTGCCACCCAGGTTGAAGCACTCGACCCCCACAGGCGCCCGCTCGGTCCAGTCGATCGCGGCGATGGTACCGGCCACGATGTCCGAGCAGTACGTATAGTCGCGGGCCTGTGTCCCGTCCCCGAACAGAGTGAGCGGAACTCCCTCCAGCATCCGCCTGGCGAACTTGTGGATGGCCAGGTCAGGCCGCTGGCGGGGCCCGAACACAGTAAAGTAACGGAGTGCGGCCACTTTGAGAGCCTGGATCGGGGCCGCGGAGATCAAAAAGAGCTCCGCCGCCCGCTTGGTCGCGGCATATGGGGAGACCGGGTCCAGCGCCGGGGCGTCTTCCCGGAACGGGGCCGGTGTAGCATTTCCGTACACCGAGGACGAGGACCCGAAGGCCAACCTGCTCGCGCCCGCCCGCCCCATCGCCTCCACCACCGCGGCCGTCCCGACCACGTTCGCCCGGGCGTAGCCGACGGGATCGGCGATCGACGGCCGGACCCCGGCCTTGGCGGCGAGGTGGGTCACCACGGTGTCGGCCGTGAGCAGCTCGGCCAGGCGATCGCTGTCCAGGATGTCGAGCTCGTGAAAGGCGTACCCCGACCGGCCCAGCGCGCCGCTCAGGTTCGCCTCCTTCGCGGCCCGGGCGTAGAAGGGGTCGAAGTTGTCGACGCCGACGACCTCGTCCCCACGGGCCAGCAGGGCCTCCACCAGGTGCGAACCGATGAACCCGGCCGCCCCCGTCACCAGCACCCGAGTCATTTCGAGACGGCGCCTCGGAAGTACTCGATCGTGCGCCCCAGACCCTCCTCGAGCGCCACTTTGGGCTCCCAACCGAGGACGGAGCGGGCAATCGTGATGTCGGGCTGCCGGACCTTGGGATCGTCCACCGGGAGCGGCTCGAAGCGCACCGGCGACCCGGCCCCCACCATCTCGTTCACCAGTCGAGCCAGCTCGAGGACGGTGAACTCGGTCGGATTGCCGATGTTGGTCGGATCCGATCGATCGCTCAGGAAGAGCCGGTAGATCCCCTCGATCAGGTCCGAGACGTAACAGAAGGAACGGGTCTGCGAGCCCTCGCCGTACACGGTGAGCGCGTGGCCCTGGAGCGCCTGGACGATGAAGTTGGAGACCACTCGTCCGTCGTTGGCGCGCATCCGCGGCCCGTAGGTGTTGAAGATCCGGACGATCCGGGTCTCCACGCCGTGGTAGCGGTGATAGGCCATCGTCATCGCCTCGGCGAAGCGCTTGGCCTCGTCGTAGACGCCCCGGGGCCCCACCGGATTGACGTGGCCCCAATAGCTCTCCGGCTGCGGGTGCACCTGGGGATCGCCGTAGACCTCGCTGGTCGAGGCCAGCAGGTAGCGCGCCTTCTTGGCCTTGGCCAGGCCGAGCGAGTTGTGGGTGCCGAGCGAGCCTACCTTGAGAGTCTGGATCGGATACTGGAGGTAGTCGATCGGGCTCGCCGGCGAGGCGAGATGGAGCACCCCGTCCAGCTCGCCGGGGACGTCGATGAAGCGGGAGACGTCGTGCTCGATGAACCGATAGCCCTCGTGCTCGGCCAGGTGCGCGATGTTGGCCCGGCTGCCGGTGATGAAATTGTCCATCCCCACCACCGAGTGACCGTCGGCGATGAACCGGTCGGTCAGGTGCGAGCCGAGAAAGCCCGCGGCGCCGGTGATCAGGACTCTCATGCGTAGCTCCGGCCGATCCCCCGGTAGACGAAGCCCTGCTTGGCCATCCGATCGGCGTCGAACAGGTTCCGCCCGTCGACGATGAGCGGCCGGGCGAGCAGCTGCTTGATGCGATCGAAGTCCGGATTGCGGTAGACCAGCCACTCGGTCACGATCACCAGCGCCTGGGCGTCCTCGAGCGCGTCGTACGGGTTCTCGGCGTACTCGACCCGATGGCCGAAGAGCCCCTTCGCCACCTCCACCGCCTTGGGATCGTGGACCCGGACCTTGGCCCCGGCGGCGAGGAGACTCTCGACCAGCGGGATCGAGGGGCTCTCGCGCATGTCGTCGGTCTCCGCCTTGAAGGCGAGTCCCCAGACGGCGACGCGCGCGCCGGCCAGCGCGTCGCCCAGCTCGCGCTGGACCTTCTGGAAGAGCACCAGCTTCTGCCGCTCGTTCACCGCCTCGACCGATTCCCAGAGGATCGGATCCATCTCGAGCCCCCGCGCGGTGCGGATCAGGGCCTTGACGTCCTTCGGGAAACAGGACCCGCCGTAGCCGGGCCCCGGAAAGAGGAACGCCTGGCCGATCCGACGATCGCTCCCAATGCCCTTTCTCACCTTGCCGACGTCGGCGCCAACCCGCTCGCAGAGCTCCGCGATCTGGTTCATGAAAGAGATCCGGGTCGCCAGCATCGCGTTGGCGGCGTACTTGGTGACCTCGGCCGACGGGATGTCCATGAAGAGGATCGGATTGCCGGTCCGGACGAACGGTCCGTAGAGCTCGCCCAGGGCCTCGCGGGCCTCGTCGCTGTCGACGCCGAGCACCACCCGGTCCGGCTTCATGAAGTCGTCGATCGCGGCGCATTCCTTCAGGAACTCGGGATTGGAGCAGACCGAGAAGGGGGTCTCGGTCTTGGCCCGCACCGCGGCCCGCACCTTCTCGGCGGTGCCGACCGGCACCGTCGACTTGGTCACCACCACCTTCGGCTCGTTCATGTGCGTGCCGATCGCGGTGGCCACCGCGAGGACGTGCTTGAGATCGGCCGAGCCATCCTCTCCCGGCGGCGTCCCGACGGCGATGAAGATGACCTTGCCGTGGCGAACGGCCGCTTCGATGTCCGTGGTGAACCGGAGCCGGCCCTCGGCCTGATTCCGCGCGACCATCGGCTCGAGCCCCGGCTCGTAGATCGGGATCTCGTTGCGGCGGAGCTTCTCGACCTTGCCCTCGTCGACGTCGGCGCAGACGACGTCGTTGCCGGTCTCGGCGAGGCAGGCGCCCGCCACGAGCCCGACGTATCCGGATCCGACGACCGTGACCCGCACGCTAACCCCTCGCCGCGCGCGCGAGCGCGTTGCGGGTGTCGACCACGGTCTTGGCCAGCCGCCGGACCATCTGGTAGTCGATCGCGCTGTGGTCGGTCACGATCATCACGCAATCCGCCGCCTTGAGGGTGGCCTCGTCGAGCGGCACCGAGCGGGCCTCGTGCCCGTCCTCCCTGAAGGTCGGCACGTAGGGATCGTGGTAGCTCACCTTGGCGCCCTGACCCTGGAGCAGCCGCATGATGTCGAGCGCGGGGCTCTCCCGGATGTCCTCGATGTCGCGCTTGTAGGCAACGCCGAGGATCAGCACCGACGACCCACGGACCGCCTTGCCGGCCTCGTTGAGCGCGTCACCGACCTTGCGCACCCAGAAGACCGGCATCTCCGTGTTGAGCTCGCCGGCCAGGTCGATGAACCGGGTCTTGTAGTTGAGCCCGCGCATCTTCCAGGCGAGATAGTGGGGATCGATCGGGATGCAGTGCCCGCCGAGGCCCGGACCGGGCAGGAATTTCATGAAGCCGAACGGCTTGGTGGCCGCGGCCTCGATCACTTCCCAGACGTCGACGCCGAGCTTGTCGCAGACGATGGCCATCTCGTTCACCAGGCCGATGTTCACGCTGCGGAAGGTGTTCTCCAGCAGCTTGACCAGCTCGGCGGCCTCGGTCGTCGAGACGGGCACCAGGGTGTCGATGGCGGGCTGGTAGAGCGCCGCCACCACCCGCTGGCAATCCTCGGTGATCCCACCGACGACCTTCGGGGTGTTCTTCGTCTGATAGACCGGATTGCCGGGATCGACCCGCTCGGGGCTGAAGGCGAGAAAGAAGTCCTCGCCGACCTTGAGCCCGGTCGACTCGAGCACCGGGAGCATGATCTCCCGGGTGGTGCCCGGATAGGTGGTGCTCTCGAGGATGATCGCCTGCCCCGGCCGGAGCACCCACTTGACGGTCTCGGTCGCGGCGACGATGTAGCTCACGTCCGGGTCTTTGAACTTCGAGAGCGGCGTGGGCACGCAGATCGAGATCGCGTCGCACTCGGCGAGCGCGCTCCCATCGGCCGTCGCACGGAAGCGACCGCCCTCCATCGCCGACGCGAGCTGCTGGTCGGTGATGTCCTTCACGTGGGAGCGACCCGTGTTCAGGCCATCGACCACGCGCTCGCTCACGTCGAAGCCGAGCACCCTGTAGCCGGCGTGGGCCAACTCGACGGCGAGCGGCAGCCCGACGTAGCCCAGGCCCACGATGCCGAACAGGATCTCCCGCCGCTCGGCCTTCTTGATCAGTTCATCAGCCAACGATCCCATTCATCCCTCGATCGAAATCGGCGCGCCTCCCGCCGCCAGCGACCGGCTGGCGGCGTCCAACACCCTCACGACCCGCACACCGTCCGCCGCGTCGGCCCGGGTCGGCGCTTCGCCCCGGGCCACGCGAAGGAAATGGGCCAGCTCGAGCCCCAGGGGCTCGGCGTTGGAGAGCTTGGGAATCAGGATGTCACCCTCCCGTATCGCCAGACTCTCTCCGTACGATCCGTACTCCGGTGGCCGGTCGACGCCCTTGTCGTAGATCCGGAGCTTTTCCCGCGGCTCCATGTCGTCGAACACCGCCATCCGATTCGACCCGACGACCGTGAGGCGCCGCTCCTTGTGCGGATCGAGCCACGACAGATGCGCGTGGGCGATCACCCCGGAGGCGAACTCCATCGTCAGGAACACCACGTCCTCGATCCCGGGCTGCAGGTACGCGTGCCCCTGCGCCGATACCCGAACGGGCGTCGCGCCGAGGAGAAAGAGCGCCACCGACACGTCGTGGGGCCCGAAGCTCCAGAGGGCGTTCTCGTCCGGTCGAACCTGCCCCAGGTTCACCCGCTGCGCGGCGAGGTAGTAGAGCCGCCCCATCTCGCCCCGCTCGATCATCTCCCGCAGCCGATCGACCGCCGGATGGAACTCGAGCAGGTGCCCGACCAAGGCCGGCACGCCCCGCTTCGCGCTCTCCTCCGCGAGCCGCTCCGCCTCCTCGACCGTCAGACCGAACGGCTTCTCCACCAGCACGGGCCGACCGGCCTCCACCGCCTTGAGGCCGATCTCGACGTGGCTCCGCGCCGTCGAGGCGACCACCACCGCGTCGGCGCGCTCGATCGCCGCGTCCACCGAGTCGGTCACCAGCACCCCGGGATAGGCGGCGCCGACCCGCTTCCGAACCGTCTCGCTCACATCGGCGACGGCCACCAGCTCGGCGCCGGCCAGTCCGGCGAGCGCGCGGACGTGGTTCTTGCCCCAGGTACCCGCGCCAACCACGGCGACTCGGACCTTCGTCACCGGTAGAACCCCGTCACCGCCTCGATCACTTCGTCCTGCTGGGCCGTGGTGAGCTCCGGATAGACCGGAAGCGAGATGACCATTCTCATCGCCTCCTCGGTCGCGGGCAGGCTTCCGGGGCCGTAGCCCAGCGGCCGAAAGCACGGTTGCAGATGGAGCCCAACCGGGTAGTACACTGCACATCCAATGCCGGCGGCCTTGAGCGCGGCCAGCAGCTCGTCGCGCCGCGGCACGCGGATCGTGTACTGGTGGAAGATGTGCTCGTTGGCGGGATCGACCGGCGGCGGCGTGATCGCCGGATGGGCCGCGAAGGCCTCGGTGTAACGGGCGGCGCACCGCCGCCGGCCCTCGCTCCACCCGGCCAGGTGGGGCAACTTGGCCAGCAGGATCGCCGCCTGCAGGGTGTCGAGCCGGCTGTTGGTCCCGACCTCGTCGTGGTGGTACTGCTTGGCTCCTCCGTGAAGCCGGAGCCGCTTGAGCCGCTCCGCCAGCGGGCCGTCCTGGGTCACGATCATGCCCCCGTCGCCGTAGGCTCCGAGGTTCTTGCTCGGGAAGAACGAGAACGTGGTGGCCCAGGAGAGCTCGCCCGCCGTCCGCCAGGTCCCCCCGATCCGACGCCGGGCGCCAATGGCCTGGGCTCCGTCCTCGATCACCTTCACGCCACGCGCCTCGGCAATCGGGGCCAGGCGCTCCAGCGGGGCCATTTGACCGAACAGGTGCACCGCGATGATGGCCCGGGTCCGGGGGCTGATCGCAGCCTCGACCGCCGCCGGATCGAGGTTGAAGGTCTCGGGATCGATGTCGACGAAGACCGGGGTGCCGCCGGCGTTGTGGACCGCGCCCGCGGTGGCGAAGAAGGTGAAGCTGGGACAGATCACCTCGTCGCCCGGGGCGAGGTCGAGCGCCTTGAGCGGCAGCAGCAGGGCGTCCGTCCCGCTCGCGCACGCGATCCCGTGGGCCGCGGCGGACAGCGCCGCGACCTGCCGCTCGAGCTCGGCGACCTGGGCCCCCATGATGAAGGTCTGACTCTCCACCACCTCCATCATCGCAGACACCACCTCGTCACGGATCGTGGCGAACTGGGCCTTGAGATCGAGGAGGGGGACGCTCACGTTGGGCCTCGCTTCAATGATGGACAGACACCACACTGTGGCGGGTGACAGACAGATCGGCCCGCCTCCCTCGATAACGCCGCCGGCGGGACGCGGGCCGTCAACTCGTACAAGTCTTTACATCACAGTAACTTAGACTGTAATCCCCGAACCGGTCAACTGGGACGGATCCCCGCCCCGTCCTCCCGATAACGGGACCCGCAAACGGAGCACTCCGCATGCGAGTCCCGTACCTCGAGCCGGACCCCGCACTGACAGACCCAGCCCGCCCGCCGGGCCGGGACGCCGAGCATCAAGGCGTACGGCGGAACGTCCCCGCGGACCACCGCTCCGGCCCCGATCAAGGCGTATTCGCCGATGGTGGCCCCACAGATGATGGTGGCGTTGGCCCCGATGCTCGCGCCCCGCCGGACCAGGGTCCGGCGGTACTCGTGCTTCCGGGTGACGTGGCTCCGCGGATTGACCACGTTGGTGAACACGCAGCTCGGCCCGCAAAAGACATCGTCCTCGAGCTCGACGCCCTCGTAGATCGAGACGTTGTTCTGGATCTTCACGTTGGTCCCGATGCGGGTGCCGGGCATCACCACCACGTTCTGGCCCAGGTTGCAGCGCTCGCCGATGACCGCGCCTGGCATCACGTGCGAGAAGTGCCAGATCTTGGTGCCCTTCCCGATCACCGCGCCGTCGTCGACGTAGCTCGACTCGTGTACGAAGTAGTCCATGCCAGGCTCTCGTTAGGCGTCCGCCGCCAGCTGGCCGCTCGGCGCGATCAGCTTGACCTCCGGCTCGAGCGACACGCCGAAGCGCGCGCGCACGGTCTCCTGCGCCCTCGCGATCAGGGCCTTGACGTCGGCCGCCGTGCCGCCGCCCCGGTTGACGAAATAGTTCGCGTGCATCGGCGAGACGACCACGCCGCCCGCCGACTCACCCGTCAGGCCGGCCGCCTCGATCAGCTGGCCGGCGGTCCGCTCGCCGCCCGGGTTCTTGAAGACGCTCCCGCAGCAGGGCTGGTTGAAGGGCGTGCCCTTCTGGCGCCACTCGAAGAGCCGCCCCATCT
>JBFXAS010000136.1:0-13308 GCA_050184075.1 Gemmatimonadales bacterium
GATGGATGCCGAGCCAGGCGCTCGCCGAGGTGTTGCCGGGCACGGGCCGATTCCAGCGGTAGCCGTCGGGCCGCCGGGGCGTCTTGCCCGCGCGCAGGTAGAACGAGTGGCCGTCGGCGTCGCCCACCATCACGTTCTGGGGAAACATGCCGAGCCGCTCCATCGCCGTGCGCACCTCGGCCACGTCGTTCGCCAGCGTCATCCGATAGACTTCTTCATCGAACACACCGGCGTCGTGCATGTAGCTGGTGCTCACCACCCACGCCTTGCCGTCCTTCCGCGCCACGACCGGCGAGAGCACGCCGTTGTGCCTGGTGTACTCGGCGGTCTTGACCACGGTCGCTCCGTCCTTGACCCGGATCGCGATCCGCTCGGTCGTCATGGCGAGGGTCCGGTCGTCGAAGCGGAAGCGGCGTGGGTTCCGCCGGTCGACCTCGATCTCGTAGCAGTCGGCCACGTCGGGAGCGCCGGTGGTCATTCCCCAGGCCACGCGGCGGGTCTGGACCAGGAGCGGCATCGCGCCGACCGAGTAGCCGGCCAGCGCCAGCCGGCCCGCGTGCATCCGGAACTCGTAGACGAACTGGCCGTCGACGCCGCCATGGGGATCGCTCAGCATGATCATCGCGCCGTCGGCGGTGCGCCACGGCGCGAGGACCCACTCGTTCGAGGCGTTGACCTGCGAGCGCTCGAGCGCCGCCCGATCGTTGGCCGAGAGCGTCACGCCGCCGGCGCGACAGTCGGAGAGACCGTGCCCCGCCTGATAGGCCAGCCAGAGCAGCCACCGGGAGATCGCCACCGGATCCCAGGGCTCGAGCGTGGGCGCCCATTCCGGCACCTGGTCGGGATGGTCCCGCATCCAGCGCTCGAGCCCGGCCACCCAGCCGCGGTAGTTTGCCTGGAGCTCCGGACTCAACTTGGCGAAACCCGCCTTGCTCTCCTCGACGTGACGCCAGAGCCGCGAAGCGTAGTCCTCGTCGACGTGCTCCGCCCCGAACGCCTGGGCCAGCTCGCCCCGGGCGGAGAGCGCCAGCCGGAGCACGTAGTCGAGCTCGTCCTCCGCCATCGTGTAGCCGAGACCGTAGAACCCCGCCGGCTCGGTCGCGGCGTAGATGTGCGGCACGCCCCATTCGTCCCGGAGGATGGTGACGGAGTCCGTCGCCGGTGGGAGGGCGATCGACAGCGAGAGTGCGAGTGGCGCCAGGATGGCGTTCATCGGGGGCTCCGGCAGACTGGGCGTCGGTGGTCGGGAGGTGCTCGACTAACGTATCCGGTGCGCGAGGTTCCGCCACCTGCCGCTTCGCCGTCCCCCGGGCTCCCGTTCGCCCGCGGGTCGGGCCAGATTGGGCGGGTTCCGAGTCCCCTGACCGAGCCCGAGAGGTCCTCGTCGTCGATGCCCGGCCCCCCGGCCCGCAGCATTCGCAATCAGCTGATCCTGTTGGTCGGCGCCGTTGCCGTTCCGCTCACCGGTCTTGCCGCGTTCAACATCTATCTCGATTTCCGGACCGGCATCGAGGTGGCGCAGGCCCGCGCGGAAGGCGTGGCGGCCGCCACGGCGTCGAGCGTGCGCCAGTTCCTCAGCAACGCGCGGCAGATTCTCGAGACCCTCGCGGCCGACCCGCGCATCGCCTCGCCCGATCCGGCCGTCTGCCGGATGGCGATCGACCCGGCCGCCAGCTCGCTCCCGCAGTTCCAGCCGATCGTCGTCGCGGACACCGGCGGGAGGCTGGTCTGCTCGGGCGTCGAGACCGGCGTGTCGTCGATCGCCGACCGGCGCTGGTTCCGTGACGCGCTGACCACCGGCGTCTTCACGGTCGGCGATCCGATCGTCGGGCGGATCACCCAGCGGCCGGTCGTGGTGATGTCGGGCCTGGTTCGCGATTCGGCGGGCACGCCCATCCGGGTTGTGGGCATCGTCGCCTCGAGCGAGGCCCTGCTGCGGCTGATCACGGCCGACTCGGTCTCCGGCGAAGCCCTGATCACGCTCGCCGACCTGGACGGCCTCGTGGTGGCGCGAACCGAGGAACCGGAGGTCTGGTTCGGCAAGACGTTGCCGAGGATTCCCGAGGCCGGGGTTGGACTGCGCACCGCTGCTGGGGGCGTGTCGCGGGGCGTCGACATCGAAGGGACCGAGCGAATCTTCTCCTGGCGCCGGGTCGGCGACAGCCGTTGGGTGGTGTTCGTCGGGATTCCCGCGGCCCTCGCGCTCCGGTCGGCCCATGCGGCGCTGGCAGGCAAGCTCGGGCTCGGCCTGGCGATCGCGCTGCTGACGTTGGGGCTGGCGCGCGGCTTCCACACCCGGATCACCAGGGCGCTCGGCGCGGTGATCGACCAGATGCGCTCCGCCAGCGAGGGAGCGCCGCGGCCGATTCCGGAGGGCGGGCCCGCGGAGATCGCCGCGGTGGCCCGACAGTTCAACCAGACCCTGGCCGCGCGCCGCTCCGCCGAGGAGGCGCTGACCCGCGCGAGCGAGCGGTATCGCTCGATCGTCCAGAACGCCGTCCTGGGCATCTACGTCACCTCCGCGGACGGCACCATCGTCGAGGCGAATCGCGCGCTCGCCACATTGCTGGGCCAGGCCTCGCCCAAGGAGCTCGCCGGCACGAACGAGCGGGCGTTCTACGCCGATCCGTCCGATTGGGAGCGCGAGGTGCAGCGCGCGCTGGAGCAGGGCCTGACGGCCGAGGCCGAGGTACAATGGCTGCGGCCCGATGGGAAGCCGCTCGCGGTCCGGATCCTCCGGAGCGCCTTCCAGGACGGCGATGGCAACACCGCCCTCGAGGTGATCGCCGAGGACCTGACCGAGCGGCGGGATCTCGAGGAGCAGACCCGGCGCTCGCAGAAGATGGAGGCCGTCGGTCGCCTGGCGGGCGGGGTCGCCCACGACTTCAACAACCGGCTGACGGTCGTGCTGGCTTACGGCGAGCTGCTGCTCGAGGAGATCGACCCTGACGATCCGCTCCACGAGCACGTCGAGGAGATCGTGCACGCGGCCAAGGGCGCGAAGTCCCTCACCGCGCAGCTGCTCGCGTTCAGCCGCCGGGAGGTGGTACAGGCCCGACAGGTCGATCTCAACGCCATCGTGGGCCGCTTCGCTGCGATGCTGCCCAACGTGCTCGGCGCGGTCCTGACGATCCGCACCGAGCTCGGTGACGGGCTGCCCCCGATCCACGCCGATCCGGGTCAGGTCGAGCAGATGCTGCTCAACCTGGCGCTGAACGCGCGGGACGCGATGCCGGACGGCGGCACCCTCACCGTCCGTACCGTGGCTCGCACGGTGCACCAGGCGGAGGCTCGCGCCAACCCCGAGCTCGCCCCGGGCGGGTACATCGCCCTCCAGGTGATCGACACGGGCGTCGGCATGAGCGAGGCGGTGCGGAGCCGGGTCTTCGAGCCCTTCTTCACCACCAAGCCCCTCGGCGAGGGCACGGGCCTCGGGCTCGCGATGGTCTACGGGCTGGTCAAGCAGCACGGGGGCTACGTGATGATCGAGTCGGCCCCGGGCAAGGGCACGACCGTCGAGATCCTGCTGCCGACGGCGGCCCAGCCCGTCGCGGCGAACCAGGCGAGCGAATCACGGACCACGAGCCAGGCGGGCGCGACCGTGCTGGTCGCGGAAGACGACGACGACGTCCGACGGGTGGTGGTCCGGATCCTGGAGCGCGGCGGGCACTCTGTGCTCACGGCGCGGGACGGGGTGACGGCGCTCGAGCAGCTCGATCGACACCGCGGCGAGATCGACCTTCTGCTGACCGACATCCTGATGCCCGGGATGCGGGGTATCGCCCTGGCCGACCGGGTTCAGGCCGCCCTTCCCGGCACCCCGGTGCTTTTCGTCTCCGGATACTCCAGCGATCCGCCCCCGCTCGACTCCTCGGGCGGCCCGCGGGGCTTCGTCCGAAAGCCGGTCGAGATCGAGGTCCTCCTCGCCGCCGTCGCCGATATGCTCGCTCGAGCCAGCCGGCTCCGAGAGCCGGGCTGAGCCCCCGGGTCGGCGACTCACCGCACGGCCGGAAGGACTCGCTCGACGATCAGCGTGAGCCCATTCGCGGCGAGCTGACCGGCGGACACGGGCGCGTTCCGCCACTCGGTGGTCACCACGACCACCAGGTCCAGCTCGGGCGCCACCCAGACGAACTGCCCGCCGTGCCCCCACGCGAAGAAATGGGTCCGATTCGCGGCGTGGTCGATCCACCAGAGATAGCCGTAGCCCTGCGCCGCGAGCGGTGGGCTCGCCTGCCGGAGCGGGTAGCGGCTGGTGGTGGCCGTCCCGACCCAACCCGCCGGCAGGAGCCGCGCCCCGCCGGCCTCGCCGTCCTGGAGCCAGAGCTGGCCCAGCTTGGCGAGATCGCGCGGGCGGAGATCGATCCCGGAGCCGCCGTTGGCCGAGCCGTCGGCGAGGACCTCCCAGTCGGCTCCGGCGATGCCTAACGCTGGAAGGAGAGCCTCCGCTGCCAGCTGCCGGACGGTCCGGCCGGTGATCCGCTCCAGTACGACCGAGAGCAGGTGGACCGCCGCCGAGTTGTAGGTGAACCGGGTGCCGGGCGGGTCGGCGAGCGGGCGATCGAGGAGGTAGCGCACGGGGTCGTCCGCGGTGACCCAGTCGTTGTAGCCGGTCACCGTCGACTCGTCCCAGGCGTATCCGGACGCCATGGTGAGGAGGTCGCGGAGGGTGATCGCGGCCTCGGCGGCGTCGAGCGCGCCGGGATAGGCGTCCTCGAGCGCGGGGCCGATCGGAAGGTCGACGCTCTGGAGCAGCCCGCGCTCCACGGCGACTCCCACGAGGGTGGAGACCAGACTCTTGGTCACCGAGCGGACGTCGTTCCGGCGCTCGCCGCGATTGCCGTTGAAGTACGCCTCGCGATCCGCCGGACGCCCGGGCTCTGACGCTGGGGGTTGCTGGGCAAGGCGGGGCTCCGATCGGCTGGTTGGACCTGCAATGGGACGAAGACACCCGGAGGCCGCAGAGCCCTACATCGGGGTTCGCCTCGGGCCCCGTGCCGTCCCTCGCCGCCGTATATTGGGACCACGAGCCACCACCGACCAACCAGAGGACCCTTGGCAATGATGTTCCGATCAGTCGGATCGACTGTCCGGGCGACGGCCGGCTTCGCCCTCGTCGCCGCCCTTGCGGCCCCGCTCGCTGCCCAGCAGACCAGCGTGGCCACCAGAGATCCGGCCCAGAAGCAGGACCCCTCGTTCGAGAAGAGCTACAAGGAGTGGCTGCCCAATCCGAAGCTCGGCAGCCCGCTGGTCGATCACCTGCCACTGGTGCCGGGCATCCCGACGCCCAGGGAGGTGCTCGGCTATCACATCGGCAAGCCGAAGACGCTCACCTACTACGCCGACCAGCTCCGCTACTACCGGGCGCTCGAGGCGGCGACCCCGCGGGTCAGGATCGAGACGATCGGCCGCTCCGACGAGGGCCGCGAGCTGGTGGTGGTCTGGATCTCCTCCGAGGCGAACCTGCAGGCGCTCGATGCCAATCGCGCCAAGCTCGCCACGATCGCCGACCCGCGCGGCAAGAGCGAAGCCGAGATCCGGGAGCTGATCAAGGCCACCAAGCCGCACTATCACCTGATGGGCGGTCTCCACAGCGGCGAGACGGGCCCCTCCGAGATGCTGATGGAGCTGGCCTACCGGCTGGCCACCGAGACCTCGCCCGTGATCTCGCAGATTCGGGACAACCTCTACGTCTCGATCACCCCCGCGGCCGATGCCGATGGGCGGGACCGCAACGTCGACTGGTTCTACCGCAATCTCGAGCTCGGGCTCCGGAGCCCGCGGGGGCCACGACCCTCGCCTCGGGACACGGCCGCGGTCGACTCGCTCCGCCGGATCACGGTGCCCTCGGTCCCGTACTGGGGTCGCTACGCCTATCACGACAACAACCGCGACATCAATCTGGTGCTGGTCCAGATGCGGGCGCTGGCCGATTGGTACTTCACGGCGCACCCGCCGATCATGCACGACCTCCACGAGTCGCTGCCGCTGCTCTACACCTATAGCGGTGCCGCGCCGCAGAATCCGAATCTGGATCCGCTTCTCTTCGCCGAGCTGCCCTGGTTCTCCAACTGGGAGCTGGCGCAGATGACCAAGTACGGAATGCCCGGCGTCTACACCCACGCCTTCATGGACGGCTGGTCGCCCGGGTATCTGGGGTCGGTCTCCTACAATCACAACGGCCTGATGAAGATGTACGAGACGCAGTCGGGCCGGGATCTCGACGACGAAGACGAGCAGCCCAAGGCCAAGAAGGATTCGACCGCGGCGGATTCCACGGCGCGCGGGGGTCGGGGTGGCGCGCCGACGTTCGGCCGGGGCGGCAACCTGCCGACCGGCAAAGGCGGCGGTCAAGAGCGCGAGTGGTACCGCGGGATCCCGATCGGCCCGGAGGACTCGGCCAAGTTCACCCGGCGGGCCAACGCCAACTACATGCAGACCGGGGTGCTCTCCGCGCTCCAGCTGGCCTCGATGTTTCCCGCGACGGTGCTCGAGAATTTCTACGTGAAGACCCGGAATTCGATCGAGGAAGGGAAGACCAAGGCGCCTTTCGGCTACGTGATCCCGGTGCAGCGTGACATGACCCGGGCGGCGGAGCTGGTGAGCATTCTCCGGACGCAGCGGATCGAGATCGGGGTGGCCACCAAGTCGTTCCAGGTGGACACGGTGTCGTACCCGGCCGGCTCCTACGTCATCAAGAGGAACCAGCCCTACGGCCGGCTGGCCAAGAACCTGCTCGAGCGGCAGGACTACCCCGACTCCCGGCTCAACACCTACGACGACAGCGGCTGGACCATGGGTCTGGCGATGAACGTCGACGTCGTGGAGGTTGCCGACTCGTCGATCCTCGCGGTGCCCACCAGACTGGTCGACAAGGCCGAGAACACCGGGCGGATCGCGGGCAGCGGCTCCGCGGGGCTCGCGGTGGCCCACCTGGGATCCAACAACATGGTGAGCTTCCGCTACCGGCTGCGGAACGTGCCGATGCGGATCGCCGAGAAGTCCTTCACGACCGACGGGGTGGAGTTCCCGGCGGGCTCGTTCGTGATCACCGATCCGGCCGGCGCGGCCTCGGCGCGCGTGGCCGTCAGCGAGCTCGGTCTCACCGCCGCGGCGCTCTCGAGCATTCCGTCGGTCCCGATGCACGACGCCGACCCACCCCGAGTGGCGATCTACACCCAGTGGATGGGGACCCAGAATCTCGGTTGGTATCGACTGACCTTCGACGCCTTCGGGATCCCCTTCGACCTGATCTACAAGGAGCAGCTGGTCCAGGGCGGGCTGCGCGGCAAGTACGACGTGATCCTGATCGCCGAACAGAATCTCAGCAAGCGGACCGTGATGCAGGAGCCCAACCTCGAGCCGGTCCCCTATCAGAAGAGCGCCAAGTACCAGTTCCTCGGCATGTACGGCGAGTCGGCGGACATCACGGGCGGCTTCGGGCAGGCCGGGGTGGACGCCTTCGAGGACTTCCTCTCGCAAGGCGGCACCCTGATCGCGGTGGGCGAGTCGGCCCGGCTGCCGATCGAGCTCGGCTGGGCGGGGACGGTCGAGAAGGTGTCGATCTCGGGGCTCACCGCGCAGCGGCCCCTGGTGGAAGGCGAGATCGTCCGGACCGATCATCCGGTGTTCTACGGCTACGCCGACCGGAAGCTCCCGATCAAGTACGTCGGCGGCCAGCCCTTCCGGGTCGGGATCGCCAACGAGGACAACGTGCTCGCGCGCTACGTGGGCGGCGAGAAGAGCGTGCTCTCGGGTTTGATGGTGGGGGCCGACTCGCTGGCGCGGGCCCCGTTCGCGGTCGACATTCCCCAGGCCCATCACGGCAAGGGGCGGGTGATCCTCTTCTCCAACAACCCGATCTATCGCTGGCAGAACCACGGCGAGTTCAACATGATCTTCAACTCGCTGCTGAACTGGAACGACCTGACGGGAGGCGGCGAGTAGCGTCGCGGGCGGCCGCGCGGCGCTCGGCCGGGGTCAGGGTCGCGTGCCGGCGGCCTCGAGCTGCCCGACGTACTGCGCCAGTCGCGAGTCGGGCGGCTCCAGCGCCGCGACCTGCTTGAGATAGCCGAGCACGTCGCCGTCCTGCGGCAGCGGCACCAGCTCGCCTCGATGCAGCGCGTAGGGCACGCCCCGCTCGATCACCAGACAGGCCGGCGGCCCGCCGTAGTACTTCGCGAGTCCAACGTCGATCTGGATCACCTTCGCGCCCAGCCGCGGCAGGATCGCGCCGGGGGTGACCGTGTGGCCGATCACGACGTGCTCGACTCCGAAGCGCTCGAGGATCCGATCGACCAGCGGCGCGATCGCGCTGTCGGGCTCGCGAGCGAGGCCGCGATACCAGAGAGGGCCCTCGTGGTCGGTGACGATCTCGGTCGTCGTGGCGCCCGGCTCGAGGTCCTTTCGCACTCGCGCGTTGATCTCCTCGAGTGGCACGTCGACGTATTTCGGGCCGATGCCGCCGTGGAGGAAGAGGTAGCCGCCCAGCGCGAGGACGGCGTCGTGGCCTCGGATCCAGGTGCCGTACTTTCCGTTGCCCTCGAACGCGAGCCGGTGCTCGACCCAGCCGAGCGGATGCTCGGCCTCCCACCGCTTCCGGTATGCCGTGCTGTCGCGCAGAGCCGAGTCCGCGAGCGCCCGGTAGGCGCGCTCGCGGAGCTCCTTGGCGCGTGACGACCGGAACGCCTCGTACTCGCCCGCCGAGACGTAGCGGAGGTCGCCGAGGATGTTCATCGCCTCGTGGTTGCCGATCAGGGCGTGGACCTTGCCGCCCGCCTTCCGGGCCTGCTCCTCGAGCGCCATCAGGAGGTCCATCACCCTGCGGGACTCGGGGCCACGATCGAGCACGTCGCCGGTCTGGACCAGGTGCGTCTTCCCGCCGGCCCAGCGGTTCTTCCCGTCGATCACCCCTGCCTGACGGAGCAGCCCGACGAAACGCTCGAAGTCGCCGTGGACGTCGCCGACGGCGACGATCCGATCGGGGGAGGGCTGCGCCCCGGCGCCGGCCGGCAGCGCGAGCGTCGCGAGGAGGACCCCCAGGGTGGCGATGCGCATCGCCGGAAGCTACTCGCGAGGCTCTGGGTTGTCGCCCCGCCGGGAGCGAATCGCGCCATGTCCACTCCGGCGCCACTCCATCGCCTTGAAGGCACGAGTTCAGCCCCGTACCCGAGAGAGGAGTGGAGACATGCAGAGCCAATCGGCTTCGCCAGATCGATCCCGCGGTCGAGCCCGGGTGGCGCGGATCGCGTCCTTGCTCGCGTTGGCCGCGACCCCTGCCCTCGCGCAGCGGACCAGCGTGGCCCCGGCCGCGGACGCCCGGGTACAGGGCGGTTCTCCGGACGTGAACTTCGGCGACGACGCCACCCTGTGGCTCGGCAATCCGGACAAGACGGCGTTTCTCTACTTCGACCTGAGCGGCGTGCCCGCCGGAGCGACGATCGACGCCGCGGAGCTGGTGCTCACCTTCGTCTCCGACAACGGCCAGGGCCCGAATCCGATCGACATCGGGGCCGTGACCTCGCGGTGGGGCGAGGGCACCGTGACCTATGCCAACCAGCCGGCGGTCACCTGGTCGGGACGCCGTCAGACCGTGAGCGGCAATGGCGCCGTGACCTGGGAGGTGAAGCCGCTGGTCGACGCGTGGATCGCCGCCGGCCACCGGAACCACGGCCTGGCCCTTCGCGGAGATGGACCGCTCAAGGCGGCTCGATCCCGCGAGTCGGCGGTGGCCGGCGAGCGTCCCGCGCTCCGGATCAGCTACACGCCGGCTTCGACCGGTGGCCCGCCCACCCTCGACAGCCAGGTCGAGACCGCCCTGCTGCCGGTTCCGTACCCGGGCACCGTCGACTACCAAGTCCGGCTCCGGCACAACGGCACCCAGACGGTGCCGGCCGAGATTCAGGAAGAGCTGCCCTATCCGTTGCACCTCCTGCCTCAGGTGAACGGTGGCAGTACGAGCTACGTCGTGGTCGGCGGCACCGCGGGCGGATCGGCGTCGGTCGACTTCAAGACGAACGGCGGGCTCGCCACCCAGCTCGTCAAGTGGAGCGGCACGATGGCGCCGGGCTCGACCGTCACCCTGGACTTCCAGGTTCACGTCCATCCCTACTGCCAGGCCAGTGCCAGCTCGGTGACCGTCGACCGGGTGATTCGCGCTCGCTCCGGCAGCCACGCGCCGGTTTCCGATCGCGACAGCTATCGAGCGGCCTGCCCGGGCTACAGCGGGCCATTCATCGACACCGACCCGATCGCCGCGCCGGTGGACCCGAGCCAGGCCGTGACCATCCGGCTCAGGAACCGCCACAACGTCCCGGTCATTCTGGGTCTCTTCAAGCCCGGAACGGCGCCGAGCGCGCCGCTCGCCAGGCGGGTCAAGATTCCGGCGGGGAAGCTGATCGACATGACCGACGTCCTGGTCTCGTCCCTCACGAAGGGCGGCAAGCTGGGGTTCTGCTTCCTGTTCGACGAGGATCAGCCGAGGTGTCCCGACCCGGCGGCGGCCCCCGGGCTCTTCGGCGAGCTCCAGGCGATCAAGCCCTGACCCGGCGGATCCGCGATGGCGCCGGTGGCACCGGGGTGACTGGTCCACCGGCGTCGTCTCGTTCCGATCGCGAGTATCTTGGCAGATCCAACCGTCGACCCGACTGGAGATCTCGCGATGCAACGGTTGCTTGGAGGCCCGTGCGTCGGGCCGCGCACGCGGTGGGGCCGCTGGCTGATGCTGTTGGCGCTCTCCCCCGGCGGGCCGGTCGTGGGCCAGGAGGGTTCCCATCCGACCCGGTTCTCCGCCGCGTTGACGGAGCGCCCCGCGGTCCGCGACGCGCTCGGCTGGCTCGAGACCGACTTTCCCCGGCACGTCGAGGAGTGGGTCCGGATCACCGAGATTCCGGGCACGTCCGGGCACGAGGAGCGGCGGGCCGCCTACATCAAGGCGCAGTTCGAGGCGATGGGGTTGGCCGCGACGATCGACTCGATCGGCAACGTGATCGCGCGGCGGCGGGGGCAGGGTGGCGGCGAGACGGTGGTGTTCGCCGCCCACATGGACACCGTCCATCCGCTCGACACCGACGTCTCCGTCACCCGCGACAACGGCGTGCTCCGGGCTCCAGGAATCTTCGACAACAGCGCGTCGGTGGCCAACATGCTGGCCGTGGCCCGGGCGCTCCAGGAGAACAAGGTCGAGACCCGCGGCGACCTCATCTTCATCGCCACCGTGCAGGAAGAGCTCGGACTGATCGGGATGGACTACTGGGTCCGGACCAATCCGGGCGTGGCGGACGTGCTGGTCGCGCTCGACGGCGGGCTCCCCTCGGTGAACTACGGGGCGCTCGGGATCTACTGGAGCCGCTACCACTTTACTGGCGAGGGGTCGCACACCAACACGTCCGCGGGGAAGCCGCATCCCGCGCGGGCCCTGGCCGACGCGATCCGGTCGATCTACGAGATCCGGATCCCGCCGAATCAGGGCGGGGCCGTCTACAACGTCGGCATCCTCGCGGGCGGGAAGATCTTCAACGGGATTCCGCAGGACGTCTCCTTCACCATGGATCTCCGCTCGGTCAATCCGGCGCTGCTCGACTCGCTCGATCGCGAGATCGACAGCCGGGTGGCCGCCGCTGCCGCGACGCACAAGGTCGGTTGGCACAAGGAGACCGTCCAGCGCAACACCGCGGGCGGCACGGCCGAGATGCTGGGCGGCCGGCGGGCCCACCCGCTGGTGCAGACGGCGCTCGACGCCCACGCGTTCGTGGGCATCCAGTCCCGCGCCATCCCGACCGGCTCCACCGACGCGAACGTCGGCGTCGTCGCGGGGATTCCCTCGATCTCGATCGGCCGCACCACCGGCGGCGATCAGCACACACTCACCGAGTGGGCGGACATCGCGCCGGCGCTGCCCGCCTCGAGGGTCGCGCTCCTGATCGCGGTGGCGATGGCCGGCCTGGCGGGCCCTTCGACGTGAGCGAGCCGCGGTGACGCTGCTCGGCCTGGTGGTCGCGGCCGGAGCGCTGGCCGGCGGATCGGCACCGACCGGTATCTGGGAGTCGATCGGCTACGGCACCGTCTGGGTCTTCGACGGAGACCGGCTCGCCACCTTCGAGCTCACCACCACCACCTGCGTCGCGAGCACCGGATACCGCCGCCATCCCGCGACCGAGCCCGGCGCGCTCGCCGTCTACCGCGCCGACGAGTCGATCGGCGCGGTGGCCGCCGACTGGATCATCCGCAGCACCTCGACCGACGCCCGACTGAGCGCGCACACGCCCGGCACCGTCAACGACGTCCACTTCCGTCCCCTCGCCGAGCTTCCCGCCCAGTGTCGGGCCCCGACCCCCGGCACCCGAGCCGGCACGTTCGAAGTCTTCGAGCGGACCATGGCGGAGCACTACGCCTTCTTCGCCGAGCGCGGGATGGACTGGAAGGAGCGGGTAGCGGAGGCCCGGAGCGAGCTGCCGCGGATCCCGAGCGACACCGCCTTCTATCACCTGTTGCACGAGATGCTGGCCCCGCTGGAAGACGCCCACACCAAGATGATCGCGGCGCCGCTCGGGCTGCGGCTCCCGACCTACCGGCGGACTGCCCGTTGGCTCGAGGGAACGGCGCTCGATCGGGTGCGCGACCTGGCGCCCGTGGCCTACCTCCGGGACTCCCTCCGCCGGCTCGACGGCGGCCGGCTCCAGTACGGGACGCTCGAGGGCAACCTGGGTTACCTCAAGGTCACCGCCGAGTACGGCTACGCCAGCACCGGCCGCTTCGAGGACGACTCGGCCGCGTTCGAGCGGAGCCTGGCCGGGCTGATGCCCGCCATCGCCCGGCACCAGGGCCTGGTGCTCGATCTCCGGATCAACGGCGGCGGATACGACGCCAATGCCCGGCTCCTGGCCGGGGCACTCACCGAGGTCGCATACCCCGCCATGGTGAAACAGGCGCGCTCCGATCCCGACGACCCGAGCCGGCTCACCGAGCCCACCGTGGTCGAGGTGGTCCCCACCGCGGGACCTCGCTTCACCGGCCCGCTCGTGGTGTTGATCGGGATTCGCACCATCAGCGCCGGTGAAGTGCTCGGCCTGATGCTGCTCGGCCGAAGCCCGCGGCCGCGATTCATCGGCGAGCCGACCCAGGGGGTCTTCGCCGACGAGCTGGTCCGGCGCCTGCCCAACGGCTGGCAGTTCCAACTCACCAGCGAGCGCTACGCCACGCCGGACGGCCGGAGCTTCGAGGGCCCGGGTCTCGAGCCCGACCTGCGCGTCGACGTGTTCCCCCCGGGCGAGCGGGACGGCCGCACCGATCGCGCGCTCGAAGCCGCGA
>JBFXAS010000137.1:0-13280 GCA_050184075.1 Gemmatimonadales bacterium
CGCGAGGAGCGCGTTCTTGCCGGCGATCGCCACCACCACGCCCAACGCGCCGCCGGCGAGCGCCAGCAGCAGGTTCTCCGTGACGAAGAGCCGGAGCAGCCGCCGCCGACCGGCGCCCAGCGCGGAGCGCACCGCGAGCTCGCGATAGCGGGCGGCGGTCCGGGTGAGCAGCAGGTTGGAGACGTTGACGCAGGCGATCAGCAGCAGAAACCCGACCGCGCCGAGCAGGACCAGCAGCGCCGGCCGCACGGCGGCCACCGCCAGGTCGCCGAGCGAGCCATGCCGAGCGGTGGTGTTGGCGGCCGCCCGCGGATAGCTCTCGCGGATCCGACTCATCACCGTCTCCAGATCCCCCGCGACGGCGCCGTCGGTGACGCCGGGCTTGGGCAGGCCGATCAGCGCCAGATTCAGGGTACCGCGGAACTCGAGCTCGCCCGGCGTGATGACCAACGGGGTCCAGATCTCGGTGCGGGCCGCGAACCGCAGTCCGGCCGGCAGCTCGGCGCCCCTCGGGAACTGGAATCCCCGCGGCATCACGCCGACCACGCGGAAGCTCGTCCGATTGAGCGTGATCGTCCGTCCGATCATCGCGGGATCTGCCCCGAAGCGACGCCGCCAGAGACCGTCCCCGATCAGGGCGACGGCCTCCGCGCCCACCAGCTCGTCCGCGGCGGAAAAGGTGCGACCGCGCGCCGGCTCGACGCCGAGCGCCTCGAAGAAGCCGGCCGAGACCCGCGCCCCGGCGAGCAGCGCGGTCTCGCCGTCCTCGCTCAGGGTGTAGTCCCAATTGCGGAAGGCGGCGAGTCGCTCGAGCGTGGTGCTCTGCTCCCGCAGGTCGACGAAGTTCGCCGCGCTCGCCGGGAGCATCGCGCCCTCCGCCCCGCTCCCCTGAATCCCGGACTGCCAGATCTGCACCACCCGATCGCCGTTCGGGTACGGAAGCGGACGGAGCAGGACGCCGTTTACGATGCTCAGGATGGCCGTGGTGGCCCCGATCCCGAAGGCGAGGGTGAGCACGGCAACGGCCGTGAACCCTGGCTGCCGCCCGAAGGCGCGGAGCGCGAACTGGAGGTCCTGACGGAACCCGTCCCACCAGTCGCGGCGACGCGCCTCGCCGTCCTTTCCCCGATCGATGCCCTGCGCCGCGCGACGGTGCCGCTCCAGATCGCCGAAGCGTCGGAGCGCCTCCGCGCGCGCGGCCTCCGGCTCCCAGCCCTCGCTCACCAGCTCGGCCACCCGGAGATCGAGATGGAGCCGGAGCTCTTCGTCGAGGTCCTCGACCGAAGTCGGGCGCCGGGAGGCGAGCCGGAACAGCCGCCGCCGGCTCACGCCGCCCGTCCCTTGGCGGCCGCGAGGATCTTGGCCACGACCGACACGTAGCGCTCCCAGCCCGCCTCGTGCTGGCGGAGCGCCGCGCGACCCGCGCGGGTGAGCGCGTAGTACTTGCCTTTGCGGTTGTTCTCGGTGAGCGCCCACTCCGCGGAGAGCCAGCCCCGGCGCTCCATTCGATGGAGCGCCGGATAGAGAGCCCCCTCCTCGATGGCGAGGGCGTCGTCGGAGGTCTGCCGGATCCAGCGGGAGATCTCGAAGCCGTGCATCGACCCGCCGGCCAGGGCTTCGAGAATCAGGAAGTCGAGCGTGCCCTGGAGCAGCTCGATCGGGTCCTTGGGCATCGGACTCTCACATAAATGACTTAGGTGAAGCTATGGCCCTTCACCTAAACGCGCAAGGTGAAGGCCCGTCACCCGGCCGCGGCGCGGCCCGCGGCCCGTCCCGTCACCCAAACGCGCAAGGTGAAGGCGCGTCACCCGGCCGCGGCCCGACCCGCGGCCCGACCCGTCGCCCAGGCCCAGAGGAAGTTGTAGCCGCCGATCGGTCCGAACGCGTCGAGCACCTCGCCTGCCAGATAGAGGCCCGGGTGCCGGCGGCTTTCCATCGTCACGGGATCGATCTCCGCGAGGCTCACCCCGCCCCCGGTCACCTCCGCCTTGCGGTAGCCTTCGTGCCCGCTCCAGGGGAGCTCACCGCGCACCAGCGCGTCGATCGCGGCCCGGCGCTCGGCCCGGCCCAACTGTGCCAGGGGGCCGGCCGGATCGACGCCGGCGCGCGCGAGGATGGCCAAGCCGAGACGATCGGGCAGCCGCTCGCGCACCACGCCGCCGATCGTCTTCCGACCCTGCGGCTGGAGCGCGGCCGCCCAGCCGTCGTCGTCGAGCTCGCACCAGCGAACCACCAGTCTCGCGCGGCCCTCGCCTTCCGGCGGCGAGCGGGTCACCACGTGGGACACGTCGAGCACCGCCGGGCCGCTGTAGCCCTTGTGGGTCAGCAGGAACCCGCCACTCGAGCCGGCGCTCTCGCGACCCGAGGACGCCGTGAGCGACGTCACCGGCAGCGACACCCCGGCGAGCCCGGGGAACGGGATCGGCTCGGCGACGATCGGCGTGAGCGCGGGATAGGTCTCGTGAATCGTGTGACCGAGTCCGCGAAGCAGCTCGAGACCGGCGCCGTCGCTCCCGGTGTTCGGCACCGAGAGCCCGCCCGTGGCGACGACGACGGTGTCGGCCTCGAGCGCCTCGCGACCGGCCACGCTCACTCGCCAGCCGCCCTCGATCGGGGCAAGCCCGGTCACCCGACACTCCGGCAGGAAGCGCGCCCCGCTCCGCTCGGCGATCCGCACCAGCCCGTCGCGCACGTCGCGCGCGCGGTTCGACGCCGGGAAGAGCTTCCGGGTCTCCTGCTCCTCGACCAGCCGCTGGCCCAGCTCGGCCTCGAAGAAGCGGACCTGGTGATCGAGCGACCAGCTCTTCAGGATCTTGCGCAGCGTATTCGGTGAGGAGTCGGTGACGAACCGCCGCTCGTCGACAGTCGAGGGCAGGATGTTGCAGCGTCCGCCGCCGCTGATCAGGATCTTGCGACCGCCGTCGCGGGTCCGCTCCAGCAGGCTGACGCTGGCGCCACCCCGCGCGGCGAAGATCGCGGCCAAGAGACCGGCCGCGCCGGCGCCCACCACGACGACTCGTCTCGTTTGGTCCCGCTCGGGCGATGTCGTGGGAGCCCCGGTGGAATAGCGTGGCCCAAGATACGTCGGGCGCCGGTCCGGTGGCTATCATTGAGCATGACCGCCTACACTCAGCTCGTCCCCAAGCTCTTCCCCGGTTTCGAGGCCTTCCGCCTCGATGCGGGCGAGGTGGAGATCGCCGGCATCCAGGGTGGCAGCGGTCCGCCCCTCTTGCTGCTCCACGGCTGGCCGCAGTCGCTGCTCGAATGGCATCGGGTGGCCCCGGCGCTGGCGGAGCGCTTCACGGTGGTGGCCACCGACCTCCGCGGCTACGGCGCGAGCGGCGTCGCGCCCGACGGCGAGGGCCACGCGGGCTACTCCAAGCGGGCGATGGCCGCGGACCAGGTCTCCGTGATGCGGCGGCTCGGGCACGAGCGTTTTGCCGTGGTGGGCCACGATCGCGGCGCTCGCGTGGCGCATCGGATGGCGCTCGACCACCGCGACCGCATCGAGCGACTCGCCCTGCTCGACATCGTCCCGACCCGCACCCTGTACCGGACCACGAACGAAGCCTTCGCCACCCTCTACTTCCACTGGTTCTTCCTGATCCAGCCGGCGCCGTTGCCGGAGACGCTGCTGGGCGACAAGGTCGAGCTGGTGCTCCGCCACTGGGTGTTTCGCGGGCTCGGCCCGGACGCGCTCCCGCCCGAGGTGTACCACGGCTACGCCCGAGCCTTCGCCGAGCCCGATCGGCTCCACGCGATGTGCGAGGATTACCGGGCCTCGGCCACGATCGACCTCGCTCACGACGAGGCCGACCTCGACCGGCGGATCGAGTGTCCGCTGCTGGTGCTCTGGGGAAAGGGGGGAGCGATGGAACGGCTCTACGACGTGCTCGCCACCTGGCGGGAGCGCGCGGCCGACGTGCGGGGCCGCGCGCTGCCGGGCGGCCACTGGCTGCCGGAGGAGGTGCCGGACCAGGTCCGCGACGAGCTGCTCGGTTTCCTCGCGCCGAGCGGCGACGCGTGATCGGACCGCACGCCGGGCGGCGCGACCCGGTGGAGCGTCATCGAAGGGAGGCCGGGGCATGACGCACGCGCTCGATTACTTGACTCGACAGCTGGAGATCGCCTGGCGGCTCACTGCCTATCACCTGGAGGGGCTCACGACGGAGCAGTGTCTCTGGCGCCCCGCGGCCACCGGGCCTCACGTTCGGCTCCAGCCCGACGGAACCTGGCAGGCCGATTGGCCCGAGGAGGAGGGCTATCAGCTCGGCCCGCCGAGCATCGGCTGGCTCACCTGGCACATCGCGTTCTGGTGGTCGATGACCCTGGAGCACTCGTTCGGCGCGGCGCGGCTGACCCGAGAGGACGTGCGCTGGCCCGGCACCGCCGACGCCATCCGCGGGCAGATCGAGCGCTTTCACGACGAATGGCGACGCAAGCTCGGCGTCTTGACCGACGCCGAACTCAGGCGCGTCGACCGAACCCGGTGGCCGATCCGGGACCGGCCCTTCGGCGAGGTGGTGGCCTGGGTAAACGTCGAGCTGATGAAGAACGCGGCGGAGATCGGCTACGCCCGATTTCTCTTCGCCACCCGGCCGCGGCCCTGAGGCCGGTCCGGCGGCCGCGCTAGACGGGGGTGATGATCTCCTGGTCCTTCCCCGCCTCGAGGCGCTGCTGGGGAGGCCGCTGCGCCAGCACCCGCTCCGCGAAGTCGAGTCGCTCGGCCAGCTCGGCGAGCTGACGGGAGATCTCGGTCTGGCGCGCGGCCTGGCGATCCTGCAGCGCGGCGAAGCGACTCTCGATCAGCTCCTCGCTGTCGGCCAGCTGCGCCGCCACGGCCTCGAGCCGGGCCAGGTCGGCGGGCCGGAGCTCCGTCCGGTTGGGGCGGCCGAACAGCCCGGAGACCAACCGGCGCGGGCCGCCCGTCACCAGACCCACGGCCATCCCCGCGTAGTGGAGCGGGTTCACGGTCCGGACCAACGCCATGAACCGGTTCGCGTCGTAGACCCCGAGCGCCATGTCGATCACGTCGAAGATCTCCTGCTCGACCCCGGGCGTGTAGGGCGCGCTGAAGACCCGGTTGAGGACGTCCACCCTCCCTCGTGGCACGCCCGGATCGGTCACCGACCCGGCCCGCGGTGACGCGCCGACTTCGGCGGCGCGGATGATCTGGACCACCCGGGGCAACATCCGGTTGATTCGGGAGCGGGCGTCCCGCGCGCCTTCGTAGTCGAGGGGCACGTCGTCGCCGTCGCGCTGTGCCCGATCGAAGTAGAGCTCGACCAGGTCACGGAAGGTCCGAAGCTCCCGAACCCGGTGTCGGTTCGGAACGAGCGTGATCTTGTCATAGGGCTTCATCGCGCCTCCTGGGCAACGGCCGGGGCTCCTGGCCGAGCGAGATCGGTGCTCGGGCCGGGGCGCCAGGGTGCATGGTAGCCCCGACGACCGCGACCGTCGAGGTCCGGCCCCGGGAACTCGTCCCCAGCAATCGGTCTATCGCGAAGGGCCGCTCCCGGCCCAGATCCGCGGCGGCCGGCGCGAGCCATCCGACCTACCGTGGGCGGGCCGCCCCCAACCTGAACCTGGATTCCGAGATGAGCGTGCTCGACACCATCGGCACCACCCGCCTCGTCCCCCTCGAGCGCCTCGCGCCGGCATCCGGCGCGCGGATTCTGCTCAAGCTCGAGCTCGAGAATCCGACGGGGAGCATGAAGGACCGGATGGCGCTCGCGATGGTGGCGGCCGCCGAGGCGGACGAGCGGCAGGGCCCGGGTGGCTCGGTGGTCGAGTACACCGGCGGCAGCACCGGGGTCTCCCTCGCCCTGGTCTGTGCGGCCAAGCGGCTACCCCTCCGGATCGTGACCTCCGACGCGTTCAGCAAGGAGAAGCGGGCCCACATGCGGGCGCTGGGCGCGGAGCTCACCTTGATCGCGAGCCCGACCGGCGGCACCACCCGGGCCCTCACGCTGGAGATGATCGAGACGGCGGAGCGGCTCGCGGCGGAACACGGGAGCTACTGGACCAACCAGCTCCACAACCCGGATCAGCTCGACGCCTACCGCGCGCTGGCGGACGAGATCTGGAGCGACGCCGGCGGTGAGGTCGACGCCTTCGTCCAGATGGTCGGCACGGCGGGCTCGCTTCGCGGCACCGGCGCGCGACTTCGGGAGCACCGATCCGACGTCCGGATCGTCGCGCTCGAGCCGGCCGAGTCGGCGGTGCTCTCCGGCGGCCCGAGCGGGTCACACGGCATCGAGGGAGCGGGCCCGGGGTTCGTGCCGCCGCTGTGGGTCGACGGCCTCGCCGACGAGATTCGGGCCGTGTCGACCGAAGCCGCCATGGCGATGGCCCGGCGCCTGGCCGTCGAAGAGGGCATCTTTGCCGGCACCTCGACCGGCGCGAACGTGCTGGCGGCGCTCGACCTGGCGGAGCGACTGGGGCCGGGACGGACGGTCGTCACCATCGCGGTCGATTCGGGCATGAAGTACCTGAGCGGCGCGCTCTACGGCAGGGCCTGAGACCGCCCTTGCCAGAGGGCGATGCCGATGGTAGCCGTCAAGCGTCTCCGAGCGGCGACGGCTTCATGGGCAGCCTCCATGACTCGAGCCGGTTCATCGCCGCGAGCGCGACCACGCTCGCGGCCGCAGCCACCGAAGGGACCCTTCGGGTTCTCACCCACACCTGAGCCGGACTCATGGCCAGCACGGCGCCCACACCCCTCACGCCCCGTACCGTGGCCACCCTGCACGCCGCGATGCTGATCGGGCTCTCGGTGCTCGCGGTGGTGCTGATCGTCGTGCTGCCCAACCTGCGCGGCCTGCGCGACCGAATGCTCTTTCCGGCCGCCGGACTGATCGTGCTCGGCGTCGGCGCGGCGTTGCTCGCCCTCGCGCTGCTGTCGCTCCGCCGCGCCATTCCGGCGCGCGGGCCAGGCCAGGACGAGCAGGGCTACTGGGCCGGGCGGGCGGGCGCGAAGGCGATCCTCTTCTGGTTCGCGACCGAGAGCGCCGGCATGCTCGGGGCCGTGGCCTTCATGCTCACGGCCCGGTTCGAGGCGGTCGTCGTGTGCGGCGTCGCGATCGCCACGCTCGCCCTGTTCAGCCCGCGTCGGCTCGCGAGGCAGTGAGCGCCTGGCGGCCAATCGTCGACGTCGCCCCGAGCGTCCCAGGGAGAGTCGGGTCGGAAGCGGTCGACCGGATCGGCTCGATCAGCGATCCCTCGAGCGCGGCGAGCGAGGCCTCGCCGATCATCCGCGACGAGCGAGGAATCCCGGGAACCCCGCCCGCGTTGGCGCCGGCGGACGAGCCGGGCCTCGACGACCCCCGCCATGACGAACACCGACGACCCCGGGGCTGAGCGCCGAGCTGCTCGCGGTGCTCGGCCTGGTGGGGCTGGAAGGACCGCCTAACGGCGGCGCCCGAGCAGCGCCTCGATCCGGTCGCGATAGCTCCGGGCGGTCCGGACCCGGGCGCCACCTCGCAGGAGCAGCACGTAGCTGCCCTTCAGGAAGGGCTCCACCAGCTCGACGGCCCGCTCACCGACCAGCGCGGAACGGCTCACCCGCAGGAAGCCGGCGCCCAGCCGACGCTCGATCTGCTCCAAGGTCGAGCGGACCCGGTGGACCCGACGGCCGGTGTGGAGCCGGACGTAGTTGCCGGCGGCCTCGACCCAGTCGATCTCCTCGATCGGCACGAAGTGGAAGCGACCGTCGTGCTCCACCGGGATCCGCCGGTCTGCCTCGCCGCGGGCCTGACCGAGCCGATCGAGCAGGCCCGCGAGCTGGGCGGCCAGGGCGCCCGGATCGGGAGCCTGGAGCCGCTTGAGCGCGCGCTCCACCGCCCGGGCGAGGCGCGCGGGGTCGACGGGCTTGAGCACGTAGTCGATCGCGTCGGTCTCGAAGGCGCGGAGCGCGTATCGATCGTGAGCCGTGAGAAAGATGACCGAGGGCATCCGCTCCGGACCGACCGCCGCGATCACCTGGAAGCCGTCGAGCTCCGGCATCTGAACGTCGAGAAAGACGAGATCGGGCTCGAAGCGCGCGATCGCGTCGACCGCGCTGGCGCCGTCGGCCGCCTCGCCCACCACCTCGATCCCCTCCAGCCGGCCCAGCTCCCGCCGGAGCCCGGCTCGCGCCAAGCGCTCGTCGTCGACGATCAGGACCCGGGCCACGATCAGCTCGCCTCCCGCCACGGCAGCTCGACCACCACCCGCGCGCCCCCACCGGGCGGGGTCTCCAGCCGGAGCGCCTGCCGCTCGCCGAACAGGCTCGCGAGCCGGGCGCGGGTGTTGGCGAGTCCCACGCCGCCGGTCTCGCCCAGGAAGGCGTCGGCCGCCATGCCGGGGCCGTCGTCCTCGACGCTCAGCCGGAGGCGCTCGTCCACCCGCGCCGCCCGGATCGCCACCGCGCCGCCCCCCGCCCGCGGCTCGACGGCGTAACGCACCGCGTTTTCCACCAGGGGCTGCAGCACCAGCCACGGCACCAGCGCGCTCCGGCAATCGGGCTCCACCTCGATCGAGACGCGGAGTCGGTCTTCGAAGCGGACCCGCTGGATCTCCAGGTAGCCCTCGAGCGTCGCCAGCTCGTCCGCGAGGGGAACCAGTCGCCGGGGCTCGTGGTGGAGCACGGTGCGGAGCAGATCGCTCAGCCGGAGCAACACCGAGCGCGCGGCCGGCGGATTCTCCTCGGCCAGCACGGTCACCGAGTTGAGGGTATTGAAGAGGAAGTGCGGCTGGAGCTGCGCCCTGAGGGCGTCGAGGCTGGCTTCGGCGGTCTCGGCCCGCTGCACCAGGTAGAGCTGCCGATAGGCCGCCGCGTAGTAGACCCCGAGAATCACCCAGTAATAGAGCATTCCGGTAAAGCTCATGATGACGATCGAGAGCGTCTGCCGGCCGAGCCACTCGACCAATCGCGACGGCTCGAGCATGCCGAAGGCGGCGAGCCCGAGCGCGTGCACCACGTAGGTGGCGGAGACCTGGACCGGCGCGAGCAGGAAGGCGAACCCCAGGTGGGCGAGCCAGGGTTTCGGACCGCCGCCCGGCTCGATCCAGACGGCTCGGGCCAGCCGCGCGACGATCGGCGCGAAGGCGCCCCAGAGCCCGAAGTAGATCAGCTCGTGAACGACGTTCCACTGCCAGCTGATCGCCCGCCCCTGGACCAGCGCGGTGGTGACGCCCTGGGCGCTGAACACCAGCGCGACGAGGCCCGACAGGAGCGCGACCTCGTAGGCACGAAAGGTCGCTCCCGCGGGCCTCGCGACGGTCGGCGTGGCGCTCATCGGGCGGCGTCGCTCCCTCGAGCGAGGCGCCCGGCGGCCGCCCACCGCTTACGGGCGGCGGTCAGGACGTTCTGAGCTCCCAGAGGACGTTGAGGATCAGCCACCGGTCACCCTCGCGAACCAGCTGGAGATAGTCGACCCAGGCGTCGGCGTCGACCCGCACCACCGCGGCGCCCCGGAACACGTCGAGGATGGTGACCTCGCCGCGTTGCTGCTCCTTCGGCGTCCTGGTGCCGCCGCCCCTGGCGGTGCCGAGAATCAGCCGCGACGCGCCCTGATTGTCGACCTGGTAGCGGCCGGTCGTCGGGTCCTTGCCGTGGATCCGCTTCACCAGCTCCGGGTGCAGCGCGCGCGCCATCCTGTCGGCGTCGCCCTGGTACCAGCCTTCGATGTAGTCCTTGGCGGTGGTGACCAGCGCCGCGCTGTCGGCCTTGGTCTGGGCCATGGCGCTCGACCCGAGACCGGCGAGGGTGACGGTCAGGCAAGCAACGAGGTGTCGCACGGTGCGCTCCTGTCGAATGGGCTCTCTCAGCCCGATACGGTAGGGCGCCACCTCGGGGCCGGCAAGCGGTGGGGGACGACCGGGTGACGCGAGGGGACGACCGGTCCGCCCCGGGGGTCAACCTGGACTGGAAACAATGGTGCGGTCCCCTCGGCCGCGCGGATTGGAATCCCGGGATCTACGCGGCGCGACGAGGGGAACCGGTCTCGCGGCCACCGACTAGCGCGAGCCACTCCCCGCGACGGTCGAGCGCCGATCGCCCAGCCAGTAGCCGAACCACTGCCGAAGCCGGCCGAGTCGGTCGACCAGGAGCCAGGGCTCGCCGGTGCGGGAGAGATCGTGGGTCGAGCGCGGATAGCGCACCAGCTCGGCCGGAATCCCCCGCTTCTTGAGGCCGATGTACCACTGCTCGGCGTCCGCCATCGGGGTGCGGTGATCCTCCTCCGACTGCACGATCAGGGTCGGGGTGGTGACCCGGTCGACGAAACGGATCGGCGAGAACTGGTCGTAGAGCTTCGGGTTCTCCCAGGGCTTCCCGTAGAACTCGAACTCGGTGAGCCCCTGGGCGTCGGAGACGCCGTACCACGACCACCAGTTGCTGATCATCCGGTCGGCCTGGGCCGCCTTGAAACGGCTGGTGCGGGTGGTGACCCACGCGGTCATGAACCCGCCGTAGGATCCGCCGGTCACTCCCATCCTGGTCGAGTCGACGTCGGGCCGCCGGGCGGCGATGTCGACGGCCTTCATCAGGTCCTCGTAGTCCTCGAGGCCCCAGCGACCCCGGGTCGAGAAGGTGAAGTCGGCGCCGTAGCCGCTCGAGCCGCGCGGATTGGTGTAGAGCACCCACATCCCAGCGCCGGTGAGGTTGTGGAACTCGTCGAACCAGCCTTCGCCGTACGCGCTGTGCGGGCCGCCGTGGATGTAGAGGACCAGCGGGTACTTCTTGCCCGGCTCGTAGCCGAACGGCTGCTGCAGCCAGGCCTCGATCTCGAGCCCGCCCACGCTCTTGTAGGTGAAGCGCTCGGCCTCGGGCCAGGCGATCTCGTCGTTCAAGGCCTGGTTGAGATTGGTGAGCTGGCGCTCGCCCTGGCCGCGCGCGTCGGAGAGGTAGAGCTCGGTTGGCCGGTTGACGCTGGTGGCGACGTAGGCGAGCGAGCGATGCTGGCGGTCGGTGGAGACTCCGTTGATCCGCCGCCGGCCGCCCACCAGCTCGGTGATCTTCCGGGTGGCCGGATCGACCTCGAAGATGGCGTCGCGCCCGCCAACCGCCGCCTCCATCACGATCATGCCCGCCGGCGTCCACTCGAACCAGCCGGGCTCGTACCGCCAATCGCCGAGCAGGTTCACGGCCGGGCCTCCGCTCACCGGCTGGACCCAGATCCGCGTGGGCTCGGTCCGCGCCGGCGAGGCCGCGTAGGCAAGCTGCGACCCGTCGGGCGACCAGGCGAGCCCGCGCTCGAATCCGTTCGTGGTGGTGAGCCGCCGGGGCGCTCCGCCCGTCGCCGAGATCACGAACACGTCGCTGGCGTTCCTCGGTGCCTCGTCCCGTTTGGCGTCGTACGGGAGCTTGGCCAGGGAGTCGCGCTCGGCCTGGACCACCGAGTCGGGCCGGAGGGAGGGGTCGGCGGTGAAGGCGATCCAGCGCCCGTCCGGCGAGAGCGCCGCCTGGCCGTGCGAATAGGCCGCGTTGGTGATCATCCGCTTGCCGCCGCCCACGGTCCGGACCCAGAGCTGCGCCGGATGCCACTGCCGCGCCTCGCGCGGTCCCGGCAGGAAGCCACGGCCGTTGGCCTTGTAGCGCATCTCGGTCAGGTGCCGGCCGTCGAAGCGTGCCGGATCGAGCGGCTGGGTGATCGCGCCGTGGGGCGGCCGGGCCATCGGCTCCATCTTGTCCCACGGCGTGGTCTTGGGCTCGCCCTTGGCGACCTCGGCCGAGTCGGTCCAGACCACCGTGGTCCCGTCCGCGGAATACGAGCCGCTCGGCAGGCTGTCGACCTCGAAGGCCTCGCCGCCCGGCCGATCCATCCGGAGCGCCCAGGTGCGGGCGCGGCTCGGCGGCCGGTTGGAGCTGAAGAGCAGCAGCCGCCCGTCGGGCGACCAGCGCGGGTTGGAGCTCTCCAGGCTCGGGCTGGTGAGCCGGCTCGGCTCGCCGCCCTGACTCGAGACCAGCCAGACCTCCGAGTGCCGCTTGTTCTCCTTCTCCCGCACCGTGGTGACGGTGAAGGCCACCCACTGCCCGTCGGGCGAGATCGCCGGCGAGCTCAGCGTGGCCAGCTTGTACCAGTCCGCCGGCGCGAACGCCCGGCCCTGCGCCTCGAGCGCGCCCGCGGCGAGGGTGAGACCCGCCATCAACCCGACCCAAGTCCGTCGCATCCCGAACCTCCTCGCGATGAGCAGCTGCCTAACGTTCGATCCCGAACACCCAGCGGAGCGCGAACGGCTCCCTGCCGCCCTGGCCCCGGTCGGGGTGGCTCACCACCAGCGGCAGGTCGAGCCGGGTGGTGAAGTCGGTCTCCCCGATCCGGTGGCGGAGCCGGAGCCCGATCCCGGCGTCGGCCGCCACGTCGCTGGTCGAGCGGGTCGAGAAGAACCCGTCGGTCCAGGCCAGGTCGCCGAACACCGCGACCCGCACCTCCCGCGCGATCGCCTTGCGGGGCCGGCGCACGACCGAGCGGTCCACCTCGATGGTGCCCGCCGCGAGCCGCGGCACCAGGAGCGTCGGATCCAGGCCGCGCACGTTGCCGTCGCCCGGCTGCTGGAAGTGGACGTCGCCCGTGAGCAGCGCGTCGCGCGAGCGGACGAGCGGATTGCGGAGCTGATCGTACGGCCCCGCGCCGGCCACGCCGAACCAGCGCTGCCGGACCACGTCGTGGTCCGCTTCGACGATCCCGCCGAAGACCCGCAGGGACAGGTTCGATCGCCGATCGAGCGGGCGGCGGGCCGTGGCCAGGATGCTGCCCCGGAAATAGCCCTGCGCGTCGTAGCGATCGTCGGTCGCGGTCCCCACCCCTCGATTACGGTACTCCACGCCGCCCGCCAGGGCCAGCCGACCCGACACCGTCCAGCGGCCCCAGCGCTCGGCGCTCTCGAGGTACCACTCCGACTCGACCGTGCCGGCGTCGTCGTAGAGCAGCGGATCGAGATAGCTCAGGTCGTTGGTCGCGACCCAGCGGACGCTCCCACCGAAATGGGTGGTCGGACCGAAGTTGAAGTGGTTCTTGCGCTGGTGGTCGAACCAGACGCTGGCCCCGATCCGACCCTCGACGTCGAAGGCCTCGACCCCGACGTCGGTTCGCGGGATCCGGAGCCAGGTCGGGTTCTCGAGCCGCCCGTACCAGTGGCTGTCCCGTCGCTCAGCGCCCTCGACCTTCTCGGTCGAGTAGCTCCACTCGGCGAGGCCCTTGCCGAAGCGCCCGAGGTAGTTGCTGCGGAGGCGCAGGCCGACGATCGCGCCTCCCGCTTCGTTGTCCCAGACCGTCGGCAGCAGGCCCACCGCCTGG
>JBFXAS010000138.1:0-13262 GCA_050184075.1 Gemmatimonadales bacterium
CGACGAACGGCATCACGTAGAACACCGTGCCGTCGACAGCGCCGGAGTCGAACAGCGGTAGGATGTGGGGATGCTGGAGGTTGGCGGTGGTCTTGATCTCGGCGAGGAACCGCTCCGCCCCGATCACCGCGGCCAGCTCGGGTCGGAGCACCTTGAGCGCCACCCGGCGCCCGTGGCGGACATCCTCGGCGAGGTAGACCGTGGCCATCCCGCCAGCCCCGAGCTCCTGCCCGAGCAGGTAGCGGCCAGTCAGCGCCGCTCCGAGGCGGCTGGAATCACCCATCGGCGGAGCAGTCCGAGACCGGTCCAGCATGCCGGCCCGGATCCGGCACGCGTGGCCGGATCCACGCGCGATCTCGCGAGATAGATCCCTCGGGTGTCGGGGTGAGAATCAGCAAAGCTAGTCCCGCGCGCGAGGCCCCGAAAGTCGCACCCGTGAAGGCGGTGCCCGGAGCGAGGCCGAGGCTCCGGCGCTCGGGAGTCGAGCGGGCGGACATGATCTCCTGGGCGGCATCCTGGATCCTTCCTCGACAGCCAACTGACGATACGTCGGGAAGATGGCCCGCATCGGATCGCCGCTGGCCGGCGGGGATTCGGTTGCCGGGCGCCTGCCGCCGGATCCCATCGTGGGGACATGGTCCCTTGCCCCTCCCCCTTGGCCGAGCATAGCCTATGGACATGGCCTCCCAGGTCAGACGCTGGACTCGCGCCGAAGTGCTCGCCCTCCCCGACGACGGGATGCGCTACGAGCTCATCGACGGCGAGCTGCTTGTGACGCCGAGCCCGGCCGGGCCGCACCAGCGCGCCGTGATGGCGCTCTACGACCGGGTATCGGCTTACGTTCGCGCCCACCGGCTGGGATACACCTGCGTCGCGCCGGCCGACCTCGACCTCCGCGGCGAGCAGGTCGCGCAGCCCGATCTGTTCGTCGTGCCCCTCGTGGAGGACCGCGAGCCGGTCGAATGGCCGGAGTTCGGCATCCCGATGCTGATCGCCGAGGTGCTCTCGCCTTCCACCGCGCGGTACGACCGGATCACCAAGCGGCGGCGGTATCAGCGCTCCGGCGTCGGGCTCTATTGGATCGTGGACCTCGACGCGCGACTCGTGGAATGCTGGCGGCCCGACGACGAACGGCCCCAGATCGCAGCCGAGCAGCTCAGCTGGCAGCCGCGGCGCGAGGTCGCCGAGCTCACCGTGGATCTGCCGCGGCTCTTTCGGGAGATCCGAGCGGAGGCCGGCTAGCACCGCGTACCGTCGCCGCGTCGAGGAGACTCGCGGCGCCAGGGGCCGCCCCGTGGGCGCCGAGCGGCGCTGGCGATGGAGAAAGAGGGCTCCGTGATCGAACGATTCCTGAGACGGCGAAGGGTACGCACCAGCCGCGTCGCCGCGGTCGCGTTCGGCATCGCTGCCCTGACTTTGCCGGCCGCCGGTGTCGCGCAGCGCGACCCTCTGAGCGGCTTCGACCGCTACGTCGACCAGGCGCTCGCGCGGTGGGACGTACCCGGCGTCGCCGTGGTGATCGTCCGCGGCGACTCGATCGCGCTGATCAAAGGCTACGGCAAGCGCCAGGCGGGCCGGCCCGAGCCGGTGACGACCGAGACGCTGTTCGAGATCGGCTCGACCTCGAAGGCGTTCTCCTCGGCGCTGCTGGCGATGCTGGTGGACGACGGCGCGCTCTCCTGGGACGACCCCGTCACCCGCCACCTGCCCTGGTTCGAGCTCTGGGATCCCTGGGTCACGCGCGAGGTGACGCTCCGCGACCTGCTCTCCCACCGAGTCGGCGTGACCGGACTCCACAACGGGCTCCTCACGGCGAGCCGGGAGGAGATCGTCCGCCGCACCCGCCACATCGAGCCCAACATCCCGTTCCGCAGCGCCTACGACTACAGCAACATGATGTACGCGACCGCGGGTCTGGTGGCGGAGGCCGCGGCGGGCAAGCGCTGGGAAGACCTGCTCGCGGAGCGGCTGCTCGAGCCGCTCGGGATGCGGTCGACGACGATCGACATCTCCCGCTTCTTCGATTCGACCGCGTTCACCCACTGCTTCTACTGTCCGCTGCCGAAGCGACCGGTCTCGATCGACGACGCCAGGCGCGGCGCCGACGTCGCGATGCCGCACCTGGTGATCGACGGCACGCTCACCACCATCCCCTGGCAGAGCTACGACAACGCCGCCTCGGCCGGCTCGGTGATCTCCAACGCGCGCGACCTGGCGCAGTGGCTCCGGCTGCTGCTCGGCGAAGGCACCCACGAGGGCCGGGCGCTGATCCGGGCCGAGACGTTCCGGGAAATGCACCGACCGCAGTCGATCATCCGTCCGGCGGGCTGGATCGCGCTGGTCGACAGCCTGAGCCCGAGCACCCACTTCTGGAACTACGGCTTGGGCTGGCGAATGAACGACTACCGCGGCCGCAAGGTGGTCTGGCACACCGGCGGCATCGTCGGCTTCCTGGCGATGGTGGGGCTGGTGCCCGAGGAGCGGCTGGGCTTCGCGGTGCTCTCGAACGGCGAGATCGACAAGATGCTGCCGCAGTCGCTCGCCTACCGGATCATCGACGCCCACCTGGGGGCGCCGGTCCGGGACTGGACGACCGAGTTGCACGCGGCCACCAGGGCAGGTGGGATGCTCGCGGGGGCCGGCGAGGTGGCGCTCGAGGCGCGTCGAGCCAAAGACACCCGGCCGTCCCTTCCTCTGGAGCGGATGGCCGGAACCTATCGAAGCCCGATCTACGGCGACGTGACCGTCAGCCTCGAGGACGGAACGCTCCGATTCCGGATTCCGAACGGCGCCGAAGGCGTGCTCCGCCACTGGCACTACGACGTGTTCCGCCTGACGCTCGACGCGACCTGGACGGGCGGCCTGTTCGCGACGTTCTCGATCTCGCCGGCGGGCGGCGTGAGCGAGATGGCGATCCAGGCGATGGGAAGCTTCGCGCGGATCGGGAGCCAGGCCTCGCCCTCGCCGAGCGGGACGATTCGCCACGGGCCGTGACCGTTCGGCGGGCCGCGTGACCCACGGCGACCGCTCGTCGGCGGATAGCGTCGAGGAGGCCCTGCGCGAGGCCGAGACTCGCGCTTAGAGGCCCTCTGACGCCCGGCTCGAGGCGGACTATGCGGGCAAGGCCTCGCCGGCGCTTCACCGAGCCGCACTACCCGCCCGTTGGGCCCGGAGCACCGCCGGCCATTTGACCACCACCGTCAGGACACCCTCTCGCCGGCCGACTCAAGCGCCTGCACCACCACCTGATTGGGTCCCGATTCGTCGGTGACGACGGCGAGCCACCGGCCGTCCGGAGAGATTCGGGGCATGGTTTCGATGGCCGGGGTCGCCGCGATGGCCTTGAGCACGGTGTCACTCACCTCCATGGCCGGTGACGATCGGACCCGCGACCTCGTAGCAGGACCGGCCCCCGTGGCGCCCCGGCGGGGCAACTGCTCGACTCGCTCGCGGCGATCGTCGGCTCTCGCGACGGAGGCTCCTGACCACGAGGTCATCGACGGACCGGCCGACGAGAGCCCGACGGTGGACACGGAGGCTGAGCCGGTGCCCAGGGCGCTTGGCAAGAGACTCGAGCCCGGATACCGTCCGGGAAACCAATTCCGACGGCTGCCCATGCTCGATCGACGCCTAATGATTCCAACCCTCGCCGTCGGCTGCCTCGCCGCCACGCCCCTCGTCGGCCAGGTGGCCGAAGGGCCCTACCCGATGCCGGCACCCCGGTTTCGGTTCGAGGTCGACTCCAACGTCAGCGTAGCGATGCGCGACGGCATCCGACTCGCCACCGATCTCTATCGCCCGGTCGACGCCGGCGATCGACTCCCGGTGATCCTGATCCGGACGCCGTACAACAAGGCGGCGATGCCCTACGTCACCGAGCCGGCCCGATTCTTCGCGGGACAAGGCTACCTCGTGGCGACGCAGGACATCCGTGGAAAATTCCGCTCCGAGGGCGAGTTCGCGGTGCAGATGAAGGATGCCGAAGACGGGTACGACACGATCGACTGGCTGGCGAGGCAGGCGTGGTCGACGGGCAAGGTCGGCACCTACGGCTGTTCGTACATGGGCGAGGTCCAGCTCCTCGCCGCGAAGCTCCGGCACCCCGCCCACACGGCGATGATCGCGCAATCCGCGAGCGGGGCGATGGGGCCCGCCGGCGGGTTCTACACCAACTGGGGCACCTATGAGGGTGGAACGATCACCCTGAGCGCGCTGTTCGGGTGGATGGGGGGCGCCGGCTCCAAGGTGAGGGGCCGGACCGGTGACCTCGCTTCGCTCGATTTCCCGACCATGTTGCGGAGCCTGCCGCTCGCCACCATGGCGGACCGCGCGGGCTATCCGCCGTCGGACTTCCGGGACTTCGTCACCCACAAGCCGGCGGATCCCTATTGGGATCAGATGGGTTACATCCGGGACCACGATCGGTTCGACGTTCCTACGCTCCACGTGAACTCCTGGTTCGACGTCACCCCGGAGCAAACGCTCTATCTCGCCGAGTTGATGCGCCGGAACGGCATGAGCCCGCGGGGCCGCGACAACCAGTTCGTGATCATGTCGCCGACGGAGCACTGCCGCTCCGAAGCGGCCGGCGCGTCCACCACGGTGGGCGAACGTGGCTTCGGCGACGCGCGGCTGCCCTACTTCCAGATCTACCTCGACTGGTTCGATCACTGGCTCAAGGGCGCTGACAACGGGGTGACGTCGCGGCCCAAGTATCAGTACTACCTGATGGGCCGGAACGAGTGGCGGTCCGCGCCCGAGTGGCCCGTGCCGGGAACCACCCAGACGCCTTATTACCTGACCGGCGCGAGCGAGTCTGACCGCGGCGAGCGGCGTGGCGGGCTCTCGACCGCGTTGCCGCCCGCGGGGTCCGATCGCTTCCGGTACGACCCGGCCGACCCGTTCCCGAGCCGGGGTGGCACGGTCTGCTGCACCGGGAACCCCAAGGACCAACCCGGCGCCTTCGACCAAGCCGACCTCGAGAGCCGAGCCGACCTGCTGAGCTATACCACGGCGCCGCTCGAGCGAGGGCTCACGGTGGTCGGCGCGGTCAAGGCAGTGCTCTTCGTTTCGTCGGATGCCAGAGACACCGACTTCACGGCCAAGCTGCTCGACGTCGACCAGGACGGCCGGGCCTGGAACGTGGCCAGCGGCGTGCTGCGCGCCCGCTATCGTGAGGGAATGACGAGGGAGGTCTGGCTCAGCCCGGGCCAGGTGACTCGCGTGGAAGTGAGCCTCAAGGCAACCGCGCACCACTTCGCGCCCGGGCACCGGCTCCGGCTCTGGATCTCGGGCAGCGAGTTCCCGCTTCACGACCGCAACCTCAACACCGGCGGCGACAACGTCACGGAGATCCGGTGGGTGGTCGCCAACAACACCGTCCACCGGGGTGGGGCGACGCCGTCGCAACTGCTGTTGCCGATCGTCGACGAGGGAAGCGCCCAGGACCTCCTCCTCGGACGGATCCGGCCGGATTGGATCCGACCCCACGTCGGCTTTCTCGCGGCGGCCGAGCTCCGGGGACGGGAGACCGGACAGCCGGGCGCCGAGGTCGCGGCGCGCTACGTGTCGGCGGAGCTCGAGCAGCTCGGACTCCGAGCGCTCAGCCCCCGCGACGGCTACCTACCGCAGGTGCCGCTTCGCTACTCGTCGGTCCGGCCCGAGGTAACCTCGGCAAGGCTCACCACCAGGGGTCGGACCGCACCACTCGAATACGGCAAGGACTACTTCGTCCATGCCGACAAGTCGGCCCGGAGCGTGGAGCAATCGGCGCCGCTCGCGTTCGTCGGCTGGGGCGTCAGCGCGCCGGCGCATGGCTACGACGACTACCAGGGTATCGACGTCCGGGGCCGCTTGGTCGTGACCCTCTTCGGCGGGCCGAGCGCGCTGCCTCCGGACATCCGGGCCCACTACGCGGCGCTGGCGATGAAGGAGCGGACCGCGTTGGCCCACGGCGCGGTGGGAATGGTGACCCTGTTCCCCGGCCCGGCCGAAGTCGTGGGCGACAAGCTCGGCCAGCTCGAGGGCTTCGGCTGGCTCGACGAGACCGGCGAGCCGCACTCTCCGTTCTTCGAGCGAGGCCCCGCGGTGCGGCTCACCGACACGGGCACCGACCGCCTCCTCCAGATCGCGGGTCGCTCGCTCAGCGAGATCGTCGGCGCCCTCGAGAGAGGGCCGAGCTCCTTCCCGATCGACGCGACGCTCGAGCTGCAAGCAGGGTTCGAGCATCGCGAGCTCCAGGCCTCGAACGCCGGCGCGGTCCTCGAGGGCAGCGACCCGGCGCTCGCGGACGAGTACGTCGTCTACACCGCTCACCTCGACCACGTCGGCGTGGGCACCCCCGTCGATGGCGACAGCGTCTACCACGGCGCGATCGACAACGCCGGCGGCACCGCGGTGCTGCTCGCCTTGGCGCGGGCGTACGCGGAGCTGCCCCGCCCGCGCCGGTCGGTGATCTTCCTGGCGGTGACGGGGGAGGAGAAAGGCATCCTGGGCTCGGACTACTTCGCCCGCAACCCGCCGGTGCCGGCGGCCTCGATCGTCGCCAACGTCAACCTGGACAACTTCGTGATGACCAATCCGGTTCGCGACTTCGTCGCGTACGGGGCGGAATACTCGACCCTGGACGAGGTCGCCAAAGCGGCCTTCGCGCGGCTCGGCGTGGAAGGGAGCGAAGACCCGCTGCCGGAAATGGGGATCTTCACGCGGAGCGACCACTACCCGTTCATGCAACGCGGCATCCCCGGTCTGATGCTCTTCCCGGGTCGGCGGAGCGGCGACGGAGCGCGAGACGGTCGCGCGACCCAGCAGGCCTGGTTTGGGAGGGTTCACCACACGCCGCGCGACACCTTCGAGCAGGGGATCGATTGGCGGGCGGGCGTCACCTACGCTGAGGCCAACCTGCTGATCGGCTATCACATCGCCACGGCGACCGAACGTCCCCGCTGGCGGGGCCGGTACTTCTTCCACGACGCCGAGCGAGGGATTCCTTGACGGCGGGGTCTGTCAGGCCGGGGCGACGACCGGGGCACACCCGGGCGACGTCCGGCGCCGGAGCGAGGGTCAGGTCAGCCCGAGCAACTCTTCGGCGGCCATCACCTTCTGCTTGAGCTCGTCGGCCTTCGCCGAGGCCGTGCCAAGCTCTCCCGTCTCGAAGGCCTTCACCGCGGCCTTCCACTCGTCGCGCCAGACCGGCAGCTCCCGGGCCAGTGCGTCGAAGCCCGCCCGGTCGATCCCCGCGGGCAACTGCGCACCCGAGAGCTGGCGGACGCGGCGCTCGATTCGCTCGACGCGTCCCGGCAGCACGGCGCTGAAGGCCATGAAGTCACCCGAGATCCTGGTGCTGGTGGACGCGAGCGAGTTGGCGATCTCGATCGCGTCGACCTGCACCTGGCGGGCGGTCTCGGTCGCGCCAACCAGCTCGCCGGCGGCGAGGCGCTCCTTGCTCACCGCGAGCGACTCGGCCAGCGCCCGGGCGCGGTCGGGCACGATCTTGGCCGCCCGCTCTTCGACCCCCGCGACCATTCGCTCGGCGCGCTCGACGGCCGCCTCCGCTTCCTGTCGCCGGCGCTCGCCGCAGCCAAGCGCGAGCGCCAGCGTCACACCCAGCGCGGCCAGCCGGAAGGCCCCCCTCACGGCGCCACCACCTTGGGTCACTTGACGGCCAGGACGCTCATCGCGGCCTGGACACTCGCCTTCAGAGCGGCGGCCCGCCCGGCGGCCGAGTCGATCTCGCCCTTCTGATACCAATCCTGGGCCGCCTTCCAGGCGTCCTCCCAGGTGGTGACGTCCGTCTTCAGGGAGTCGAAGCCGGCGCGGGAGAGACCCCTCGGGAGCGCCCCCGAGGTGTTCAGCTGGCGAATCCGGTTGACCACCTGACGAACCGGGTAGGTGATCTCCACCGAGATGGACTTGTAGGTGCTGTCCAGCTCGTCGCGCTTCCTGGGCACCAACTTCGCGACCCGGACCGCTTCGCCTGCGACATCGACCGCCTTGGCCTGCGCCTCGCGGTACTTGCCGGCGGCCATCAGCTGCTTGGCCACCTCGAGGCTGTCCCCGATCGGGGCGGTCAGCGAGGGGACGACCTTCATCGCCTCGGTCTGCATCGCGCCATAGAAGCGGTCGGCGCGGTCGAGCGCCTCTTCGGCTTCTTTCTGGGCGGCGCCGCAGGCCGTGGCACCGACGGCGAGGAAGGAGAGCACGAGCACTTCGGCATGGTGAGACATGGCTAGCTCCGCGTTGAGGGCGGCGCCGATTTGGGGGCCTACCCCGCAAAGGTCGTGTCCAAACCGGCGGAGGGCAATGGCGGAGGGGATTGGTGGCCCCGAGGGCCGGCGCTCGCCCCCGAGGGACGTGCTGGTGCGACCGCTTACGCCGAACCGCTCTCGACCCCGGGCTCCAGGGCAAGAGGGGGCAGTGGACCCGTCGAGAGCCGAAGCGCGCGCCATCGGCGGAGGCACTGGACCGCCTGCCTGGTCTCCGGGTGGACGTAGACGACCAGCTGATCGCCCGCCACCCGAATCCCATCGTGGTAGCGGTGCCACTCCACCCGAGCCAGCCGCCGGCCCGGAGCGACCGTCAGGTGGGTCACCTGCGCGAGCCTGGCATCGCCGGGAAGCTCGATGGCGAGGGCGGCGGCCGCGACCGCGAGCTCGTCGGTCAGGGTCGCATCGGAGGGCGGATCGACCAGCCGCTGGATTCGCCAGCCGGCAAGCTCTCCGTCAGCGCCGCTCGAGCGCTCCTCGACGTCACTCCAATGGCGCCAGGTGGCCACCGCGACCTCCGACCCGTCCCGAACCGGCTTCGGCGCTCCGCCACGGCACTCGACGAACCGCTCGAGCGGCTCGGGATCGATCGCGGCCGCGACCAGTCGCCGGCGCAACAGGTCGCGCACCAGGGCCTCGGCCCGCCGGACCCGCTGGTCGCCGTCGCTCATCGCGAATGGGCGGCGCGAAGCACCCGGCCGCTCTCGTCGTCGATCGCCAGGTCGGTCGCGCCCTCCTCGCCCACGAGGCGGACCAGCCAGGCGACCCGGTCGAGCCGGCGCTCCGGGGGCAGCTCGAGCGGCCACTCCACGATCACCCGCTCGGCGTGGGCCGGCTCGCGTCCTTCGGCGCCGAGCCCGTCGCGTCGCGCGACGGCCAGCGCGATGGCCTCGGCTTCCGTCATCTCTCCTCCTCCTCGGGCTTGAAGCGGCACTGGATGACCTTCCTGCTGGCGGGATCGAGCCAAACCCGGATCGCCCGCGCGGGCCACGGGAGCGGCGCGGGAAAGAGCCCGACCTCGAGCGTCCAGCCGAGCGGCGGCAGGAGCACGGCGCGGACGCCGCCGAGCCGGGTGGCGCCGCCCAGGCCGAGCTCGCCGACGATCGCTTCGCGAATGCCGGTCGGATCGGCGGCGGGCTTGGCACCGGCGCCCCGTCGCCCGTGGTCGCGCCAGCCGACCACCCGTCCATCCGGATCGAAGAAGACGGCGATCGGCGCCGCCGGACGGAGCACACTGCCGCTGGTCAGCTCGACCCGGCGGCCGATCGAGGGCCAGGCTTCGGTCGAGACCGGACCGGGCACGATCCGCGCGTCGCGAATCCCGGCCGCCTCGAGCCGGGCGGCGATCTCGCGAAGCGGCTCGACCGGCGTCACTCGAGGGCCCGCGCCGCGGCGTCCGGAGCCGCGCCTGGAGTGTGCACCACGCCGTCCTCCATCACCCGCGGGTGATACCGGTCGCGGTACGGATGCGCGGCCACCGCCTGGTAGTCTGCGACGAATCGCTCCGGATCCGCCGCAACGCCGCCCTGCGGCGCCTGCAGCCAGCGGTCGAAGAAGGCGCGCAGCAGGCCGACATCGTCCGCACAGGAGTAGTGCCAGCCGTGGAAGAACCGGGTGCCGGACCGGTGGAAGGCGTGCCCGAGATCGGGGGTGAGCACCGACTGACAGGCATCCGCCATGAAGGCCAGCCGCGGAGCCTCGTCGCGACCGAGGTAGCGCCAGTCCGACCCGCGATTGATCTGCACACCCGGGATCTCCGCATCGGCGAAGATCCGCCCCATGCCGATCAGGCTGATCGCCCCCCGCGCGTCCCCCGCCTCGCCCAGGTTGAGCCGTTGGATGACCCAGCCGCGCTGTTGGCACCACCCGTAGTGCTGCACGTCAGCGTACCGGGTGCGGTCGCGGCTCTGGAGCCGCCGCTCCATCCGATCGAGATCGGCTCGACCGGTCGCGTTGGGCGGCGGACACCAGTCCTGGTCCGGATCGAACCCCTCGCCGAGGAGCCGGAGCCGCGGTCCGGGATCGTCCGGATTTGGATCGTCGGGGGTCGGCCGCCGGATCAGGCGTGGATGCTCGGCGTGCGCGCAGCCCGAGGACCCGTGCGAGCTGAAGACCACGATGTAGCGGTGCCGGTAGCTCTGGTAGAGCGCCTCGAAGTCGGGACGGCCCGGACCCTGGAAGAAGACCCGGAAGTCGTCCTGGCGGCGGATGGCCGCCGCGACGTCCTCCGATTCCTGCAGGCTGTCGGTCAACCGGCGGTCGGGATGGTGCACGAAGACCGTGAAGAGCATCCGAAGGCAGGCATCCGGATCACCGACGAAGTCGCGGGACGACGCGTCGACCATCGGGCCGAAGCCGAAGGACACCCGGAAGCAGTAATAGTTCCGGCCCGGCAGGACCCAGTGCTCACCATACTCCACGAAGCGAACGAACGGCATGTGTCCGTTGGACTGGACCACCCGGCCGTTCCGCACGGTGAGATTCTCCAGACCGGGCTGACCGGTCCCACCACCAGACAGATAGGGACGATCGCGCGAGCGATCGTCGGGATCGACGATCCGGTAGACCTGGATGGAGGCCGACGCGCCCGGGGCCACGTTCTTCACCTCGATCCGAAGGGAGACCTGACCGAGGTTCCGCTCCTCGCCGAAGAGCGTCTCCTCTTCCGGATACGGGATACAGGTTTCCCGAGCCCAGCGAGCGGAGCTGATGCAGTCGATCGTGGCAACCCGGCCCCGCACGGCGCAGAGCTCCCAGGCTCGAGTGGTGGGACGGGCCAGCCCGTCGCGATGCACTCCATCGCCCGCCTCGGGAGCGTTCTCGTCGGTGTTCCAGACTTCGACCCGAACAAAGGGCGCCAGCTCGGCGGTCGCGCGCGACCCCTCCGGGCGCCCGAACGACTCCGGCAGGGTGCCGTCCCACTGCCGGGCCTCCGGCAGCCGATGGCTCCCGGCGGCGAGCTCTCCCTCGGTGAGCGGCACCACCAGGGCTTCGACCTGGTCGCCGTTGGCGTCGAGCACGGTGTAAACCACCCGCCCGCGACGAATCCGCCGCCCGGGATCCCGAATGGTCCAGCCGACGGCGAGCGACTCGCTCGACGGATCCCAGAGGTCGGGCACCTCCATCGCGGTGACCTCGAAGGCGGCCCTCCGGATCACGGCGACGGCCGCGGTGCGGGCCTCGACCTCGGGCGTGAAGTCGTCGGGCTCGGTCACTGGTCGTCCTCGGTCTCGAGACTGGCCACGCCGCGGTCCTGCTCCACCTCGTCGAAGCGAACCGAGCCGTCCGGGCCGGTGGTTCCCGTCAGCACCCGACCGCCGTCGAGCTCGACCCGCACGCGCTCCTCGGGAAGGCCGGTGCCGTCGGGATCCTCGACCCGGACCGCGAGCCAGGAGAGCGACCGGGCCGGCTCGGGCTCGAGTGGGCCCTCCCCTTCCACGTTCGACCGGCAGCCGACCGTCGGCTCCCGCGGATCGTGATCCGGCAGGGCCCGCCCCCGCCTGACGCTCTCCTGGTAGCGCCCCGGCTCAGCCATCGCTCCCCCCGATCAGGTGCTCCCCGGCCGCGGCGGCCATCCGATCGGCCCGAGCGCCGGGCGGGCGGCTGGGGTCGAGAAGAATCCCGCGCGCCCAAGCGGGCGGAGCGCCGTCGAGCTCCTCGGTGGTGGCGAAGACCGCGGCCGAGTAGAGGGCGAGGTCGCGCGTGGTGGTGAGCTCCTGCCGGCGGCCGGCGGCGATCAACGACTTCACGAGCATGGCCAGCCGCCGGTCGAGCCCCGCGCATCGCTCCGGAAAGTGGGCCCGGAGATGATCGGCGATCTCCGCCTCGAGCCGGGCTTCGGCCGAGCGCCGGAAAGCCTTCAGGTGGGCCTCCCGAATCGCGAACGGCCAGGCTTCGGCGGTCGGCTTCCCGTCCCGATCCCGCGGAGTGACGAAGAGCGCCTGCTCCTGGAGCCGCGACCAGCCGAACGCCTCGATCGGGCCGAAGACGGCGCCGAGCTCGGCCCGGTCGCAGGCCGTCAGGAACGGTCGCAGGACCCGCGGGTCGTAGACCCGGAAGTAGAGTCGCTCGGCAGACGGCGTGCGCACGTAGAGCAGCTTGCGCAGGTGCTCGGCCAGGATCGACCCGGGCCGATCGGACCGGAGCAACACGCCCCACGGCTCCTCCCAGCCCGGGGCGAGCCGGTCGTAGCCGGCCCGATCGAGCCGGACCAGGTAGGGGCCCACGGCGCGCAGATCCGCCGCGGAGGTGCCCTCGAACAGCGGGACGACGCCGAACGCCCGCTCGGCGTAGAGCTGGTCCGCGAGTCCGGGATCGAGCGCGCCATCGATCACCGCCCAGAGCACACCCCGCCGCAGCTCCGCGACGAGCGCGGCGCGATCCACCTCGACGGAGTCCAGGATCTCCATCACAGCGGCTCCCACCCTTCGCGATCGAGATCCGGCAGGTCGACCCGGTACTCCCCGGACTCCAGACGCTCGAAGCGGACCACGCCCTCGCGGTCGGTGAAGCCCTCGTGCACCAACCCGCTCGGTGAGACGATACGACAGCGATGGAAGCGAACCGGCCTCTCGTCGTCGGTGTCGTCGACCAGCTCGAGCTCGATCCACTCGTCACCGGCCGACGTCTCCGCGTCCTCCGCCCGGCCCTCACCGCAGTTGGTCTCGGTGAAGGCGGCGCCGGCCGCGGCGGCCGCCATCAGGGTTCGGCCCTGCGGCGAGCCAGCGCCGCCGCCCGAGTCGCCGATCAGGACGGTGGGGCAGCCTCCCGTGATCGTGCCGCCGTGAGCCGTCGGGTCGCCGAGTCGCGCGGCCTGCCGGCCCTCGACCAGCACGGTGGGCGACCCCATCAGCACCGTGGCGGGGCCCCCGGCGCAGAACGCCGGATCGCCCATCGTGGCCGCCGGGAGGCCGGCGATCAGCACCTGTCGCGGGCCGCTCGGCAGGAGCGGGCCGCCGACGTGCGGCACGGTCCCGCTCGCCGCGGGACAGGGGTGGA
>JBFXAS010000139.1:0-13258 GCA_050184075.1 Gemmatimonadales bacterium
GGCCGCGGGCAGCTCCCCCGCTCGGAAGTCCGGCCGGGCCCGGATCGCCTCATGGCGGCGGCCCAGCCAGAATGCCACGGCGAGCCAGAGACCGGCGATCGGCGCGGCGAGCAGCGCGATCCCGGCCACGCCGACGCCCACCGACGCGATCAAGGTGTAGGACCAGGCGCCGACCTGATCGCCGGCCCGATAGACGAAGGTGTCGATCAGGTTCTTCGCCTTGTACTTGTCCTCCCGGCTCACGACGGTGTAGAGGACCTCCCGGGTCGGCTTCGCCACGGCGAACTCGCCCGCCCGCCGGAGCACCTGGAAGACCACGAACACCGCGAGCATGTGCGCCGTGCCGAGGGCCAGGAAGCCCACCACGGAGAGGGCGGGGAGCAGGGTGAGGGTGCCCACCACGCCAAGCCACTTCAGGATCCGCCCGGTCAGGAACGCCTGGGTCAGGAGCGTGAGGATCTGCACCGCCTGTTCCAGCCGGGCGAAGAACGCCGTTCGCTCGGCCGAGTCGGCGATCGCGCTCGCGAACTCCGCCTGTTGGAAGTAGAGCACGGTCGACCCGATCGTGAAGAGCAACATGTAGGCGCAGATGCCCAGCAGGTACGGCGAGCGGAGCACGTGCACCACGCCGGCGATCGCGGACCCGCCGATCACCGTTTCTTCGCCGGCCGCCGGGTGTCCGGGCGCGCCGCTTCGCGAGGCGCGCGCGCTCGCCAGCGAGAGCCGCCGGGCGCAGAACGCTCCGGTCTCCAGGAGCGCCGCCGACACCAGGAGCAGATTGCTGAGCCCGATCTGCGGCGCGAGCTCGGCCGTGAGCGTGGAGCCCAGGAAGCCGCCCAGCGTGCCGCCCACCCCGATGAAGCCGAAGAGCCGCTTGCCCTGCGTCGTGGTGAAGATATCGGCCATGAAGCCCCAGAAGACCGACACCACGAACAGATTGAACACGCTGGTCCAGACGAAGAACACGCGCCCGAGCCAGATCTGGTGGTCGGGGGCGAGCGCGTGCCGGAGCGCGAAGAAGATCAGCAGGTTGACGGTGAAGAAGCGATAGGTGAGCGCGACGAAACGCCGCCGCGGCAGCCTGGCCACCAGCGCCCCGAAGGGCGGGTGGATCAGGAGCATGGCGACCAGCGTGCCGGTGAAGAGCCAGGGCAGGTTCCGGACGCCGCCGGCCACGCCCATCTCCTCCCGGAGCGGCCGGATGATGAAGTAGGCGGCGAGGATGAAGAAGAAGTACCCGCAGGACCATCCGACCCGACCGAGCTCGTCGTCCTGGACCTCGATGATCCGCTGCAGCAGGCGGATCATCGGGCTGGGCGACGGCGATCCCGGCGGGTCGCCGGTCAACGACCGGCCTTGTCGTGCCAGGCCTTGAGCACGGCCGCTTCCTTCTCCGCGGTGAGCCCCGCGAGCATCTTCGCCCGTCGCTCGGCGGGCAGGGTGGCGAACCAGGCGATCGTGTCACGCACGGTCTCGGCCAGGGGTCGGAAGGTGAGCCCCTTGGCGATCGCGCGGTCGATCTTGGTCTCGGTGAGCGCCGCCATCGCGGAGCCCGGCGGGAACCAGACCGTCATCTCGGACCAGGGACGCACCTGCTGCTCGGCCAGGAAGTCCGCCGGCACCCAGGTGAAGCGCACGTCGGTATCGCCGGAGATCGCCCCGCGGATGCCGTAGAGCATCTCGGCGAAGCTGAGCCGCGCGCGAGGGCCGGTGGCGTTGTAGATCCCGGTCACGCGCTCCTCGGCCGTGCGAATCGTCCACTCCGACAGGTCCCGGGCGTCGATGATCTGCGCGCCGGCGCTCCCGTCGCCGGGGGCGAGGACTTCGCCACCCCGGTTGATCCGGATGGGCCAGTAGGTGAAACGGTCGGTCGGATCGTTCGGACCCACGATCAGGCCCGGGCGAATCACCGTGACGTTGCCGGGGAACCACTTCTCGGCCTCCTGCTCGGAGAGCGCCTTCAGGGCGCCGTAGTACTGGCCGAGCTCTCGGCTCATCTCCCGGTGCGAGAGCGGATCGTCGTTCCGATCCCATTTGGCGACCGCGGTCGACTCGTCCGGCGGCGAGCGGAAATCGCCGTAGACCGAGATGGTCGAGATGAACACGTACTGGTCGGTCTGGCCCTTGAGCACCTCGCCGGCGTCCTTCACCCATCGGGGCAAGGTGGTCGGATTGTCGATCACCACGTCCCACCGGCGGCCCTTGAGCGACGCCAGGTCGCCGGTGACCCGATCGCCGCGGAGCTGCTCCACCGCATCTGGAAGGTCGGCCTGCCGGCGGCCGCGGTTGAACACGGTGACCTGATGGCCGCGCGCCACCGCGTAGCCGACCTCGTACGGACCGATGAATCCGGTACCGCCCAGGATCAGGATCTTGAGCGCGCGGGAGGCCGGGGGGACCGAGCCGGGCTCGGGCCAGGCTCGGCGCGGGCGCGCGCCGCTCAGAGAGATCGCGCCGAGGGCGGTCGCGGCGGTGCGGACGAAATCTCGCCGATTGGACATCACCAGCTCCGGGCTGTGCGAACGAATGAGAGAGAGAGAGAACGTAGGCATCAGAACGTTAGTCGGCGCTGACGGGTTTCCGCCAGCGCCGACCGTACCCGTCGAGAGCGCCTGGCGCTTAGCGCTTGCCCTCCCACCCGGCCACACCCTCTTCCAGCCAGACGTGCCGCTTGGCCACCACGTCCTGCGCGATCCGGTAGGTGCGGTCGTCCTCGTTGCCGAAGACCTCTTCGAATCTGACCATGATCCTCCAGGTGGTGGTGCGGCAGAACAGGTCCGCCAGCTCCTCCGGTCCGTTGTTGCTCGGGTCCTGCTCCGACATCCGATGCGCCCGGCTGATCGTCGCGCCCATCGCGAAGAGGTCGGCGCCGATCTCCACCAGCCGGAAGAGGACCGACTGCTTCTTCTCGAGCCGCGGGCCGAAGCGGATCATCGCGTGGAACAGCGTCCGCGCCAGCCGCCGCGAGGCGCGATTCATGAACCGCAGGTGGCGCGCCAGCGGCCCGAACTCGGCGTAACGCGGCCAGAGGCTCCAGCCGAGGTACTGCTTGGGATACCACCAGGCGTAGAAGAGGCCGGCCTTCACCAGGGCCGCGAGCTTCTGGCCGACCGAAGACTTCGGGTTGATCAGGTCGCCGGCCACCTTGAGATGGGTGTCCACCGCCTCGCGGGCGATGAACAGACGCATGATTTCCGAGGAGCCCTCGAAGATCAGGTTGATCCGCGAGTCACGGAGGATCCGCTCGACCGGGTCGGGGCGATCGCCGCGGGAGCGCAGGGAGTCGGCGGTCTCGTAGCCCCGGCCACCCTTGATCTGCACCGTGTCGTCGGCGATCCGCCAGCCCACCTCCGAGTTCCACATCTTGGCCATCGCCGCCTCGAGGCGGATGTCGGTCTTGGGCCGGTCGGCCAGGAGCGAGCAGAGGTCGCTCACCGCGTCCATCGCGAAGGTCTCGGCCGCCATCCGTCCGATCTTCTGGGCGATCGCGTCATGCTTGCCGATCGGTTGACCCCATTGGACCCGATCGGCGGCCCACTTCCGGCTGATCTCGAGGCAGCGCTTGGCGCCCGTCACCACCGAGGCGGGCAGGGTGAGCCGGCCGGTGTTGAGGGTGACCAGCGCGAGCTTCAGACCCTTCCCCTCGCCCCAGAGCACGTTGGCGACGGGCACCTTCACGTCGTGGAAGCGGAGCAGGCCGTTCTCGAGCGCCCTGAGCCCCATGAAGTGCAGCCGCCGGACCACCTCGACGCCCGGCCAGTCGGTCTCGACGATGAACGCGGTGATCGCCTTGGGGCCGGTGCGGGCCATCACGACCATCACGTCCGCGACGGTGCCGTTGGTGCACCAGAGCTTCTCGCCGTTCAGGATCCAGTGGGTGCCGTCCTCGCTCAGCCGCGCGGTGGTCGAGAGGCCGGCCGGGTCGGAGCCGGCGGAATTCTCGGTCAGCGCGAAGGCGGAGATCGTTCCCTGCGCGAAGCGGGGGAGATACTTCTGCTTCTGCTCCGGCGAGCCGAACAGCTTGAGCGGCACCGGCACCCCGATCGACTGGCTGGCCGACAGCAGGGCCGTCACGTTGCCGCAGACGCTCGACACCATCGACACGGCCCGGGTGTACATCAGCTGGCTCAGGCCCTTGCCGCCGTACTCCTCGGGAATCTTGATCCCGAAGGCGCCCAGCTTGCGGAGGCCGTCGACCACCTCGGGCGGCACCTTGCCCTCGCGGTCGATCCGGTCGCCGTCGACGTGCTCCAGCAGGAACTTCTCGAGCTCGTCCAGGAATGGCTGGGCCCGCGCCACGTCCTCCGGCTTCGGCTCCGGGAAGGGATGGATCAGGTCGAGCCGGACCGAGCCCTCGAAGAGCTCCTTGACGAAGCTCGGGTTCCAGGTGGTTTCCCGCGCGGCTTCGGCGACTTCGCGGGCTTCTTGCTCCGACACCGGACGGGACGGAGCGCTCGGAGTGGCGTCGGGGCGGGTCGCGGTCGTCATGGCGAAGGTCCTCGGCCGTCAGGCGGAAGGGAGTGAGGGCTCACCGGCGCGCCGGGCGCGCAGCCAGGCGACCAGCAGCTCGGTGACGTGTCGTTTGCGAGTGTCGAGAAAGCCGGGCGCGCTCGGGTCGAGCCCCACCACGCGGCCCAGCGTGTGTCCATGCAGCAGCGGAAACCAGGTCAACGCGATCAAGCTGAAGAGCACCTGCGCGACCTCCCCCGCCTCGGTCCGGCCCAGCTCGAGCTCCTCGGCCAGCGCCGCGACCATCTCGCGACCGGCGGCCGGCCCGAGCGACACGCCCTGGAGATTCGGCGCGTCGGAGAGGGCCTCGCGCTGGATCAGCCGGACGAAGTTGGGCCGCGCCGCCACGAAGTCGAAGTAGTCCGAGACCACGCCGGCCAGCACCACCTCCGGGTCGCGAGCCGCCCGCCGCGCGCGAGCCCGGCCCTGCCTGACCGCGTCCCGCACCTCCTCGAATGAGCGGTCGAGCACCGCGCGATAGAGCTCCAATTTCGACCCGAAGAAATACCCCGGCGTGGCGCGCGAGACCCCCGCGGCCCGACCCACGTCGCTCAGACTGGTCGCTTCGTATCCCTGCTCGGCGAACAGCACTTCGGCCGCCCTCAGGATCTCCTCCCGGGTGCGGTCCGGATTGCGTTCTCTGTCGCGCTGCAGGGCGGGAGCGGCCATCAGAGTTACTTGCTAGACGTTCAGCAAGTTAACGGCCAGCCTCTTGCCAGGCAAGCAGTTCACCCTCGGGCCTCGACGCCCTAACCTTCACCCGCGGTGCCCGGACCCGAGGTCGAGGGGTCTGGGCTCCCGAGGCAAAGCGCCGTGACCGAGCCGGTGACTCGCCGGGCGCTTTTCGACCGACCTGGTGCGGACATCGGGACCCCGAGCGCCCAGGATTCCGAGCCGCAACGGCCCACCACCCCCGACCGGCGAGCCCGCCGTGAACCCGAGCCCCTGCCCATCCTGTGGCGCCGATCTGCTGGAAGGTGCGGCCTTTTGCGCCCGCTGCGGCAAGCCGGTCGGCGGCCCGGGTGCGACGGCTCCGCTCGAGCGGGATACCGCAGTCGACCTGGGCCAGGCACTGGGCCCGGGCTACGAGGTCAGAGGCCTGATCGGGCAGGGGGGCTTCGCGCTGGTCTACGAGGTCTGGGACAAGCCTCTTTCCCGGCGGCTGGCGGCCAAGGTGCTCCGGCCCGATGTCGCCTGGACCCAGGGAATGCTGGACCGATTCAAGGAAGAGTGTCGGGTGCTCGCCGGCCTCAATCACCCCAACATCCTGCCGATCCATTTCGTGGGCGCAGGGGAGGGGCTCACCTACTACGTGATGCCCTTCGTCGCGGGCGAGACCCTGGGCCAGTATCTCCGCACCGCCGGCGCGCTCGAGGTGAGTCGCGCGCTCGAGATCGCCGTGCCCGTGCTCGAGGCGCTCGGCCACGCTCACCAGGCGGGCCTGCTCCATCGCGACATCAAGCCGGACAATGTCCTGCTCGACGGCGGCTCGGGCCGGCCGATGCTGGTGGACTTCGGGATCGCCAAGCGGCTCAACGGCGACACCCACCTGACCCAGACCGGCTTCGTGATCGGCACCCCGCAGTACATGAGTCCGGAGCAGGCGCTCGGGCAGGGTGGGGTCGACGCGCGGAGCGACCTCTACGCCTTCGGCGCGATGCTCTTCCAGATGGTGACCGGCGCGCCGCCGTATGACGGCGATTCGTCGCAGGAGATCGTCGGCAAGCACATCGCCGAGCCGGTGCCCGCGCCGGTCGACCGCAATGCCCGGATTCCCGCGTGGCTCTCCACCGTGATCGTGCGCTGCCTCGCCAAGCGCCCTGGCGACCGGTTCCAGTCCGCTCCGCAGTTGGTCGACGCGCTCAAGCTCGGACGGGCGAGCGGCAAATCGGACACGGTGACGGCGGCGCAGGTGGCCGACCGGGTCAGTCGCCAGGACATCGAGGCGCCGGGCCCGCAGTCGTCGACCGGGGCAACGGTGGTGACGGCCGCGTCGCGGGCCCGCCCGAAACGGCTGGGCTGGGTCGTGCTGGCCGGCGGGTTGCTCGCCCTGGCGTGGTGGTTCCTCCTCCGGCCCGTCACGGTCAGGATCGACAACCGCTTCGATCGCACTCTCGAGCTGACCTTGCCGAGTGGCGAGACGGTGCGGATTCCGGGCGGCGGCGCCCAAATCCTGGGGTTGGCCGGACCGGGCTTCCATCGCCTGCTCTGGAAGGCCGAGCCGGTCGAGGGCGACGGCGGCCCGATGGGCGACACGGCGGACGGCGAGCTGGCCCTCGATCTCGGGCGCGGCCTCACCACCCGCTCGGTCGGCCTCACGGATGCCCGGATCGCGATGTTCTCGCCACTCGTCACCAACGAGTCGTCGGTCCCGCTGGAGATCATCGTCAACTACGGTCTCGCCGGCGCCCGCCGCTGCGCCTGCTTGGTGCCGCCGGGGGCGGTGCGCCAGCCGGTCGGCGACTATCCGCTCTACCGCAACTCGACCGTGCGCGCGGTGGCGCCGGACGGCCGTACGGCCACCTTCGTGGATCTCGGCGATCAGGTCAACACCCGTCTTGCCAAGGTCGGCCTCCGGTTCGGGGACGCCGACTTGAGATGAGCCCGCCCCGAATCCTCCTCGCCGATTGCGACCAGATGTTCGTCGCCGTCGCGCGCCTGGCCGATCCCGAGGGCGCGGGCCGGGCCGAGCTCCTGGTCGTCGGCGGCCGGGCCGAGAGCCGGGGGGTGGTCTGCTCGGCCTCCTACGAGGTACGCGCCTTTGGCGTTCGCTCCGGGATGTCCATCGCGCGGGCGGCCCGGCTCTGTCCCAAGGCCACCTTCGTGCCGGTTCCGCGCGGGGCCTGCGTCGCGAAGAGTCGCGAGGTTCGCGCCGCGCTCGCGGAATGGACACCGGTGGTCGAGCCGGCCAGCATCGACGAGTTCTACCTCGACCTGAGCGGGACCGAAGCCCTCTATCGCCACGAGCCGCTGGAGCAGACCGCCGCCCGGTTGCGGGATGCGGTCCGGGAGCGCACCGGGCTCTCGGTGTCGATCGGCGGTGGCACCAACCGCCTCGTCGCCAAGCTCGCCGTCGAGCGCGCCAAGCCGCGGCCCGGCACCCGGGGCACCGGGGTGCGGATCGTGCCGCCCGGGGGCGAGGCGGAGTTCCTCGCCGGGCACCAGCTGGGCGAGCTGCCGGGCGTCGGGCCGCGGCTCCAGCAGGTGCTGGCCCGCTATGGCCTGATCTCGGTGCGCGATGCGCTCGCCATTGACGAAGAGTCGCTCAAGACCTGGCTCGGCCCGCGCACCGGTGAGTGGCTCTTCGCTCGGATTCGCGGCCGGGGGCGGGCGCGAGTGGAGGGGCGAGCCGCCCCCCAATCGATGAGTCGGGAGGAGACCTTTCCCCGCGACATCGCCGAGCAGGACGGGCTCGAGACCGAGCTGCTCCGGCTCACCGTGCGGTTGGCGGCGGATCTCCGCGAGTCTGGCCTTCGGGCCCGCTGCGTCTCGGTCAAGCTGCGTGACCACGACTTCCAGACCAGCCAGACCAGCCGCACCCTGCCCGAAGGCATCGCGTCCGATCGCGCGCTCTACCTGGTCGCGAAGGAGCTGCTCGCGATCGTCCGGACCAAGCGGCCGGCGCCGGCCCGACTGCTCGGGATCGCGCTTTCCCGCTTCGAGGAGGGGCCGCTCGAGGCCCAGCTCGATCTGATCGCTCCGGCGGCGACCCCGATAGAGTCTCCTCGGGATCGGGCGGTGGCCCAGGTCATGGATCGGGTCAACGCGCGCTACGGGCGTCACGCCCTCGAGCCGGCGCGACTCCGCCGCCCGAACCACCGCGACGATCGTCAGATCACCTGAATCGCGGTCGCCTTGATCGCGACGTTGACCCGCTCGCCGGGGCGGAGCGCCATCTCCTCGGCCGATCGGGTCGTGATGGTCGCGAGCAGTGGGAGGCCCACGTCCAGCTCGAGCTTGGCCAGAGGGCCCACCGTCACCACGCGCTGAATGGTGGCGACCAGGTGGTTCCGCGGCGGCGTGGAGAGCAACGGCCGGGTCACCAGGATCTCCTCGGGGCGGATCATCGCGTGGCAGCGGCCCCGGCGCTCGGTGACCACCTCGAGCGTCAGGGCCTCGGTGGTGAACCGGGCCATCCCGCCGTCGTCCGCCGTGACCACGCCCGCCAGCACGTTGCCGCTGCCGATGAACTCCGCCACGAAGGGTGAGGCCGGACTGCGGAAGACCTCGACCGGCTTGCCCTGTTGGACCAACCGTCCCGAAGCCATCACCGCCACCTGAGCCGCCAGCTCGAGCGCATCCTCGAAGTCGTGGGTGACGTGGACCACGGTGGTGCCTTCGGTCTCGTGGATCCGGCGGAGCAGGGTGCGGAGCCGACGACGCCCGGCCGGGTCCAGCGAGGCCAGCGGTTCGTCCAGCAGCAGCACGGACGGCGCGGGTGCCAGCGCCCGGCCGAGCGCCACCCGCTGGCGCTCGCCGCCGCTCAGCGTCTCGACCGAGCGATCGAGCAGCTCGCGCACTTCGACCAGCTCGCTCACTTCGGCGACCCGGGCGCTCCGGTCGGCGCGGCCCCGGAGGCCATAGCCCAGGTTGGCGCGCACGTTCAGGTGCGGGAAGAGGAAGTGCCGCTGGTACACCATGCCCACGCCGCGGGCCTCCGGCGGCACGCCGAGCATCGGCCGGCTTCCGATCCGGATCGTGCCCCGGGCTGGAGCCAGGTGGCCGGCGATCAGCTCGAGCAGCGTGGTCTTGCCGGACCCGGTGGGGCCGATCACGGCGGCGTAGCCGCCGTCGGGGACGATCAGCTCCCCCACTTCGAGGCGAAAGCCGCCCCGCTCGAAGGCGATCTGCTCGAGCGCGATCATCCCGTCCGCCGATTGAGAAAGGCCAGGCCTCCCACCACCACCAGTGCTACCAGCACCAGCAGGCTCGCGGCCGGCACCGCCCCAGCAAGGCCATCCGTGGTGAGCCTGTCGTAGATCAGCACGCTCGCCACCCGCGGGTGGTAGGCCACGACCACGAGCGCCCCGAACTCGCTCACGGCGCGAGCCCAGGTCACCAGCGCCCCGGCCGCGAGGCCCCGCCGGGCGAGGGGGAGGGTGATTCGGCGAAACGCGGACCATGGCGTGTCGCCCAGGGTGCGGGCCACCCGCTCGAGTCGCGGGTCGATCGCCTGAAAGGCCGACTGGGCGGCGGAGACGAAGATCGGCGTCGCCACGAACGCCATCGCGACCACCAGCCCGATCGCGTGGTTGATCACCTCGATGCCGATGGCCGCGAGCGCTCCCCCGACGACCGTGTCGCGCCCGAGAAAGGCGAGCAGGGCGATCCCGGCCACCGGGTGCGGGATCAGCACCGGGATCTGGATCATCCCCTCCACCAGCGGCCGGCCGCGGAAGTCCTGCCGGGCGAGGAGGAAGGCGAGCGGGATGCCAAGCCCGGCCGCCAGGAGGGTGGCGGTCGAGGCCGAGGCCAGAGTCACCAGGATCGAAGCGTGGAGCTCGCCATCGCGGAGCACGTCGCCGAGACCCGACCAGGGGGAGAGCAGCAGCAGCTTGAGGATCGGCCCGATGATGAAGAGGGCCAGGCCGGCCGCGAGAAGGGCGAAGACCCGGGGCGTGCCCCGATCAGTGCCCGGGCGGCGCTTCGCCCCCGCCGCGGGCGGGCCCAGAGATGCCAGCTTGCTGTCGCCGTGGATCGACACCCGCTCGCGCCCCCGCTTGCTGAGTTTCGAGTTCGCCGCCGCGGCGCGGCCCGCCGGGCACGAGCCCTGAAACTAGCCTCGCGGCGTCGGTCGGAGCCTGATGGCCGCGCGCCCGGACTCCCGACACGACCATGTTGCGTCTTGACGACACCTCAGGCGGTCTATATTTGGCGGGTGCCGCCTGTCCGAGGACGGCCACTCACCGAATTCAATGGGGCGGGACCGACGTCATGCGCATCAGCCAGACCATGCAGCGCGCGCTCAACGATCAGATCAACAAGGAGTTCGGCGCCGCCTACCTGTACCTCTCCATGGCCGCCTTCTTCGCCGAGAAGAACCTGAACGGCTTCGCCAAGTGGATGCGGATCCAGGCCATCGAAGAAGGCAAACACGCGATGCGGATCTTCGACTTCGTCGAGGATCGGGGCGGTAGGGTGGTGCTCGAGAGCATTGACCGTCCCCCACCCGACTTCCCGTCGGCCCTGGCGGTTTTCGAGCTTGCCCGGGACCACGAGGCCCAGGTCTCGGCCGGGATCCACACCCTTTACGAGCAGGCCGGCGGCGAGAAGGACTGGGCCACCCAGGCCATGCTCCAGTGGTTCATCACCGAGCAGGTCGAGGAGGAGAAGATCAGCACGGAGATCGTGGACACCCTGCGGATGGTCGGCGACAGCCCCTCGGGGATCTACATGTTCGACCAGGAGCTCGGCCGGCGTAACTCGGCCGACTGATGCCCGGCTCTCCACGCCTCGCGTTTCTGGGCCTCGGCGCCATCGGCCGTCCGATGGCCGTCCGGGTGGCGGGCAAGTACCCGCTCAGCGTGTGGAACCGCACCCCCGGCCCCGCGACCGAGATCGCGAGCCGAAGCGGCGCCACGGCGGCGGCGAGCGCTCGAGAGGCCGTGGCCGGCGCCGACGTCGTAATGGCCTGCCTCTCGACCTCGGCGGACGTCGAGGAGGTCCTCTTCGGTCCGGGCGGCGCGGCGGAATCGATCGCCTCGGGGGCGCTGGTGCTCGATTGCACCTCCGGCGATGCCGCCACTTCGCGGCGGCTGGCGGCCCTTCTGGCCCAGCGGAACGTCGGCTTCGCCGACTGTCCGGTGAGCGGCGGGACCAACGGCGCCGAGGCCGGCGCCCTGACGGTGATGGTCGGCGCCGACGCCGGGACCTTCGCCCGCGCTCGTCCCTTTCTCGAGACCTTCGGCACGCTGATCGTGCACGTCGGTCCCGTCGGCGCGGGCGACACCGTCAAGGCCATCAACCAGGTCCTCCTCGCCACCCACATCGCGAGCCTGGGCGAGGCCCTCACCGCCATGGTCAAGGCCGGAGTCGACGCCCGTCGCGGGCTCGAGGTGATCAACGCGTCGAGTGGGCGCTCGTTCGTGAGCAAGGCGCTGGTGCCCGACCGGGTCCTCACCGGCACCTGGCCCAACACCTTCAGGCTGGCGCTCCTGGAGAAGGACGTCCGGATCGCCCTTGGCCTGGTCGAGGAGCTCGGGCTCGACGCCCCGGTCCTCGAGAAGGTCGGAGAGGTCATGGCCGCCGCCCGCCGCGACCTGGGCGAGAGCGCCGACTACCTCGAGGCCATCAAGCTCGCCGAGGCCAGGGCCGGGGTCGAGGTGCGGGGATGACCGTCGGCTGGATGGATACCCGACGGCAGCGGGCCGAGATCCTGCTGACCGGACGCCGCGTCATCCACGGCGACATCCACCTCCAGCCGCTGGCGAAGAATCACAGCGGTCCTGAGGGACCGCTCGATCTGCTCAATCGCACGGAGGCGTTCTTCGCCGTCACGCTCGAGGGCGAGCAACCGGTCTTCGTGGCCAAGGGTCAGGTGCTCGCGCTCACCCTCGACGCGGAAGCCGCCCAGCACGACCCCGATCGCGAGTCCGCGGCCCGTCGAGTCGAGCTCGAGGTCGAGCTCGCGGATGGATCGCTCTTCGAGGGCGTCGTGATCATCGAGCTGCCACCGGATCGGCCCCGCCTGCTCGACTTCCTCAACCTCGCGCCCGAGTTTTTCGCCCTCTGGTCGCCCAACGTGGTCCGCTTTCTCAATCGCGATCACGTCCGTGCCGTGAGCCCGCTGGCCCAGGTGAGCCGTGCCTCGTCTTGACCGCTTCCTGAGCGTGATGCGCGAGCAGTCCGCCGACGCCATCAGGCTCACGGTCGGCCAGCCGATCGCGCTCAAGACGAACGGCATGGTGCGGCCCATGACCCGCGATCCCCTGAACGAGCAGCAGGTGCTCGGTCTCCTCAAGGAGATCGCACCCGGGGCCGTCGTCGATCGCCTGAATCCGGGCGCCGAGGTGGCGTTCACCTACGACAGTCCGGGCGGGGCGATCGAGGTGCAGGTCGTGCCGGCCGCCAACGGCGTGGTGGCGGCGACGCTCCGCTCGCTCTTCCCTCCGGTGGCCCGGCGCGCCGCGACCGCGGAGACCGAGCCGGACCTGAGCGGGCCCCGGGCCCGAATCGACGAGCTGCTCCAGACGCTCGCCGAAGATGGCGGGAGCGATCTCCATCTCAAGTGCGGCGCACCGCCGCTGGCGCGGAAGGACGGGGCCCTGGTCCCGCTCGACCAGCCGCCGCTCGACGCGGAGGCGATCGAGCTGATGCTCCGGAGCATCATGTCGGCCCGCGACTTCGGCGCCTGGCGGCAGACCGGAGACGCCGACTTCGCCCACGAGATCGCCGAGGTGGCCCGCTTCCGCGGCAACGCCGGGCGCGACCGGCTCGGCCCGATCGCGGTGTTCCGGGTCATTCCCAACGCCATCCGGAGCGCCGAGGAGCTCGGGCTCTCGGCCGAGGTCCAGGCTCTCTGCAAGCTGACCAAGGGCCTGGTCCTCGTGACCGGACCAACCGGGTCGGGCAAATCCACGACCTTGGCCGGACTGGTCGATCTGGTCAACCGGACCCGCAGCGATCACGTGGTCACGATCGACGACCCGATCGAGTTCGTCCACCAGAGTCGCAGCTGCTTGATCACCCAGCGCCAGGTGGGCCAGCACACCGCCTCCTTCAAGACGGCGCTCCGGGCGGCGCTCCGCGA
>JBFXAS010000140.1:0-13210 GCA_050184075.1 Gemmatimonadales bacterium
CGCTCGCGCCCCGGAAGGTGGCGTTCCGCGCCGCGGCGCCGTTGCCGAGGCGGACGGCGTGGTCGAGCGTCGCGCCGCCCAGGAGGGCGGCGAAGACGGTCGCGCCGAAGACGTCGCCGCATCCGGTCGGGTCGAGGGCGTCGACCGACGGGGCACCGATCAGCGCGGTCCGGACCACCGCACCGGACGATGGCCGGTCCGAGCGGTCGAGGGCGAGCCGGTCGAACCCCGGCGCGGCCACGTAGACCGCGCCGCGCGGCCCGAGCGTCACCAGGAGGGCCGAGACTCCGGCGCCGAGGACCGCGCCCGAGAGCGCGAGCGGGTCGGGCGAGAGCTGCTGCATCTCGGCTTCGTTCATCTGGACCAGATCGAAGCAGCGGAACCAGTTTGGCGCGTCGGGCAGGGGCTTGAGCGTCCGTTGGCCGTCGCCGCCCATGCCGAGGAAGAGACTGTGGAAGTCGGCGTAGAGCGGCCCGGCGAATCCCTGGCGGAGCGCCAGCGCGGTACCCAGGGCGAGCTCGAAACCCGAGATGAAGTTGAGGTAGACCGCGTCGAGGTCCCGGACCATCGGGCCGAGCTCGTCCCAGGTCCAGGGCGGCACCCCGCCCGACATCCGCTCGCAACGTCGCTCGGCCGTCTGGTAGCGGAGCACGACCCGGTTGTTGCCGGCCGGCACCTCGACCAGGCGCCCGCCCGGATCGACCCGCTCGAGGCTCCGGAGGAAGCGCTGCGCGGGCCCCGCCAGGTCGCGGCCGACCTTGATCAGCGGGGCGATCTCCCAGTTGGCCGGGAGGGCCGCGTCGAACCCGGCCAGCGCGTATGCGATTCCGCCCCACTCCTCGACCGCCGCCGCGGTCGGATCTCGGCCATGGATCTCGTCCCAGACCAGGGTGCCGACGACCCCGACCTTACGCCTGGGCATCGATGAAGACCTTGGCGGCCCCGACCACGCCGGCGGTGCCGGGGAGAGCCCCCGGCACGATCCGGGTGGCCTGCACGGCCGGCTTGAACGCCCGGTGCGCCACCTCGCGCCGGAGCGGTGCGAAGAGCCGGTCGCCGGCGCGGGTGACGCCGCCGCAGATCACCACCACCTCGGGGTTGAGCAGGTTCACCAGATTGGCGACCCCGACCCCCAGGTAGCGGGCCGTCTCGCGGACCACCTCGAGGGCCAGGGTGTCGCCGGCCTCCGCCGCCTCGTAGACGGTCTGCGCGGTGACCCGGGAGTGGTCACCGCCCACCATGCCGGAGATGGCGGACTCGTCGCCCGCCTCGATGTGCTCGACCGCGCGTCGCGCGATCGCCGGTCCGGAGGCGTAGGCCTCGAGACAGCCGTCGTTGCCGCAGCCGCAGCGGCGGCCGTTGACGTCGATCGTCATGTGGCCGAACTCGCCGGCGACGTCGCTCGCGCCGTGGACCAGCTTGCCGTCGACGATCACCCCGCCGCCGATGCCGGTGCCCAGCGTAAAGACGATGGCGTGCCGGCTGCCCCGCGCCGCGCCGATCCACCACTCGCCCACCAGGGCGCAGTTGGCGTCGTTGTCGAGAGTGACCGGCAGCCCGATCGCGTGGCTCACCAGGTCGCGGAGCGGGAGATCGGTCCAGCCCAGGTTGGGCGTCAGCAGCACGATCCCCGCCTTGGTGTTGAGTGGTCCGGGCGCGCCGATCCCGGCGCCCACCACCTCGGCGTCGGGCTTGGCCGCCTCGACGTCCGCGATCGACGCCCGCGCCATGGTCGTGATCCGCTCGATCACGTGGCTCGCCCCGCGCCGGGCCTCCGTCGGCTCGCTCCGGAGACCGACCACCTCGCCGCCTTTTTCCCGGACCGCGCCCACCACCAGGTTCGTGCCACCGATGTCGATCCCGAGGACGTAGCGCATGGTCACCGCCTAACGAGTGAGGGCTTCGAGCGCCTCGAGCACGGCCGAGGCGGGTATCTCCCGCATGCAGCGATGGTGGCCGAGGGGGCAGCGCTCGGGCCCGTGCGGGGAACAGGGCCGGCACTCGAGCCCGGTGCGCTCGACCAGCGCCGAGCGGGGCCCTCGCGGCCCGAACCCGAACGCGGGCACCGTCGGACCGAAGATCGCCACCACCGGGGTGCCCACCGCCGTCGCCATATGGAGCGGCGCAGAGTCGTTCGTGACCAGCACGCCGGCCCGCTCGAGCAACGCCGCCGCGACCCGGAGCGAGACCCGGCCCGCCGCGCTCACCACCCGGTCGGGCGCGGCGTCCACGACCGCCTGGGCGGCCTCCAGATCGCCCGGCCCGCCCACCACGACGATGGGCTCCTTGATCAACCGCGCCAGGGCGGGGTAGCCGTCCCAGCGCTTGGTGCCCCAGATCGAGCCCGGCGCCATCGCCACGAAGCCGTCGCCCACCCCCTGCTCGGCGAGCCAGGCGTACGCGGCGGCGCGGTCGTCCGCCGTGAGGCCCAGCTGGATCCGCGCCGCCCGGCCCGGTGTCGGATCGACCAGCGCGAGCAGGCGCTCGGCTTCGTGCAGCGCCGTCCGGCGGACCACCCGCCGGGTGTAGAGCCAACGCCCGCCCGCGTCGGCGAACCCGATCCGCTCGGGAATCCCCGCCATCCGGGCCAGCACCGCGGAGCGGAGCGATCGCTGCGCGAGAAAGCAGCGGGCGTAGCCACGCCGGCGGAGCTGGGCCGCCATTCGTCGGAGCCCGCCGAAGCCGCGGTCCCGGCCCCGCTTGTCGAACACCAGCGCTTCCCGGACCGCCGGATGGGTGTCGACCAGGGCGAGCGCCGCCGGGGTCACCAGCACGTCCACCGGACCGTGGCGCTCGGCCACTGCCTCGAGCAGGCCGGTCGTCAGGATGACGTCTCCCAGGAACGCCGTTTGAACGACGAGCGACGGCGACTCAGGCGTCACCGGACGCGGCCCTCCTCAGTCTAGTCCCCCACTTGGAGCACGGCGAGGAACGCCTCCTGCGGAATCTCGACCTGGCCGACCTGCTTCATCCGCCGCTTGCCCTCCTTCTGCTTCTCCAGGAGCTTGCGCTTGCGGCTCACGTCGCCGCCGTAGCACTTGGCCAGCACGTCCTTGCGGAGCGCGGACACCGTCTCCCGCGCGATCACCTTGTTTCCGATCGCCGCCTGGATCGCCACCGCGAAGAGCTGGCGGGGGATCAGCTCCTTGAGCTTCTCCGTCACCTTGCGGCCCCAGTCGTAGGCCTTGTCGCGGTGGATGATCACGCTGAAGGCGTCGACCTGCTCGCCGTTGATCAGCATGTCGAGCTTGACCAGCGCGGATTCCCGGTAGCCCGCGAGCTCGTAGTCGAGCGAGGCGTAGCCGCGGGAGAGCGACTTGAGCCGATCGTAGAAGTCGAGGACGATCTCGCCCAGGGGAAACTCCCACTGGAACTCCACCCGGGTCGGGTCGATGTAATGCATCCCGAGGTACACCCCGCGCCGGTCCTGGCCCAGCTTCATGATCCCGCCGATGTAGTCCGCCGGGGCGACGATCCGCGCCTTGACGTAGGGCTCCTCGATCCGGCCGATGCTCGCCGGGTCGGGCAGCGCGGAGGGGTTCTCGACCTTCTTCTCCCCGCCGTCGGTGAGGTAGACGTGATACTCCACCGTCGGCACCGTGGTGATCAGGTCGAGGTCGAACTCGCGCTCGAGACGCTCCTGCACGATGTCGAGATGCAGGAGCCCCAGGAAGCCGCAGCGGAACCCGAAGCCCAGTGCCTGCGACGACTCGGGCTCGTAGTGCAGGCTCGCGTCGTTGAGCTGGAGTCGCTCCAGGGCGTCGCGAAGGGTTTCGTACTGATCGGTGGAGGTCGGATACACGCCGGCGAACACCATCGAGCGCACGTCGCGGTAGCCGGCGAGCAGCTGCTTGGCGGGGCGGCCCGCGTCGAGGATGGTGTCGCCCACCCGCGCGTCGCGGACGCCGCGAATGCTGGCCACCACGTAGCCCACCTCGCCCGCGCCCAGCTCCTCGGCCGGGTGCTGGCCCAAGGCGAGGTAGCCCACCTCGTCGACGTCGTAGACCTCGTCGAGGTGGGAGCCGAACTTGATCTGGCTACCCCGCCTGAGCGCGCCGTCGACCACCCGGACGCTCGGGATCGCCCCGCGGTAGCGGTCGTAGTACGAGTCGAACACCAGGGCCCGGAGCGGGGCGCTCTCGTCGCCCCTCGGCGCCGGGATCCGGGCCACGATCGCCTCGAGCAGCTCCGGCACGCCGGTGCCTTCCTTGGCCGAGACGGAGAGGATCTCGTCGAGCCGGACGCCCAGGAGGTCGGTGAGCTCCTCCGCCCGCTTCTCGGGCTCGGCCCCGGGCAGGTCGATCTTGTTGAGCACCGGGATGATCTCCAGCCCGGCGTCGAGCGCGAGGAACAGGTTGCTCAGGGTCTGCGCCTGGGGCCCCTGGGACGCGTCGACCACCAGGATCGCCCCCTCGCACGCGGCCAGCGAGCGGGAGACTTCGTAGGTGAAGTCGACGTGGCCCGGGGTGTCGATCAGGTTGAGCTCGTAGACCTGGCCGTCCAGGGCCCGATAGCTCATCCGGCAGGCATTGAGCTTGATGGTGATCCCGCGCTCCCGCTCCAGATCCATCGTGTCGAGGACCTGGGAGCGCATCTGGCGCTTCTGCAGCGTGCCCGTGGTCTCGATCAGCCGGTCCGCCAGCGTGGACTTGCCGTGGTCGATGTGGGCGACGATGCAGAAGTTTCGAATTCGTGACTGCATGGGTCCAAAATAGCCGCACACCCCCACCCGAATCTCCCCCTCTCCTTCTATCTTCGGACGTGCCTCGCCCCGACGGCTTCACCCGTTACGATGCCGGTCTGTTGTTGGTCGCCCTCATCTGGGGGGCCAACTTCAGTGCGATCAAGTACGCCCTGGCCGAGGTGCCCCCGCTCGCCTTCTCCGCGGTTCGCTTCGTCCTGGCGTCGGTGCTCTTCTGGGTGGTGGTTCGGCTGCTCGAGCCCAGGAGCCGGGTGCCGGCCAAGGATCTCCGGTTCCTGATCGGGCTCGGGGTGGTGGGCAACACCGGCTACCAGGTCGCGTTCATGATCGGCCTCGACCGCACCTCGGCCACCAACAGCTCGCTGATCATGGCGTCGATGCCGGTGATGGTGGCGCTGCTCGCCACCGCCACCGGCATCGAGCGGCTCGGCCGGAGACTCTGGATCGGGATGGTGCTCGCCGTGGCGGGGGTCGTGCTGGTGATCGCCACGGGCTCGGCCAGCCTGGCCGGCGCCGACCGGATCGGTGACCTGCTGGTGCTGGTGGCCTGCGCCTGCTGGGCCATCTTCACGGTCGGGCTCCGCCGCGTCGACCGCGGCGTGAGCCCGCTCCGGGTCACCGAGATCACGACCTACGCGGGCACCCCGGGACTCCTCCTGATCGGCTGGCCCGAGCTCCGTCAGGTGCGCTGGGACCAGCTCGGCGCCGGCACCTGGTTCGGCCTGCTCTACTCCGGGATCCTCGCGATCGGGGTGGCCTATCTCCTTTGGAACGCGGCGGTCAAGCACATCGGCGGGAGCCGGACCGCGATCTACAACAGCGTGATTCCGGTGGTCGCGCTCGCCGTGGCGTGGCTGGCACTGGGAGAGCAGCCGGGCCCCGGGCAGGGGGTCGGGGCCGCGCTGGTGATCGCCGGGGTGCTCTACAGTCGATTCCGACCCGCGGCGCGGTCGCCGCTGCCGGTGGTGCCGGAGTGACGGGCCCGCCGTGCGACTGAACCGTCACGACGCGGCGCTGGTCGTCGTTTCGCTGATCTGGGGCGGCAACTTCACCGTCACCAAGCGCGCGCTGGCCTTCATCGGGCCGGTGCCGTTCGCGGCGCTTCGCTTCGTCCTGAGCAGCGCGCTGCTGCTCGCCGCGGTGCGCCTGACCGGCCGAACCGGCGACGTGCCCGCCGATACCCGCCGTCGTCTGCTCCTCTTCGGGGTCCTCGGCCACGCACTGAACCAGATCGCCTTCGTGGGCGGGCTCCGCTACACCACCGCGACCAACAGCGCCCTGATCTTCGCGGCGATGCCGGTGGTGGTTGCGCTGCTCGGCGCCGCGCTGGGCCACGAGCGCCCGGACCGCAGAACGACCCTGGCAATCGCGCTGGCCGCGGCGGGTGTCGCGCTCGTGGCCGGCGCCCGGGGGGTGAGCTTCTCCTCGGAGACCTTGAAGGGCGACCTGATCACCATGGTCGCGGTGCTGCTCTGGGCCGCCTTCACGGTCGGGGTCCGCTGGGCCGCGCGCGGGGTCGGCTCGCTCCAGGTGACCATGTGGACCCACCTCGGCGCGACGCCCGGCCTGCTCCTGCTCGCCGCGCCGTCGGCCGGCACCATCGCGGAGTCGGTGAGCCATGTCGAGGTCTGGGCCGCCCTGCTCTATTCGGCCGGCGCCTCCTCCCTGATCGCCGCCGTGCTCTGGACAAGGAGCCTGCAGGCCCTCGGCGGTAACCGAACCGCGCTCTACAGCGGAGTGACCCCGATCTTCGCCGGCGCGATCGCCTGGGCGGCCCTCGGCGAAAAACCGGTGCCGATCCAAGGTCTCGGCGCGCTGTTGGTGATCTCCGCGGTGCTCTTGAGCGCCCTGCCGGCGCTCAAGAAACGGGAGGAGCCTGCCTGAGCTCGTCGAGCCGGGCGAACGCCCGCCGGAGGTGGGGGATCACGATCGAGCCGCCGACCACCAGCCCGACCGCCAGCGCCTCCTGGATCTCCGCGTCGCTCCACCCCTCCTCGACGCAGCGAACCACGTGGTAGGTGATGCAGTCGTCGCAGCGGAGCACCAGCGAGGCGACCAGCCCGAGCATCTCCTTGGTGCGGACGTCGAGCGCGCCGGCCTCGTAGGCCCGGTGGTCCAGGTTGAAGAACCGATTGATGGTGAGGTTGCCGGCGGCGGTGATCCGCTCGTTCATCCGGCTGCGGAACGCATCGAATTCCGCCAGCGAGTCGTGGCTGTGGCTCATGGCGGTCAAGGAAAGCGCCGGATCGCTCGCTCCGGCAAGGGCCGGCTATCGGGTGGGGTGCGTCGGTCTGCCCCGGCCTGGTGGCTTCCGCCGCTCGAGGTGGGGCTCGCCGGCCGGCGCCGGTCGAACGATCTTCGGCTCGGCTCGGGTCGAGTCGCGCTCCACGCTCGCGGGCTTCGCTCGGGTGGCGTCCTGCGTGGCCGCCCCGCGCTCCACGCTTGCGGGCGTCGCTCGGGTGGTGTCCGGCGTGGCCGCCCCGCGCTGGCTGGAGGCGGGTGGGCCGCTCGAGGTGAAGAGCCCCAGGCCGAGAATCAGCACCGTCCACTTCATGACGAGACCGGGGTGCAGAGGGCATGCCACCAGGCCTGCGATTGCAAGTGACTGCCACAGAACGTTCTAGCGAATGGCCGAGCTGCGACACACGCAGATTCTGTCCCTGATCGCGGACAGCCGCGCCTTCATTTGACTCGCCCGACCGGGCGCCGTACGTTGCGGCCCCTATGACCGCCCGCCTCGATCTCCTCGACCCGATGGAAGTCGCCCGGCTGGGTGGGGTCGAAGTGCTTACGGCGGGCATCGTCGAGGGCTTCCTCACCGGGCTCCACCGCTCGCCCCGGCGCGGCTTCTCGGTCGAATTCGCCGAGCATCGGTCCTATCAGCCGGGCGACGAGCTCCGTTACGTCGACTGGAAGCTGCTGGCTCGGACCGACCGGCTTTACGTCAAACAATTCGAGGAAGAAACCAACCTCCGGGCGATGCTCGTCATGGACGTGAGCCGCTCGATGGCCTGGTCGGGCGCCCCGGGCGTCCGGCTCACCAAGCTCGATTACACCCGTCGGCTGGTGGCCGCGATCGCCCTGGTGCTGCTCCGGCAGCGCGACGCCACCGGTCTGATCACCTTCGACAGCGAGGTCAGGAGTCTCACCCCGCCCCGTGCCCGGCTCACCCACTGGCGCCACCTGCTCACCGTGCTCCACGAGGCCGAGGCCGGTCTCGAGACCAGCGCGGAAGCGGCCCTCCGCCAGGTGGTCGACCAGCTCCGGCGGCGCGGCCTGGTGGTCTTCATCTCCGACCTGCTGCTCGACCGAGAGCTGGCCTTGAAGGCGCTCCGCTTCCTTCGCCACCGGGGCCACCAGGTGCTGGTGCTCCACGTGATGGATCCGGCGGAGATTTCGCTGGGCGGGCCGGCCGAGGCGCGCTTCGAGGATCCCGAGACGGGTGAGGCGGTCACCCTGCGGCCCGCCGACTTTGCCGGGGCCTACGCGAAGACGGTCGAGGGGGCGGTAACCGACTGGAAGTTGGCCTGCCGCCGCCACGGCATCGCCTACGAGCGGGTCACCACCGACACGCCGTTCGGGATCGCGCTCCGGCAGGCCCTGGTGCGCTCGACGCACGTCGCGTGATGAGCTTCGCGGCGCCCTGGGCCCTCGCCGGCCTCGCCTTTGCCGCGGTGCCGATCCTGCTCCACCTGCTCGCGCGGCGCGAGCCGCCGACGGTGGTGTTTCCGGCCACCCGTTACCTGGCGCAGGCGGCGCGGCAACATCAGCGGCGGCTCCAGCTCCAGCATCTGCTGCTGCTCCTGGTTCGCACCCTCCTGATCGTGGCCCTAGTGCTCGCGGCTGCGGGCCCGAGCTGGCCGGCCGGCTCGGTCGGCACCCATTCCCCGACGCCCCTGGTGCTGGTGGTCGACAACTCACTCTCGAGCGGCGCCATTCGGGGCGGCGTGCCGGTGCTCGATCTCCTCAAGCGGGCGGCCCAGGCCGCGCTCGCCAAGGCGACGCCCGAGGACAAGCTCTGGCTGATCGCGGCCGACGGGGTGGTTCGGCCCGGGTTGGCGGAGGAGCTCTCGGCCACGGTCGCCGCCCTGGAGCCCGATCCACGCCGTCTCGACCTGGGCGCCGCCATGACGCTCGCGACCCGGATCCTCGAGGCCGAAGGCACCGGCGAGGTGCTGGTGGTGAGCGACCTGCAGCGCTCGGCGCTGGGCCAGGGGGAGGCCTGGCCGGAGGCCGTCCTGCTCGAGCCCGAGGGCCAGCCGCCCGCCAACGCCGGCATCGCCGCGCTCACGGTCGGGACCCAGCCCTGGGCCGGCGACAACGGCGTCGTCGGGGTGCTGATCGGCGGCACGGGCCAGGGCTCCCGGCCGGTGATCCTGGGCTTCCGCGACCGTCCCTCGAAGCAGCTGCTCGCGCCGGTGGGCGGGCAGGAGACCAGCCGGATCACGGCGCCCGGGCCCGGCTGGTGGGTGGTGGACGCGGTGCTCGACCCGGACGAGCTTCGCGCCGACGATCGCCGCTCCGGCGCGGTGCGGGTGGCCCCGCCGGCCCGGGTGGGTTGGTCGGAGGAGGATCGCTTCGTGGCGACCGCCGCGCTGGTGCTGGCGCAGAACGGGCGGATCGTCGCGGGCGACGACGTGACGTTAGGCGGCCTCGGCCGGGGCGCCTCGGTGGTGCTGCCGCCGGCCGACCCGGCGCTGATCGGGGCCCTCAATCGGGCGCTCGCGGCGCGGGGCTCGCGCTGGCGCTTCGGCGACCAGGAGCTCCTCGCCGCGAACACCGACAGCGGGGCCTGGATCGGCCGCCAGCGGATCACCCGGCGGCACCGGCTGGTGCACGGCGGCGGCGCCGACCTGGACGTGCTGGCCACCGTCGCTGGCGAGCCCTGGCTGGTCCGAAGCGGCTCGATCGTGCTGGTCGGGAGCCGCTTCGATCCCGACTGGACCGACCTGCCCGTCTCGGCCGGCTTCCTGCCCTTCCTGGATGCGCTGGTCAACCGCGCCGTCCGGGGCGAGCTGGTGGCCCTCTCGGCCGCGCCTGGCGACCGCACCCTGCTGCCCGATCGGGTCACCCGGGTGCTCGGGCCGGCGGGCGAGCGCGCGATCGAGGGCGGCGCCGCCTACCGGCCGCTCGAGCTCGGGATCCATTTTCTGATGGTCGATCGCGACACCGTCGGCGCGCTCGCCGTCAATCCCGATCCCCGCGAGACCGATCTCACCCCCGCCACCCACGGCGAGCTCCGGAGCCTGTGGCCCTCGGTCCGCATCTCGACCACGGGCGACGCGGCCCGGCTGGCCTTCGCGGCCGGGGCTCGGAGCGATCTCCGCGGGCCGCTGCTCTGGCTCGCGGCCGTCCTGCTCGCCGTCGAGGTGCTCCTGGCCAGCCGCGTGCGGAAGCGGTGAGCCTCGAGGCGGTGATCCGGGCGTTCGGGGAGACCCGCTTCGCCCGCGAGCTCGAGCACGCGCTCCCCGCGCCCGGAGCCCAGCTCAATCTCGGTGGCCTTCCCGGCTCGAGCCCGGCCGTGCTGGCCGGCTGGCTCGCGCGGGAGCGCCCGACCCAGCTGATCGTGGTGGTGGTCCCCACGCCGGCGGACGCCGAGCGCTGGCTCGCCGACCTGAGCCAGGTGACCGAGCTCCCGGTCGCGCTCTATCCGCAGCGCGAGGCCCTCGGCGAGGAGGAGCCGCACCTCGAGATCGCGGGGGAGCGGACCGAGACGATCGAGGCGCTGGTGGCCGGCCGGCTCCGGCTCCTGGTGACCACCGCCCGGGCGACGGCGGAGCGCACGGCGGTGCCGGACGCGCTCGCGGCCCATCGGCTGGAGCTGGTGGCGGGCGCGGACGCCATCTCGCTCCGGTCCGTGGCGGAGACCCTCGACGCGATGGGCTACCGCCGGGTCCCGATGGTCACCGAGGTGGGCCAGTTCAGTGTGCGCGGCGGGATCGTGGACGTGTACGGCTTTGGCGAGGGCGAGCCGGTGCGCGCCGAGTGGTGGGGCGACGAGATCGAGACGATTCGGAGCTTCGATCTCACCACTCAGCGGAGCGGCCAGCCGATCGAGCGGGTGACCCTGCTCCCGATCAGGGCCCGACCCCCGGAGGCCGCCGGACCGGCGAGCCGCCGCTCGCTGCTCGAGCTGCTGCCCGCGGGCGCCCTGCTGGTGACCGAGTCGAGCACCGCCAACCAGGAAGAGGTCTCCCGCGCCTGGCGCGAGGCCGAGCACCATCTCGAGGTGGCCCGCCGGCTCGGCGAGGAGATTCCCTCGCGCGACGCCCTCTTCGTCGACCCGGGGGTCTGGACCAGCGCGGTGGAACGCTTCGCCCGGCTGGCGGCGCGCGAGGAGCCGGTGGCGCTCCAGGCCGGGTTCCTTCCCCCTGAGCGGGTCGATCGCGATCTGAAGAAGCTCCGGCGCCTGCTCGGCAGCGGACCGGGCACGGTGATCCTCTGCGACAACGAGGGCCAGCGGGAGCGCCTGCTCGAGCTGCTCGAAGAGGACGACCGCCCGGCCGTCGCGACCCTGGTGGTGGGCGCGCTCGACGGCGGCTTCGTGATGCCCGAGCTCCGGGTGCTCACCGACCACGAAGTCTTCCGTCGGGCCCGCCGGCTGCGCCGGCCGCGGCGCTACCGCCAGGCGGCGCCCACCACCGCGCTCGGCGCGCTCACCAACGGCGACTACGTGGTCCACCTGGACCACGGGATCGGGATCTATCGCGGGATCGACACGATCGCCGTGGAGGGCGGGCTGATCGAAGTGGCGGTGATCGAGTACGAGGGCGGCGACAAGCTCCACGTGCCGCTCTACCGGCTCGACCAGATCGAGCGCTACCGGAGCGCCGGCGAGCAGGGCGACGAGCCGCCCCCGCGGATCCACAAGCTCGGCACCACCGCTTGGAAGAAGACCCGGGAGAAGACCCGCGAGGCGATTCAGCAGATGGCGGCCGAGCTGCTCGAGCTCTATGCCAAGCGCCGGCTCTCGGCGGGCTTCGCCTTTCCGCCCGATACCAAGTGGCAGCGCGAGCTCGAGTCGAGCTTCCTCTACGAGGACACGCCCGATCAGCGGAAGGCCACCGAGGACGTCAAGCACGACCTCGAGCAGCCCCGGCCGATGGACCGCCTGCTGGTGGGCGACGTGGGCTACGGCAAGACCGAGATCGCGGTGCGGGCCGCGTTCAAGGCGGTGCAGGGGGGCAAGCAGGTGGCGGTGCTGGTGCCGACCACCATCCTCGCGGAGCAGCACGGCCGCACCTTCAGCGACCGCTTGGCGGACTTCCCGGTCAAGGTGGTGGTGCTCTCCCGCTTCCGGACGGCCAAGGAGCAGAAGGCGGCCCTTGCCGAGCTCGCCGCCGGCGGGATCGACGTGATCATCGGCACCCATCGGCTGCTCTCGAAGGACGTGACCTTCAAGGATCTCGGCCTCCTGGTGATCGACGAGGAGCACCGCTTCGGGGTGCGCCACAAGGAGCGGCTCAAGGCCCTCCGGCTCTCGGTCGACGTGCTGACGCTCACCGCGACGCCGATTCCGCGGACGCTGCACATGTCGCTGGCGGGGCTCCGCGACCTCACCCTGATCGAGACCGCCCCGCGGGATCGCTCGCCGGTACTCACCTTCGTCGAGCCCTGGGACGACGGGCTGCTGGAGGAGGCGTTCGCGCGGGAGCTCGATCGTGGTGGGCAGGTGTTCGTGGTCCACAACCGGATCGAGACCATCGACACCATCGCGGCGCGGGTGCGGGCCCTCGCGCCCCGGGCGAAGGTGGGGGTGGCGCACGGGCAGATGGCCGCCGACCAGCTCGACACGGTGATGCGGCAGTTCGTCGCGGGCGAGGTGGACATCCTGGTCTCCACCATGATCGTCGAATCGGGCCTCGACGTACCGAACGCGAACACCATGGTGGTCCACGACGCCCACCGCTTCGGGCTCGCGCAGCTCTACCAGCTGCGGGGCCGGGTCGGACGGAGCCATCGGCGGGCCTACTGCTACCTGCTCACGCCCGACCTGCTCGACGCCGACGCCGAGGAGCGGCTCAAGGTCCTGGAGCATCACACCGAGCTCGGCGCCGGCTACCGGATCGCGCTCAAGGACCTCGAGATCCGGGGCGCGGGCAACCTGCTCGGCAGCCAGCAATCGGGGCACGCCCAGGCGGTCGGATTCGACCTCTACCTGCGCTGGCTGGAGGAGACGGTCCGGGCCCTCCAGCAGCAGGGTGGGGCGGTGGAAGCCCCTCTGCCGCCTGAAGTTGTCTTCGATCGCCCGGCCCACCTGCCGGACAGCTACGTGGGCGACGACGACGTCAAGCTGGACCTCTACCGCCGACTGGCGCGGGCGGCCGACCCTGGTGAAATTGATGAGCTTCGCCAGGAGTTGCGCGAGCGGTTCGGGCCTCCGCCCAAGGAGGCCGAGCATCTGCTGGATCTCACCCGGCTTCGCGTGATCGGGGCCGTCCTCGGGATTCAACACATCCTGGTGCGGGGCGAGGAGGCCCGGGTGAGCTTCCGGGCCGGCGCCGCGCC
>JBFXAS010000141.1:0-13168 GCA_050184075.1 Gemmatimonadales bacterium
ATCCGAACCACGCCGAGCCCGTAGCCATCAGACTCCTCGGTGGACGCCGAGTCGGTGACGCCGAGGCTCGGCGTCTCCCGGAAATCGGTCATCACCTCCAAGATCGCGGAGGAGACGATACGATCGCGGAACAATCCGCTCAGGAAGCGGAGCGCATCGACGGCTGGCGTCGCCAGACCACCGGCACCCCATTCGACCGATGACGTATCCAACACCGACGTCGGCCCGAGCTCACCGAACATCGCCGAGTGGCTCCAACTCTCGACCGGACCGAGGTAGCCCGTCGGCAGCGTGCCACGCGGCTCTTCGTGCAGCGTGAGCCAGGTGTGACGGATCTCGAGCGGCTCGAAGAGGAGGCGCCGATAGGCCTCGGCGAGTGACGACCCGGTCAGTCGCTCGACGATCACTCCGAGCAGGTAGTAGTTGGTGCTGCTGTAGGACCAGTCGGTGCCCGGCTCGAACCAGCGGCCGAACCGTGCGGCGAGCCCAAGGAGCTCGTCCTCCGTCCACCGTTTGGTGACCAGCCGGATCATCTCGGCCCGGTCGGGACGGTAGTAGAGATAGGCATAGAAGTCTTTCAGCCCGCTCGTGTGTTGCAGCAGCATGCGAATGGTGATTCGGTTGGCATCTGGAAACGACGGAAGGAATCGGGCCAGCGAATCGTCCAGCGCGAGCACGCCGTTCTCGACCAGTCTCAGGACCGCTGCGGCGGTGTAGACCTTTGAGATGCTACCGAGGAAGTAGGCCTGGTCCGGGAGCATCGGCGTCGCGGACTCGAGGTTCGCGAGCCCGGTGGCCACGACGGTGGGGAATTGGTCGCCTCTGGCGACGCCGAGGACGGCGCCCGGCGCGTCAAGGTCGCGACGAACGCTGTCGAGCGTGCGTTGGAGCGCGGCGGCCCAGGTGCTATCGCCGGGCGGCGCGGACCGCGGGGCAGCCCGACAACCCGGGCAGACCAGGAGCACGACTGCGCAGAGCCAGACCCGGGGGGGCTTCGATCTGGATAGCACGGGTTGCAAGGTATCGCCGGCGCGAGGAGGCGTCGATACCAGGGACGCCGGTGGAGACTGCCTCACTCGACGGAGACAGCAAGTTCGCGACCGAGATCGACGGCCACGCCGGGATCACCCGCTACTACTGGAAGCTGCGGTTCGACCGCCCCGCCGGAACGAAGCGGGACGAGGAGGGCGAGGGGCCCCTTTCCAGGCGGCGCCTCGGCCCCGAGGCCCCAGCCGGCACCTACCGGGTCACCCTGCGTTCCGGAGAGCTGACGGCCACCGGCACCGTCACCGTCCGCGACGACCGAGGCTCGCCCCGGAGCGTCAGGGCTCAGGCCTCGTGCGTGGTCCGCCCGCCCAACACGGTGCGGACCACCGGAATGTCCTTGAGGCTCGAAGGATCCGCCGTGAGCGGGTCGGCGCCGAGCAGCACGAAGTCGGCGAGCTTGCCAGCCTCGATGCTGCCCTTCAGGCCCTCCTCGAACGAGGCGTACGCCCCGTTTCTGGTGCAGATCCGGAGGGCCTCCCGCGCCGCGATCCGCTGGTTCCCTCCCCAGGTCCGGCCGCGATAATCGGTTCGGGTGACCATGCTCTGCATCGCCATCAGTGGCTCGTAGGGCCCCGGCATGTAGTCCGATGCGGGGGCCACCGGGATGCCCGCGTCGAGGAACGACCGGTGAGCGAACATCGATTGCATCTTTTCCTCACCGTACTCAACCCACTTCTCGCCGTGGTAGTAGATGTACGTGTAGAATGGGGCCGGAATCGCTCCGGCCGCCTTGATCCTCGAGAGCAGCGTCGGGTTCACCAGCGAGCAGTGCTCGATCCGGTGCCGCGGGTCCGGGCGGGGCCACTCGCGAAGGGCCCGCTCGTAGGCGTCGAGCACCAGACCGATGGTCACGTCGCCGTTGGCATGGATCGCGACTTGCCAGCCGCGGCGATGGGCCTCCTCCACCGCCTCCAGGATGTCCTCGGGTGTCATGGTGAGGATCCCGAAGTCGTTCGGGCGCCCGACGTAGGGCGTGCTCATCCGCATGGTGCGCTCAGAGGCCGAGCCGTCGGCGACGTGCTTGACGGCGCCGATCCTCAGGTTGGCGTTGCCAAAACCGGTCCGGACCCCCGCCGCCGCCAGGGTCCGGAAGTGCGACGGGCCAGGAAAGAAGTACATCCGGTACGACATCTCGCCGGCCAGATAGGCGTCCTGCAGCGCGGTGAGGTCGTCGGGGCCGCCGTAGGTCATGTGGACCGAGGTGAGCCCGGCCTTCGCCATCAGCCCGGAGATGTGCTTGACCGCCGCCTGCCGCACCGCCCGGGAGATCTCCGGGCGGCGCCCCACCCCGCTGAAGAGCTCGAGCGCCCGCTCGGCGACCTTGCCGGTGAGCCGCCCGTTCTCGCGGTAGAGCTTGCCGTGTTCCGGATCGGGGGTGCCCTCCCGAACGCCGGCGATGGCAAAGGCCTTCGAGTTGAAGACCCCGGTGTGACCGCCTCGATGAATCACGCTCACGGGATGCCCTGGCACCGCCTCGTCGAGGTCGGCTCGGCTCAGCGGGCGGCCTTCCTCGAGCTTGGTGTCGTCGTACATGTGTCCGCTGACCCAGGTGTCGGGCGGCGTTTCTCCCGCCCGGGCGCGGAGCGCGTCCTTGATGGCCGCGATGCTGCCCAGGTTCACGTTGACCGTGGTGAGCTCCTCGACCCCGTCCGGATGGCAGTGGGCGTCGATGAACCCGGGCACCGCCGTGAGGCCCGCCCCGTCGATCCTGACCGTGTCGCGGCCGGCCAGGCCTTCGATCTCGTCGTTGCGGCCCACCGCGACGAAGCGGTCGCCGCGAACGGCGAAGGCCTGCGCGGTGACGTCCGCGTCGTCCATGGTGTGGACCGTAGCGTTCAGGACGACGAGATCCGCCCGCGCCGAGCCCGCGCGGTCCGGCGGCGCGCAACCCCAGACCGAGCCGAGGCCAGCCGCGCCGAGCGCCGCGGAGCCGAGGAAGTCCCGCCGGCTTTGCGCCATCGTGCCGTTCCTGGTTGGGGATCGTCGAATCTAGGCCGCCTGAGGGGACCGCGCATCCGACGGTGCCGGATCGTCGGGGAGCGCCGCTATCCTTCGGGCCGATGCGACATCTCCGGCTGCTCGCGATGGTGGTGGTGCTCGGCGGCGGCGGCGTGACCACGATGCTGGTCACCCGCCGGCCGAGCAACGATCGCGCCTGGGCAATCGACCAGCGGGTGCTCCCCCGGGTCGCGATGGTCGACTCAGCGATCCGGATCGAGGGGTTCCGCCGCTTCCGGTACCCGACCGCCGACTCCGCGCTCCCGCGCTGGGACACCACCACCGTGGATCTCCGCCAGCTCCGATCCGTCTGGTTCGTCCTCGCGCTCTTCTCCGACGGCTGGCGCGCGCCGGCCCACACCTTCGTGAGCTTCGGCTTCGCCGACTCGAGCTACGTGGCGGTGTCGGTCGAGGCCCGCCGCGAAGTCGACGAGCCCTACGGCATCCTTCGCGGCGCGGCCCGCAACTACGAGCTGATCTACGTGATCGGTGACGAGTCGGACCTGATCGGTCGGCGGGTCGCGGCGAACGAGGGCGACGTCTACCTCTATCCGGTCGCCGCGCGAGCCGACCAGGCGCAGGCGCTCTTCGTGGACATGATGCGTCGGGCCGAGCGGCTCCGGAGCGCGCCGGAGTTCTATCACACCGTGACCAACAGCTGCAACTCGAATCTGGTGGATCACGTCAACCGGGTCGCCCCGGGGGCGATTCCCGGAGGCCTCAAACTGCTCCTCCCCGGCTACGCCGACGAGGTGGCGCACGGCCTCGGCCTGATCGACGACGGGGCCTCGATCGACAACGTTCGGCTCCGCTACCGGATCAACGAGCGGGGTCGTCCCTTCCTGAGCGACCCCGCGTTCTCCACGAGGATCCGACGATGACCCGTCGCGGCCGAGCCTTCGGCTTCGTCACCGGCCTCACGCTCGCGGTCTGGCTGGTGCTGAGCGTGGCCAACGCGCCGCTCCGCACCGAGGCGGCGCCGGCCGGGATCATTTCCTTGGAGCTGGCGGGCTCGGCCGAGAGCGCGGAGGCCGTGATCCGAAGCTGGGGGCCGCGGCAGCGCGAAGCCGCGTCGTTCGGACTCGGGCTCGACTTCCTCTTTCTCCTGCTCTACCCGACCGCCATCTCCCTCGCCGTCGCGATGGTGACCGAGCGGCTGATCCTGCCCGCTCCCCGACTGGCGCATTGGGGCCGAACCATCTCCCTCGCCCTGCCCGCCGCCGCCGTGCTCGACGCCGTGGAGAACGCGGCGCTCTGGCGGATGCTCCAGCTCGGCGCCACGGACGGCTGGGCCCGGACCGCAGCGGTGGCCGCCTCGATCAAGTTCGCACTCGTGGCGGTGGGCCTTCTGTTCCTGCCGATCGGCCTCGCCCTGGCCAGGCGGGGGCCGGGCAAGGGATCTTGACACATCAACTTTTGTTGATAGATTTCTGCCCATGACCAGCGCGACCCTTCGCCTCGAGGAGGCAGCTCAGGCCTTCCAGGCCCTCTCCGACCCGACCCGGCTGCTGATCATCGACCGGCTCCGGCGAGGCGAGCGCTGCGTGTGCGAGCTCACGGACGCGCTCGACGCGGCGCAGTCGCGGCTCTCGTTTCACCTGAAGAAGCTCAAGGAAGCCGGCCTGATCCACGACCGGCGCGAGGGGCGCTGGATCTACTATCGGCTCGACGAGGATCGCCTGGCCGCGCTGAGCGGCGTGCTGACGTCCTGCTGCGCCCCGACCGGCGCCTGGCTCTCCGGCTGCTGCGGCTGACCCTTTTCTTCAACGATACATCAACATTTCTTGAACTGAGGTGACAAATGAACAACGCCGAGATCGGTCAGACGGTGCGGGAGAAGTACGGCGCCATCGCCAAGGAGGTCAGCTCGGGCCGCCAGGGGGAGGGGGGCTGCGGGTGCGGGACCGGCGGCTGCGGCGCCGAGGGTGACTTCATCAGCTCCGGGCTCTACGCCGTCGACGAGACCTCCGCGCTCCCCGAGGGCGCGGTGCTGGCCTCCCTGGGCTGCGGCAACCCGACGGCGCTGGCGCAGCTCGAGCCGGGCGAGGTCGTCCTGGATCTCGGAAGCGGCGGCGGCATCGACGTGCTCCTCTCGGCCCGGCGGGTCGGTCCCACCGGGAAGGCGATCGGGCTGGATTTCACGGATGAGATGCTCCAGCTCGCTCGGGAGAACCAGCGCAAGGCCGGCCTGGAGAACGTGGAGTTTCGGAAGGGCTCGATCGAGGAGATCCCCCTGCCCGACGGGTCGGTCGACGTGATCATCTCGAATTGCGTGATCAACCTCGCCGCCGACAAGCGGCGCGCGCTCGGCGAGGCGTTCCGGGTGCTCAAGCCCGGCGGGCGCTTCGCGGTCTCGGACGTGGTGGCCCGGGCGCCGGTTCCGACCGCCGTGCGGCAGAGCGTCGAGCTCTGGATCGGCTGCATCGCCGGCGCGCTCTCCGAGGAGGAGTACCTGACGCTGCTCGCCGACGCCGGGTTCGAGCAGGCGGCGATCGAGCCGACCCGGATTTACCAGATCGACGATCCGGCCGCCTTCGCCGAGTCGAATCGGGTCGACGAGGTGGCGGTCAGGGCGGCGAGCGGGGCCTTCATGGGGGCCTTCATCAGGGCGCGTAAGCCTCTGTAAAAGCGGCAGATAGGTCTCACCCCGGGGGCGCCTTGCCAGGCCTGCGGCTCCGGGGTTGATTGAGAGGACATGCCGACCGCGACCCGCCGCGCCAAGAGGGCCAAGAGCCAGGTGCGGGTGGTGATCCGGGAGATCCTCTCGGCCGACGATCCCCTGCTCGACGACGCCTACAATCTGCTCAGCGGCTCTTTCGAGAAGCACGAGTTGGTTTCGGTGCTGGAATGGCGGGACACGTTGGCGGAGAAGGACGCCCAAGTCTGGAGCGACATCTCCTGGCACCTCCTGGTGGCGGCGCGCGGCCGGAAGGTCTTGGGCGTCGCCACCGGCACCTACCTTGGCAACATGAACGTCGGCGCCATCGGCTACCTCGTGGTTCATCCGGACGCTCGCGGCCTCGGCCTCGGGCCCAGGCTCAGGCGGCGCCTCAAGGCGGCCTTTCGACGAGACGCCATCCGGATCAACGAGACCGAGCTCGCCGGCGTGGTGGGCGAGGTCCGCCGGGACAATCCCTGGCTCCGCCGCCTGGTCAAGCGCGACGACGTGATCGCCCTCGACTTCCCCTACTACCAGCCGAGCCTTCGGAGCGGCGACTCGCCCGTGCCGTTCGTGTTCTACTACGAGGGGATCGGTGACGTCCGCCGGACGCTCAAGGCGAAGGAGCTGAGTCAGCTGCTCTACACCATCTGGCGGCGGATCTACCGGGTGGCGCGCCCGATGACGTCGGTGACCTTCCGCCGGATGGTCCGCAACCTGGCGGGGCGTCGGGTGGTGGGAGAGATCGTGCTCGGGGGCTCGTCTTCCTAGCCGCTCACCGCCGTGGCGACGATCGACCGCCAACCCGCCGGGTCGAGGCTCGCGCCGCCGACCAACACCCCATCGAGCTCCGCTTCCGCCAGCAGCGCCGTGACATTCCCCTGATTGACGCTTCCTCCATAGAGGATTCGTGGCGCGTCGTGCCCGAGGGCGCGGAGCTCGGCCCGAAGGGCACGGTGTACCTTCGCCGCGTCGTCCGGCGTCGCGGTCCGGCCAGTCCCGATGGCCCAGACCGGCTCGTAGGCGACCACCACCCGTCCGAGCATCCCTCGCTCGAGACCGCCGCAGGCCGCCCGCAGCTGACCGACCACCACGGCTTCGGTCTCGCCTGCCTCGCGCTGCTCCAGCTTCTCGCCCACGCACAGCAGTGGCACCAGGCCGCCGTCGACCGCCGCCCGGACCTTGCGGGCCGTATCCGCGTCGGACTCGCCGAAGACGTGACGTCGCTCCGAGTGACCGACCAGGGTGGCGGTGGCTCCGGCTCCGGCCGCGAGGGCTACCGAGGTCGCCCCGGTGTAGGCGCCCTTCGGCTCCCAGAAGACGTCCTGCGCGCCGACCCGCACGCCGGGCTCTCCCTCGAACGCCCTGGCCGTGGCCTCGAGGCTCACCGCGCTCGGGAAGAACCAGTAGCCGCGACCGGGCTCGGCCGAGAAACCCGCGCGGAAGCTGGCGGCGAAGTCGCGTGCCTCCGACGGGGTGATGTGCATTTTCCAGTTGGCGGCGAAGAGCAGCTCGCGCGGCATGGCGGCTCCCGAAAGGTCAGGCGTCGTCGAGCGCGGCCACCCCGGGAAGCTCCTTGCCCTCCAGGAACTCGAGCGAGGCGCCGCCGCCGGTAGAGACGTGGGTAACGGCGTCGGCCAGGCCGGCCTGCGCTACAGCCGCGGCCGAATCGCCGCCACCGACGATGGTGATGGCGCCCCTGGCGGTCGCTTGCGCCATGGCCATGGCGATCGCGCGGGTGCCGCTGTCGAATGGCGGCGTCTCGAAGACCCCCATCGGCCCGTTCCAGATCACGGTGCCCGCCTCGCCGATTCGCTGGGCGAAGACCCGCACCGTGTTGGGATCGATGTCGAAGACCGAGAAGCCCGGGGGCACCGAGGTGCGTGGCACCGTGAGCGTCGTGATCCCTTCTTTGAGCTCGGGCGCGATCACGGCGCCCTTCGGCAGCACCAGCTTGTCGCCCGCGCGCTCGAGCAGCGCCTTCGCCAGCTCGACCTTGTCGGGCTCGACCAGGGAGTTGCCCGTCTCGAGGCCCATTGCCCGGAAGAAGGTGCAGGCCATCGCGCCGCCGATCAGGATGGCATCCACCCGCGGGAGCAACGATTCGATCAGGTCGATCTTGCCCGAGATCTTCGCGCCGCCCAAGACCGCCACGAACGGCCGCTTCGGATTCGAAAGGGCCTCGCCGAGATAGCGGAGCTCCTTCTCCATCAGGAAGCCGGACACCGCCGGCTTGAGCAGACGGGCCACCGCCTCGGTGGAAGCGTGCGCCCGGTGTGCGGAGCCGAAGGCGTCGTTGACGTAGAAGTCGCCGAGCGCCGCGAAGCTCTTGGCCAGGGCGGGGTCGTTCTTCTCCTCGCCCGGGTGGAACCGGGTGTTCTCCGCCAGCGCGACGCCGCCCCGCGGGAGCCGCTTCGTGGTGGTGACCGCCTCGGCGCTCAGGGGATCCTCGAGATACGTCACCGGCGTGCCGAGCAGGGCTTCGAGCGGTCGGATCACCGGCCGGATCGAGTAGGCCGGGTTGGGGGCGCCCTTCGGCCTGCCCAGGTGCGAGAGCAGGATCACCCTGGCGCCCTTCTGCCGGAGATACGCGATCGTGGGCAACGACGCTCGAATCCTGGTGTCGTCGGTGACGACCCCGTCCTTGACCGGGCAGTTGAAGTCCACCCGGACCAGGGCCCGCTGCCCGTCGAGCCGGACGGGATCGAGCGACCCGAGCGACCGCTTCATGCGCCGTGGGTGCCGATGTACTGGAGCAGGTCGACGCACCGGGCCGAGTAGCCCATCTCGTTGTCGTACCAACTCGAGACATGCACCATGTTGCCGTCGAGCACCTGGGTCGAGAGGGCGTCGACCGTGCTCGACATCAGGTTGCCGATGTAGTCGCACGAAACGAGCGGCTCGTCGCTCACGGCGAGGACGCCCTTGAGCGGGCCGGCGGCCGCCTTCTTGAAGGCGGCGTTGACCTCGTCGACCGTGGTGTTCGTGTCGACGATGCAGGTCAGATCGACCAGCGAGACGTCGGCGGTCGGCACCCGGAGCGCCACGCCGTCGATCTTCCCCTTCACTTCGGGAATCACCAGCGCGGTGGCCTTGGCGGCGCCGGTGGTAGTGGGAATGATCGAGACCGCGGCCGCTCGCGCGCGGCGGAGATCCTTGTGCGGGAGGTCGAGGATCGACTGGTCATTGGTATACGAATGGATCGTCGTCATGTAGCCGCGCTGGAACCCGAAGGTATCGCGGATCACCTTGACGACCGGGACCAGGCAGTTCGTGGTGCAGCTCGCGTTGGAGATGACGAAGTGCTTGGCCGGGTCGAACGCAGTGTGGTTCACCCCATAGACGACCGTGATGTCTTCCTTCTTGCCCGGCGCCGAGATGATCACCCGCTTGGCGCCGGCGGTGAGGTGCTGGGCCGCGCCGTCGCGGTCGGTGAAGCGGCCGGTCGACTCGAGCACGACGTCGATCGCGAGATCCTTCCACGGCAGCTTGGCCGGTTCCCGCTCCGAGAGCACCTTGAGCTCGATCCCGCCCACCTTGAGGCCGCCCGCGGTGGGCTCGACCGGTCCGGGGAACTTGCCGTGCACCGAGTCGTACTTGAGCAGGTGCGCCAGGGTCTTGGTGTCGGTCAGGTCGTTGACCGCGACGAACTCGAGCTCCGGCGTGCCTTCGACGAACGCCGCGCGGAGCACGTTCCGACCGATCCGACCGAACCCGTTGATGGCAACCCGAATGGGCATCGTGCAGCGTTCTCCTCTGTCAGTTGTGTGCTCGCATCGCGCGGCTCATCTGGGCCAACGGGAGCTCCGCCCGAGCGAAGGTGATCGCGCGCACCTCTTCGGCGCCCCCGGCGTGGAGCGCGGCCGCGGCAGCCGCCAGGGTAGCCCCGGTCGTGAACACGTCGTCCACCAGGATCACCCTGGGAGGACAGCGCCCGTCGATCGCGAAGGCGCCCTGGACGTTCGCCGCCCGAGCCTCCGGGGTGAGGCTGGTCTGGGTCGGGGTTTCGCGGGTTCGGCGGAGCAGCGTGGCCCGAGCTTCCAGCCCCACCAGCCGACTCAGACTCCGGGCGAGCACCGCGCTCTGATTATAACCACGGCTGCGCTCTCTCGCGGCCCCGAGCGGGATCGGAGCCAGCACCCCGCCCTGGCGCAGCAGGTCGAGGCGCGCCATCGACTTGGCGAGCTCGGCGGCGATGCCATGCCAGCCGTCGTACTTGAGGTGGTGGACGGCCAGACGGGCCGGGGGGTCGAGCCAGACGGCGCTGGCCGCCTCGACGAACGGCGTCGGCCAGTCCGGGCAGAGCCGGCAGCTCTCCCCGGCCGGGGTCGGCTGTCCGCAGCGGCGGCACCAAGGCGGCACGACCGGTCGCCAGCGACTGCGACAGAGCTGGCAGACCAGGCCCTCCCCGCCGACCGGACAGCGGCAGAGCAGGCACTCGGCGGGCAGCAGCCAGCGCTCCAGCTCGGTCAGCTCAGCGCACAGGCGGGCCCAGGTGCTCGCGCAAGGCGGCACGCATGACCTCGGCGGGAGGATCGATCTCAGGAAACCAACGACGGAACGCTTCGACGCCCTGGGCCAGCAGCACCTCGCGCCCGTCGGCAACCGCGCGGCCGGATGCCGCGCACTGGCGGACCCAGGGGGTACCCCCAGGGCGGTAGACCAGATCGAGGGCCGGCGCGCCCTCCGGCATCTCCTCGACGTCGATCGGCACCGGGTCTGCCGGCTCGTGGCCGAGCGGCGTGCAGTTGATCACGACGCCGATCACGGCGTGCTCGTCCGCCAGGCGCCCCGCGGCCTCGTGCTCGGCCTCGAAGGCGAGCTGGCGGGCGATCGAGCGGGACCGCACCGCGATCTGGGCACCCGCGAGCGCGGCCGCGTTGGCGGCTGCCGTGGCGGTCCCGCCGGTCCCGATCAGGAGCCAGGGACCGGCCGGCGCGCCGAGCGAGCGCCAGGCGGCCAGGATGCCGGGCGTGTCGGTGTCGTCTCCAGCCACCTGGCCGCCGGCGGCCCAGAAGGTGTTCACGAGCGGGAGCCGCCCCCCGCCCGGTCCGACCGCGTACCGCGCCGCGACCAGCTTGTGGGGGGCCGTCACGTTGCCGCCCCCGCCGGCCGCGGACAGCCCGGCCATCAGCGGGCCGACCTGATCGGCGGCCAATCGCAGGCAGACGTAGGCCGCGTCGAGGCCGAGGGCGTTGAAAGCCGCGTTGTGCATGGCGGGCGAGAGCGAGTGGGCGACGGGATCTCCGAGCAACGCGAAGACCCTGGTGCTGCCCCGAATCCTCACCGCCCGCCCTCCAGAATCCGCTCCGCGACCCGCGCGATCAGTGGCTCGAGCGCGCGGAAGGTCGCGCGGTAGTCGTCGAGGTCGCCGCCGAAGGGATCGAAGATGTCGTCCGCCGCGCCCTCGGCGGCGTACTCCGCGAGCAGATGGGCCCGCCCTCCGCCTCCCAGCTCGCGGACCCGCCCGAGGTGACCGCGCGACATGGTGAGGACCAGGTCCGCCTGCCCGATCAGCTCCGGGGTAATCATCCGCGCCCGATGGCCGGAGAGATCGATGCCCTGCTCCAGGCTCACCAGGTAGCTCCCTTCCGAGGCCGGTGCCCCTTCCCACGCGCCCGTACCGGCGGAGCCCACCTCGATGTCGCCGCGTCCGGCGGCCTCCACCGCGCGCCGCAGCAGGCCCTCGGCGATCGGGCTCCGGCAGGTGTTGCCCGTGCAGACGATGAGCACCCGCATCCGCTGGTGCTCGCTCATGGCGCGAGCCGCCCGACGGCCCGCCTGAGCTCGGCTCTGGGCAAGGCGCCCTCGCGGACCAGCTGGGGGAGCGGGCCGGTGCAGTCCACGACCGTCGACGGCGGGACGTTGCCGAGCACGCCGCCATCGAGCACCAGCAGCCGCCCCTGGTCGACCGCGTCCTGAAAGAGCTCGACCAGCCTGTCGGCGCCGGGCGCCGGCGGGCCGCCCGGGCGATTGGCCGAGGTGGAGGTGACCGGGAACTTCAGGCCGGTGATCAGTCGAGCCATGCCCGCGTGCGAGGTGTGACGGACCGCGATGCCACCCTCCGGCCCGCGGAGCCGATCGGGTAACCTGCCCTCGCCACCGGGGAGCACCAGTGTGAGCGGCCCGGGCCAGAACGCGGTGGCGAGTGCCACGGCGGCCGGGTTGAGAGCGAGACCGTAGCGCTCCGCCATCTGCCGCCCGGCGATCAGCAGCAGGAAGGGCTTGCCCCGTTGCCGTCCCTTGAGGGCGGCCAGCGCGTCGACGCCCGCCTCGGTGGGCGCCGAGCCGAGACCGTACACCGTCTCGGTCGGATAGCCGAGCAGGCCGCCGCGGGTGAGGTGCCGCTCGACCGGGGACACGGCGGCATCGACGTCGGCAGCGGTGCGGAACGGGAGCATCAGCCGGGCTCCGCGAGCAACGCCCGGGCAACGGCAAAGTCGTCCGCGGTGGTGATCTTGAGATTGCGGGCGACGTCGGGAATCAGCCGGACCGCGATGCCCAGCGCCTCGAGCAGCGCCGCGTCGTCCGTCGGGGAATCGCCTCGCTCCCGCGCGAGACAGATCCCCGCCTCGAGGTCGCGGCGGAGAAAGCCCTGCGGCGTCTGGGCCCGCCAGAGTCGCTCGCGGGGCACCGTGCGCGCCACCGAGCGGGGCCCGTCGGCCCCGGGCGCGTCGGCCTCTTTCAGGGTATCCGTGACCGGGCGCGCGGCGATCGCCGAGCGACCGGCCTTGACCTCGGCGATCACCGAATCGATCACTCCGGCATCGGGAAACGGCCTGGCGCCATCGTGGACGAGCACGCCTCCGACCGCCGCGGGCAGCGCGGCGAGCCCCCGTTCCACCGAGTCCATCCTTCGTTCGCCGCCGGCTGTGACCGTGAGCCGATCGCCGAGGTGAGGCGCCAGCCACTCGGGTGGCCGGGCCGCCTGATCCGGCGGGAGCACCACCACCACGTGGGCTATCTCGGGATGGGACGCGAAGGGTCGGATGGCGCGGAGCAGGACCGGCACACCGGCCAAGGATTGGAACTGCTTCGGCCGGTCGGCGCCCGCCCGTTCCCCCCGCCCCGCCGCCACGATCACGGCGCCGACCTCAGGCGGCAAGGGACCGCACCAGCTGCTCGACGTGGTCGAGCGCGACGTGAGTGAGGGCCCCGGGCCCGACGACGTGGCGTCCCGAGCCGAAGGCGCGGTGGAAGCCGAGTCGCCCGGCTTCGGCCAGACGGCGATCGAGACCGACCACGGGGCGGACCTCGCCCGCCAGTCCGACCTCGCCGAGGTACACGGCGTCTGCCGGAGTCGGGGTGTTCCGCACGCTGGAGACCAGCGCGGCGGCGACGGCCAGGTCGGCGCCCGGCTCGGTGAGCCGGACGCCCGCGGTCACCTGCACGAAGTCGTCGAGCTGAGCGAAGCTCACCCCCCCGCGCCGCTCGAGCGCGGCGAGGAGCACCGCCTGCCGCGTG
>JBFXAS010000142.1:0-13099 GCA_050184075.1 Gemmatimonadales bacterium
GTGTTGACGGGGCGGGTCGGCGCGGTGATATAGGTCTGATCGTCCGCAACGTAAACGTACTTCAGGGTCAGCTTCTCGACGTGCAACCGGATGGCCGGGCGTTCAACCTCCAGGAGGGCATCGCCAGAGCCCGCTACCGAGCGGGGTATGCAAAGCCGGTCTTCATGGCGCCTGGCCAGGTGTACCGAGTCGAACTGGACCTCCAGGCCTCCAGCAACGTATTCCTGCGAGGCCACCGGATCAGGATCGAGGTCTCCAGCAGCAACTTCCCACGGTTCGACCGGAACATGAACACCGGCGGCGTGAACTGGGAAGAAACTGAATGGATGGTGGCCACCAACACCGTCCACCACTCGACCCGTTACCCGTCCCACGTTCTCCTTCCGATAGTCAAGCCAGCGCGATGAGCCGCGGCCGAGCGCCGACGCTCCGAGCCCCGTCCCATCGGAACTTCTCAGCCGTCGTCCCGTCAGGATGCTGATGCGCACCCTCTCGACCCTGCTCGCGGCCATCGTCGCCGCCCCCGCCCTCCCGGCCGCCCTCGCCCAACCTCTCGAGCAGCGGCTCCAAGCCAGGTTGGACTCGCTGCACCAGGCCGGACGGTTCATCGGCGTCTCGGCCGGCGTCGCGCTCGCCGACGGCCGGGTCATTGCCCTGGCCTCCGGCTCGAGCGACACGGCCCGCAAGACCTCACTCCGCCCGACCGACCGGATGCTCGCCGGGAGCACCGGGAAGACCTTCTTCGCCGCCCTCGCCCTGCAGTTGGTGCGGGACGGTCGGCTCGACCTCGACGCGCCGATCGCGCAGCACCTCGGCCGGGAGCCGTGGTTCGACTCGCTGCCCAACGCCAGGAGCGTCACGGTGCGCCAGCTGATGAACCACACGAGCGGTCTGGTGCGCTACGAGCTCAACCCCCGATTCCTCGCCGACCTGGTGGCCGAGCCACAGCGGCGCTTCGAGCCCGTCGAGGAGCTGCGCTACCTCTTCGGCGAGTCGGCCCCGTTCGCCGCGGGCGAGGGCTGGGACTACAGCGACACGAATTACATCGTTCTGGCGATGATCGTGGAGCGGGTGCTGGGTGCCCGAGCGTACGATGCGATTCTCCACGAATTCGTCCGGCCGCTCGGCCTCGACGGCACCGTGCCCCAGGACGGCCCGGTCATACCCGGATTGGCGCAGGGATACGCCGGCCGCGACAACCCGTTCGGGCCCTTCGACGCCGTGCTTCGCGGCGGGCGCTTCGCGATCAATCCGCAGTTCGAATGGGCGGGCGGCGGCTGGGCCACCACGGGCCGAGACCTGGCGCGCTGGGCCAAGGCGCTCTACGAGGGCGACGCGATCGACTCCACCCTGCTCCACCGCGAGGTTCTCCAGGGCATTCCGGCCAAGATGCTCGGCCCGAACGCCCGCTACGGACTCGGGGTGATCATCCAGCAGACCCCGCTCGGGACCACCTGGGGACACAGCGGGTTCTTTCCCGGCTACCTGACGGAGATGCGGTACTACCCGGCGCGCCGCGTCGCGGTCGCCGTGATGGTCAATCAGAATCGCCCGGCGATGAGTCCGGCCCGGATCGCGTCGAGTCTCGCCGAGCTCGTGCTCGAGCCGCCGCCGGCGCGCTGACCGAGCCCGGGCGACACCACGCGAGCTCCGTAGAGATCTCGCCGGCGGTGAGCGAACCCGGAGACCACGCCTGGGGGGCGCCTCGAGGGCCTCAGATCGCTGAACGCACCAACCTGCGAATCTCAGGACCCGTATACCCCCGGCGGGCCAGGTAGGCCATGACCCGCCGCAGCCGCACGGGCCGCTCCACCGAGACGAGCTGGCGGGCCCGCTTCCGCGCGAGCGCCACCACCACGTCCTGATCGGCACCATCGGGCAACTCCTCGGCCAGAACCGTCTCGACCACCCGGTCCGGCACGCCTTGCTGGAGCAGCTCGCGGCGGATCCTGGCGGGCCCCCGCCCTCGGGCCGAGCGGGTCTGCACGAAGTGGCGGGCGAAGCGCTCCTCGTCGAGCAGACCCGCCTGCTCCGCCCGATCGAGCGCCGCCTCGATCGCGGCCGGCTGATGGCCCTTGAGCAGGAGGCGGCGCCCCAGGTCGCGGCGCGCATACCCCCGGCGACCCAGCAACCGAAGGGCGGTCTGATAGGCCGCGTGACGCTCACCGGTCCGCGTCAATCGCTCGAGCAGCCCCTCGCTCAGCTCGGTGCCGACCGCCAGCCGCTCGGCCACCACCGCTTCCGCCGGGAGGCTGAGCACGACCGCCCCGTCGACCACCACCTTGATGGCGTCGGCGACGCGACGGTCGCGCTCCAACCGCTCAATCGTCCGCGGCGGCACCATCCTCCTCGCTGCCTCCCGGACGAATCCCGAGCCACTCCTTGACCCGCTGCTCGACGTCCACCATCAGCTCGGCGTTGTCCCGGAGGAAGAGCTTGGCGTTCTCCCGTCCCTGCCCGATCCGGGTGTCGCCATACGAGTACCAGGCACCCGACTTCTGGATCACGTTGGCCTCGGTGGCGAGATCCACCAGCAGCCCGGTGTGGCTGATGCCTTCGTCGAAGAGCACGTCGAACTCCGCCTGCTTGAACGGCGGCGCGACCTTGTTCTTGACCACTTTGACCCGGACCCGGTTGCCGATCACGTTCTCGCGCTCCTTGACCGGCCCGATCCGGCGAATGTCGAGTCGGAGCGAGGCGTAGAACTTGAGCGCCTTGCCGCCCGTGGTGGTCTCGGGGTTGCCGAACATCACCCCGATCTTCTCGCGGAGCTGGTTGATGAACACCACCGAGGTCTTGGAGCGATTGATCGCGCCGGCGAGCTTCCGGAGCGCCTGACTCATCAGCCGGGCCTGGAGACCGACGTGGCTGTCGCCCATCTCACCCTCGATCTCGGCCTTCGGCACCAGCGCCGCCACCGAATCGATGATCACCAGATCCACGGCACCCGAGCGAACCAGGATCTCCACGATCTCGAGCGCCTGCTCGCCGGTATCGGGCTGGGAGACCAGGAGATTGTCCACGTCGACACCGAGACGTCGGGCGTACTCGACGTCGAGCGCGTGCTCGGCGTCGACGTAGGCCGCGACGCCCCCGGCCCGCTGGACGTTGGCCACCAGATGGAGACAGAGGGTGGTCTTGCCGGAGGACTCCGGCCCGTAGATCTCGGTGATCCGGCCGCGCGGGACCCCACCGACCCCCACCGCCGCGTCGAGGTTGAGCGCGCCGGTAGGAATCACCCCGATCCGCTCCTTCGGCGCCTCGGTGCCCATCCGCATGATGGAGCCCTTGCCGAGCTGCTTCTCGATCTGCGCGATCGCGAGATTGAGGGCCTTCTTTCGCTCGGTTTCGACCCGAGCCTCGTCAACGGCCATTGGATTTTTCCTTTTTGAGATGTCGGCTGGTTTCGGAGCCTTGCGGCGCCTCATGTTTTCGTGAATCGTTTTGCTCCACAAAATAACCGCATGACAATCTAGTACCGAACATTATCCGTAACAAGGGGGCATTTTTTCACTTTCCAACACTGACGAACGCCCCCTCGATGTGGGAAACCTGTGGAAAACCCGGCCCGGACCAACACACCGTGATCACGTCGAACCGATAGACATCCCCCGCCCGCCCGTGCCGAGCGATCCACGCCTCGGCCACACGACAGAGGTCCCGCTGCTTCCGCCAGCCGATCGATTCCGCCGGCGACCCGAAGCCGGACGAGGCCCGGGCCTTCACCTCGACGAAGACCACCATCCGACCACGCCGCGCCACCAGATCGACGTCGTGGTGGCCAAGCCGGAAGCGGTGCGCGAGAATCTGGAACGAGCGACCCTCGAGGTACCGCGCGGCGGCCACCTCGCCCGAGAGGCCCCGGCGATGACGGGGGTCGCGCCATTCGGCGACCGGGCGGCGGACGTTCAGGCCTCGCATGGACCGACGATAAGGAGCGGAGCCTCCTCGGACACAACCGAATCGACTCGCGGGCAGCGCCGCTTCGCGCGAGCCTGTCGAACCGCTGGCACCCCGCTGACCGGCGCCGCCATCGGTCCGCCACACCGGCGCGTCTGGCCCGAGCGCCGCCACGGCGCGGAGCGCTGCGGTCGACGTCTGGCCCTGGCCGATGCCTCGCCCGAGACCGTTTTCCGTGATGGGATAGCGAGAGGCCCCGAGATCCGGCGCTTCGGACCTCGGGGCCTCACGATCGTGCCGAGCGGATTGCCGCTCGGGTTTGCTCAGGGAAACCCGAACCGCGCCACCTCGTGGCGGGTGACCTCCGGCCGCCCCTCGAAGAAACCGTTCTGCACCTGCACCGTTCGGCCGTGCACCATGAACGTTACGGCGTAGTCGCTCCGGGCGACCCCGCAATCCGACCAGTAGTCGACCTCGACCTTGTACTCGCCCACCGGTGCCTTGCCGACCGGCCAGGTGATCACTTCCTGGTTGACCCCGTCGATCGAGCAGGCCGGATTGGAATCGAGGTCGAGCTGCCCACCCTCGTTGGTGGACGGGTTGGCGAAGTAGACCTTGATGCCCTTGCCGTCGGTCACGTGGAGGTCGACGTCGCTCGGCGCGTTCCAGCGCAGGATCACCGCGACGTCGCTGGCCGCGAGGTCGACCGCGTGGACGTCCTCCCGAGCCGCGTTCCCGTAGCCGAGCTCGGTGCCGACCGCGATTTCCATCGGGAAGTCGGTGTTCGGAATCGAGCTCGCCCCGGTGGCGATCACCTGGACGGCGAGGGTGGCCGAGGGGAGCACGATCTCCCAGTAGTTCTCCGCACCGGGCACCGAGAGCGCGATCCGGGTGAACGGCGCGTCGCCGCTGACCAGGAGCTTCGCCGGCATGCCGGTGATGATCGAGCTCTGGAGCTCGAGTAGCGCGCCCGGCGCGCCGGTGCCCTGGGGACGGTCGCCGGTCACCAGGGTGGCCTCGACCAGGTTGGGCGCCGCCGCGGTCTGGAGCGCCACCGTGAGGCCGTCGAGCTTGGCCGTCGCCGCGCTCGGGTTGGCGTTCACCACCGCATAGGCGCCGGCGAAGAACCGGTCGGCCGCCACCTGGCCGGAGAAGCCGGTCGGGTCGCCGTCACAGCCGGTCGCCAAGAGCGAGATCAGGCCCAGGAACGCTGGGAATCGGACGCTCTGCATGCTACTCCCCCCTCAAGAGAGCCGTGCAAAGAGGTGCAGGCCCCCGACCGGGCGGGCTGCGCCACCTCGTTGCCGAACGCGATGCCCCAGGGCCCTCCAACGGGGCCTCGGGGCTACGTCATCGAGCTGCCGGGGGTATTGCGGGCAAGAGGGGGGCCAGTCGCGGCTACTGCTCCCGCATGGCCACCACCGGGTCGATCCGGGTGGCCCGGCGCGCCGGCACCCAGGCCGCCAGGAGAGCCGCCCCGCTGACAGCCAGGCCGGCCAGCGCGAAAGTGAGCGGATCCCAGGGGTCGACCCCGAACACCAGCGAGCCGAGCAGCCGACCCAGCCCGATCGCGCCCAGAGCGCCGACGCCGAGCGCCGGGATGGAGGTGAAGAGCGCCTGCCGCGTCACCAGCCAACGCACCGAGCGACGGTCCGCGCCGAGCGCCATCCGAACGCCGATCTCCCGCTCGCGCTGGGCGGTGAGATTGGCCATCACCGCGTAGAGGCCGAGCGCGGCCAGGGCCAGCGCGAGTCCGGCGAAGACGGCCAGGGCCACGGTCGTGAAGCGAGCCCGGGCGATGGTGGCGCCGAAGAGCTCGTCCATGCTGCGCACGTTGTAGACCGGAATGGTTGCGTCCAGCTCGCGGATCGCCGCGCGGAGCGACGGCGCGAAGGCCTCCGCGCTCGAGGGCCCCCGCACGATCAAGGTCATGTTGCTGGGATCCCCCGCCTGGCGATGGTCCCAGTACAGCGTGATGCCGGGGCTCACGTCGTCGGGCCCCGCGAGCCGGACGTCGCCCACGACGCCGACGACTTCGGCGTCGAGGGTGCCGTACCACTCCATCCCGATCCGCTTGCCGACCGCCGACTCGCCCGGCCACAGCTCCGCCGCCCCGCTCGCGTTGATCAACACCGCCGTGGGCGCGTCGGCGCGGTCGGAGCCGGCCAGGAAGCGTCCCTCGAGCAGCCGAATGCCCATCACCTCGTGGTAGGCGTGGTGCACCCACCGCACGTGGGCCGACGGCCGGTCGGCGGGCCGTGGCATGGGCCGGTCGAGCAGCCAGAACGATTGCCCCTGCCCCGCGCCGCTCATCGGAACGATGCTGCCGGCCGTCGCGCCCGTCACCCCCGGCAGCGCCGCGACCCGTTCCACCGCCTGCTCGAAGAAGGCCGCTCGCTGCTCCGCGGTCCGATCGGTGCCCCGCAGCGCCACCTCGCCGGTCGTGACCTCGCCGGGGTCGATCCCCAGATCGGCGTCGAGCCGGTTGACCAGACTGCGAAGGAGGAGCCCGGCACCCACCAGCAGCATGAAGGAGAGCGCCACCTGCGCGCCGACCAGCCCCGCCCGGGTCCAGCGCACCCGCCGGTCGCCGGTGCCGCTCCGATCACTCAGGCGGCCGGCCTGGCGCCCGTTGGGTAGCTGGAGCGCCGGCGTCAGGCCGAAGAGGAGCGCTGTGCCCACGGTGGCGAGCGCGACGAACCCGATCACGCTGCCGTCGATCCCGACCGCGCCGATCCGCGGCAGATCGGGCAGCGCGCGGCGCACCAACCCGACGCCCCAGACGGCCAGCGCCAGGCCACCGAGCCCGCCGGCGAGCGAGAGGAGCCCGCTTTCGATCAGCAGCTGCCGAAACAGACGGCCCCGTCCCGCGCCGAGCGCCGCGCGCACCGCCATCTCCCGGCGACGCTCCGCCGCGCGGGTGAGCAGCAGGTTGGCGACGTTGGCGCAGGCGATCACCAGCACGAACGCGACCGCCCCGAAGACCATCGCGAGCAGTCCGCGCACGTCGCCGACCACCTCGGTCTTGAGCGGGAGCACCTGAACGCTCCAACCCTGCTGTCGCTCGGGGAAGCTCTCCGCGAGACGGTCGGCGAGCGCCTTCGCCTCCTGCTCCGCCTGCGCCACGGTGGCTCCCGGCGCCAGATGGCCGATCACCTGGAGGTACCGCCCGTCGGCCTGACGCGCCGTAGCGGGCCAGCGATGCGGCATCCAGACGTCGCGGCCGCCGACCTTGCTGATCCCGAAGCGCGGCCGGAAGTCGAAGCGGTCGTCGAGCACCCCGATCACTTCGGTGGGATTACCGTTGATCGTCAGGGTGCGACCGATCACTCCCGGGTCGCCTCCGAAGCGACGCCGCCAGTACTGCTCCGACAGCACGGCCACCGGGGCCGCCGCCGGCTGGTCGTCACCGGGTCCGTAGAGTCGGCCGAGCACGGGACGACCGCCCACCGCCGCGAAGTAGTCCGGCGACGCGAGCATCACCCCGATCTGCTCGGGCTCGTCGCCGCTCGTCTCCCGCGCGCTCAACTCCGCCATGGCGGCGACGCGGTCCACCATCCCCAGCTCTTCGCGCCAGGCGATCACGTTGGCCGGCGAGACCACGTTGCGCCGGGTCGGCGCGCGCCCGCTCACCTCCCACATCGCCACCAGTCGGTCCGGCTCGGCGAACGGCAGCGCTTCCAGCAGCACCGAATCGACGACGGCGTACGCCACGGTGGTCGCCGCGATGGCCGTGCCCACGGTGACCACGATCGCGCCGGTGAGGAGCGGTCTCCGGAGCAAGGTCCGGAACGCTACCCGAATCTCCTGTCGCATCGAACCCCTCCGCCGTCGCGCTTCCTGGACCCGCGCTTCATCGCCGCGTCGGCGAGCCCACCAGACCCTGAGCGCCACCCCGATTGCCTGCCGGCAGTACCAGAGCCTGGCCCTCGCCCCGCCCTTTCTCCCGCGCCGTTCCCGATACTCCTCCTCCAGCTCCGCCACTACCCATGGCGTGTTCGGGCGGTGACCCAGGCTCCGGCGGAGCAGCCACTCCGCCAGCCGGGGCGGCCGAGTCGGGCTCATGCCGAGCCGAGCCGGCGCTCGAGGCCACGGGTGAGCCGCTTGACCGCCTCGAGCGAGCGGCGGAGCGCCGCGACCCCCTCGCGGGTGACCACGAACCGCCGCCGGGCGCCCGGCTCCCACCCCAGAAAGCCCTTGGCCTCCAGCCGGTCGAGGGTGGCGTAGAGCGCGCCTCGGCTGACCGAGCGCTCGGCCGCCGCCTCGATCCGTCGCCGGATCTCGGCCGCAAAGGCGCCGCCTTCGAGGCTCAAGACCGCGAGCAGGACCAGCTGTTCGAATTCTCCGAGGGTCTCACGCACCAGGGCTCCTCAGGCGAGTGTTTGGTGCCTATAATATAGACACTCGGGCGGCTCGTCGAGTTGCAGACCGATTTGAGGGGAGGTACCCTGCCGTCAGGCCGGCCGGCGTTCCTGGCCGAACCGGCGCGCCGATCGCGCCTTGGCGCGGGCCGCCTCGACCAGCCGGTCCTTGGGCGGGGCCGCGGTCTCGAGCTGGTCGATCAGGGTCCGGGCGGCGGCGGCCACGGCGGCCACGGCCTCGTCGAACACCGCTTCGTTCGCCTTGGACGGCTTGGTGAAGCCGCTGATCTTGCGGACGAACTGGAGGGACGCCGAGCGGACGTCGTCGTCCGTGGCTGGCGGGGCGAAGTTGAAGAGCGGTTTGATGTTCCTGCACATGGGTCGGCCCCTCAGTCGCAATACTCGTCGAGCTGGTCGATGCCGATCAGCACCTCGCGCGCCTTGCTGCCGTCCTGCGGCCCGAGGATCCCCGCGGCGTAGAGCTGATCGATGATTCGGGCTGCGCGGCCGTAGCCGATCCGGAGCTTGCGCTGGAGGAGCGAGGTCGAGCCGCCCTGCTGCTGAATGCACTGCTCGGCGGCGTCGCGGAAGAGCACGTCCCGGTCGCCGTCGAACCCGCCGCCGTCGCCGCCGCCTTCGTCCTCCGCTTCCTTCGCCCGCATGAAGGCGATGATGTCCGGCTCGGCCTCCGCGGCCGCCTCGCGCGCCTCGCGCTGGGCCTTGTACCAGGCCATCGCCCGCTCGGTCTCCTCGGTGCCGATGTAGGCACCCTGGATCCGCTGGGGCTCGCTCTTGCCCGGCGGCAGGAAGAGCATGTCGCCGTTGCCGAGCAGCGCTTCGGCGCCGTTCTGGTCGAGGATGGTGCGGCTGTCGACCTTCGACGCGACCCGGAATCCGATCCGGCTCGGGAAGTTGGCCTTGATCAGGCCGGTGAGCACGTTCACCGAGGGACGCTGGGTCGCCAGGATCAGGTGGATCCCGATGGCGCGGGCCTTCTGCGCCAGCATGGCGAGGGGCGTCTCCACCTCGGCGGCCACGGTCATCATCAGGTCGGCCAACTCGTCGACCACGATCACCACGTAGGGGAGGATCCCGTCGGTGTACGCCTCCGGCGGCGGCGGCTCTGGCGCGGTGGTCTCCGCTTCGGCCGCGATGTCGCTCAGGGTGACGGGTGGCGGCGCCGGATGGCGGAGCGGCTTGCCCTCGTCCACCTTGCGGTTGAAATCGGCGATGTTGCGGGCGCCGTTGGCGTGAAGCAGCTCGTAGCGCCGGTTCATTTCGAACACCGCCCACTTGAGCACTCGCGCGGCGTCGTTGTTGTTGGTGACCACCTTGTGCCGGAGGTGGGGCAGCTCGTTGTACATCGAGAGCTCCACCATCTTCGGATCGATCATCAGGAAGCGGAGCCGGCTGGCCGGATGCCGATACATCAGGCTGGTCACGATGCTGTTGATCCCGACCGACTTGCCGGTGCCGGTCGCGCCCGCGATCAGGAGGTGCGGCATCTTGGCGAGGTCGGCGATCACGGCCTTGCCCTCGAGGTCGCGACCGAGGGCCACGGGGAGGATGGCCCGCGAGCGATGCCACTCGCTCGACTCGAGCAGCTCCCGCAGGGTGACCATCCGCGGGGTGGGATTCGGGATCTCGACCCCGACCGCGCCCTTGTCGGGAATCGGGGCCACCCGAATGCTGGTGGCCCGCATGGTGATGCCGAGGTCGTCGGCGAGGCTCACGATCCTCCCCGCCTTCACCCCGGGCGCGGGGACCACCTCGAACTGGGTCACCACCGGACCGCTGGTGTAGCCGGCGATGTGGCCGTCCACCTTGAAGGTCCGGAGGGTGCTCATCAGCGACTCGCCGAGCCGGTCGAGCTCGGCCTTGTCGCCGGCGGCGTCCTGGGGCGGCGGCGGGTCGAGCAGCTCGACCGGCGGGACCTCGTCGTGAGCGGCGTTAGGCGGCGGCGGCTCCGCCGGCTTGGCCATCGGCTTGGGCTTGCCCGGGCGCGGCCGGGGCGGGCGAGCCGCCTCCGCCGGCGCGCTCGCCGCGGCCGGCTCCTCGGCGTCCTCCTCCTCGTCGTCGTCCGGGTCGGCGCCCACCGTCACGGCCCGGGCCCGGCGCGCGCGCGGCGGTGGCGCGGGCAGCGGCGGCTCGGCCATCGCGCTTCGCTCGAGCCGGCGGAGCGGGTGCCAGGCGAGGGTGAAGAGGGTGAGGGCCGAGAGCGCCAGGAAACCGAGCAGAAGGCCGCCGGTCTTGCCGATCAGGCCGATGGTGCCGTACGCCAGGAGGCCCGGGAGGAGCCCCGCCGTCCGCGCCGTCACGGCCCAATCGGCGAGCGGTGGGTCGAAGTCCGCGGGGGTCACCCCGCTCGCCACGCCGGCGAAGAACGGCACCAGGAGCACGAGGCCACCGGTGAGCACGGCGGCGCGCTTCATGTCGAGCCGGGGCAGCCGCTCGAAGCCGGCCAGGGCCAGCGCCACACCCAGGACCGGCAGCCCCACCGCGCCGGCGCCGAGGTAGCGCCAGAGCGCGTTGCCGAGGGTCCGGCCGATCAGGCCGGTGGGGGCCCCGGGCACCAGACAGAGCCCGAGAAAGAGCCCCACGACCAGGGCGGCCACGGCGCCGAGTCGACGACGATCCTCGGGGCTCACACCATCTCCGGCGCCAGGACCTGGATCCGGCGCTCTCGATAGCGCGGCAGCACCGGGTAGCGGTCTTCCCTGGCCGCCTCGGCCACGTCCGCCGCCAGCCCGACCGCGGCCAGCCCGCGGCCCGCCGCCGAGAGCTCGAAGGGGCGGCGCCAGTCGCGATAACGGCGCACCAGATCGAGCGCGGCCACCGCCGCGTCGTTGAGGCGGTCGAGCCGACGCCCGTCGCGCAGCTTGGCCACCAGCCGGCCGGCCGTGTAGGCGTCGTCGAGGCCGAACTGCCCGGCGCGTCCGGCGCAGAGGATCAGGATCGAGCCCCCGGCTTCCACCACCGATCGGGCTCGGCGGCTGGCCGCCTCGAGATTGACCGCGGCGGCCAGATAGACCTCCGCCGCGCCGCCGGTGGCGAGCAGCGCGGCGGTTCCGTTCGTGGTGGTCATCACGATGGTCTTGCCCTGCACCACGGTCTCGGTCATCTCCAGGGGGCTGTTGCCTAACGCGAATCCCGGGATCGGCAGCATGTTCCGCTCGCCGGCCAGCAGGACGTCCGCCGGGCCGAGCGTCTGCGCCAGCCTGGTGGCCTCCTCGATCGAGCCGACCGGGATCACGCCCCGCGCGCCCTTCGCGAGCGCGGCGCACACCGTGGTGGTGGCCCGCAGGACGTCGATCACGAATACGGTCTTGCCCGCGATCTCGTCCTTGGCGAGGCTCGCGGGCGTGAAGGCCACTTCGATGGTCATGGCTCGCGACGCAGAAGGTGGCTTTCGCGCTCGAGGAACCGGGTGTCGACGTTGCCGGCCACGAACGCGGGATGCCGGATCACGCTCGCCAGGAGGGGAATCGTAGTCGTGACGCCTTCGAGAATGAAGCTGTCGAGCGCCTGTCCCATCCGGGCGAGCGCCTCGGCACGATCGCGGCCGTGCACGATCACCTTGGCGAGCAGCGAATCGTAGTGCGGCGGGACCGTGTAGCCGGCGTAGATGTGGGTATCGACCCGGACCCCCGGGCCGCCCGGCGGATGGTAGGCCGTGATCTGGCCCGGACAGGGCTGGAAGTTCCGGTACGGATCCTCGGCGTTCACCCGGCACTCGATCGCGTGGCCCCGGAGCCCGCAGGTGTCCTTGGGAAAGCTGAGGGGCTCGCCGGCGGCCACCCGGATCTGCTCCTTCACCAGGTCGAAGCCGGTCACCATCTCGGTGACGGGATGCTCGACCTGGATCCGGGTGTTCATCTCCATGAAGTAGAAGTCGCTCCCGTCGAGCAGGAACTCGACCGTGCCCGCGCCCACGTAGCCGATGGCGGCCGCGAGCGCGACGGCCGAGTCGCCCATCTCGCGTCGGAGCTCGGGCGTGAGCGCCGGGCTGGGGCTCTCCTCGATCAGCTTCTGGTGACGCCGCTGCACGGAGCAATCGCGCTCGCCGAGCGAGACCACGCTGCCGTGGGAGTCGCCCATCACCTGGATCTCGACGTGACGGGGCTTCTCGAGATACTTCTCGACGTAGACGCTGCCGTTGCCGAACGCGGAGAGCGCCTCGTTCTGCGCCAGGCTGAACAGCTGCTCGAACTGATCCGCCGTGTTGCAGATCCGCATCCCCTTCCCGCCGCCGCCGGCGGTGGCCTTGATGATGACCGGGAAGCCGATCGCCTCGGCGAGCTTGGCCGCCTCGTCGACGTCCTCCACCACGCCCGGGGATCCGGGCACCGTCGGCACCCGGGCTTCCGTGGCGAGCCGCCGCGCGGAGGCCTTGTCGCCCATCTGCCGGATCTGCTCGGCCGTGGGGCCGATGAAGGCGACGTTGCTGGCCGCGCAGATCTCGGCGAACTCGGGGTTCTCGGCGAGGAAGCCGTAGCCCGGGTGGATCGCGTCGGCGCCGGCGATCTCCGCGGCCGCGATGATCCGTGGAATGTTGAGATAGCTCGCGCGGCTCGGCGCCGGGCCGATGCAGACGTCGTCGTCGGCGAAGCGCACGTGGAGGGACTCGCGATCGGCCTCGCTGTACACCGCGACCGTCTGGATCCCCAGCTCACGGCACGCCCGGATGACGCGGAGGGCGATCTCGCCGCGGTTGGCAATGAGGACTTTGGTGAACATCAGCTCGGCGACACGTCCCGGGTGAGGTCCGGAGGTGAGTCGCCGGAGCCCCCGATTTCCGCGAAGGTCCGGTCGGACGCGGCGGTGACGCCCGCCGCGCG
>JBFXAS010000143.1:0-13078 GCA_050184075.1 Gemmatimonadales bacterium
CGCTCTCCCGCCAGCGCCACGCCCCGGTCGCTGGCGCGCCCGCCCTTGGTCGGCGCGGGCCGGGTGTCGAGCCTGAGCGCGCCGACCCGGATCAGCCGATCGGCGACCGCCCAGAGCGAGCGACCGCCGAGCGCCCGACTGGCCGCCCGGATGGCGGCGCGTCCGCCCCGCCGGTCGAGCCAGCGCAACAGATCGCCCGCCGTGCCGCCGAGCGAGGCGCCGCTCCCGGTCGACTCGAGGATCACCTCCGACTCGCCCCACAGGGGGGCGGGTAGCATCGCCTTGATGGAGAGGCCGATCGGCGCGCCGTAGTAGCCCGCGACCCAGGCGGCCGTCTGGAGCAGGGTGCTGGAGAGCGCCGGCTCCGGATCGGGCGCAGCCAGGATCGGCTTGGCAACGACCTCCGGCGGCTCGATCCCGGGCTCGACCACGATCCCGACCATCTCGCGCCGGCGGACCGGAACCACGACCCGCGCGCCAGCGACGACCCGGTCGGCCAGCGTCTCGGGAACCGCGTAGGTGTAGTGACCGTCGATTGGAAGGGGCAGCGCGACGCCGGCGAAGGTGCTCACGCCGGGAATCTTACCCCGAGCGCGGCCTCACCCCGAGCCCGGGACCGTCGGGCAGCCGAATCTGGCCGTTGTCGATCGTCGCGCCGACGTAGGGATCCTCGGCGAGGAGCGCGGCGCCGTCGAGGTCCGCGATGTCGACGAGCGGGGTGAGGTGCGCCATCGCGGTGATCCCGATCGAGCTCTCGATCATGCAGCCGACCATCACCATCATGTGATTGGCCCGCGCGATGGCGACCATCTTGATCGCCTCGCGTAGGCTTCCAGTCTTGGCCAGCTTGATGTTGATCCCGTCGACCAGCCCGACCAGCCCCGGAATGTCCGCCGCGACCAGACAGCTCTCGTCGACCACCACCGGGATCCGGGAGGCGCGAGCCACGGCGGCCAGGCCATCGAGATCGCGGGGATCGAGCGGCTGCTCCAGCACGGTGACCCCGAACTCCTCCAGCACCGGCAGCATCCGAATCGCCTGCTTGGCCGTCCAGCCGCAATTGGCGTCGACTCGAAGCTCCCGGTCGGTCACGTCACGAATCGCGGACAGGATCTCGCGGTCGTTGTCGAGCCCGAGCTTCACCTTGAGCACCGGATACTGCTCCGCCTCCTGGACCTTCTTGCGGATCATGTCCGGCGTATCGATCCCGATGGTGAAGGTCGAGAGCGGCGCCTTGGACGGGTCGAGCCCCCAGAGCTTCCAGAGCGGCACCCCGAGTCGCTTTCCAACCAGATCGTGGAGCGCGGTGGAGAGCGCGGCCCGGGCGGCGTTGTTGCCCACCATCGCGGTGCGCATCGCAGCCTCGGCGTCCTCGAGGTGGAAGGGCGTCTCCGGCATCACCGTGGCGTAGACGTCGAGCGCCGCGAGGGCCGACTCGGGGGTCTCGCCATAGAACCGCTGCGGCGCGGCCTCGCCCCAGCCTTCCACTCCGTCGGAGTCGGTCACCCGCACCATCACCGTGCGATAGCTGTCCTGGTGCCCCCGCGCGATCTTGAACGGGTGCTTGGTGCGCAGGGTGAGGATTTCGGCCTGGATCCGGAGTCGATTGGACACTGAGAACGCCTCGAGGTCGGGTCGGAGATTTGTATACAAAATTCGAGGCGGAAGCTAGCAGCCGCGCCACCATCGGTCAAACGGCGGCGGCCGGCGGTGCCGTCCCCGAGCCAGGCGAATACCGGCCTGCACGCCTGCCCGCACAACTACCGGACAGCGTCCGGGCTGTCTCCGGGAGCGAACGGCGGTCTTCGGAGTTGGCGGGCAGTCTGCGCGCGAGCGGGCAGGCGGTCTCCGGGAGCAATCGGGCACTCTGCACACGACCGGGCAGGCGGTCTCCGGGAGCAATCGGGCAGTCTGTACGCGAGCGGGCAGGCGGTCTCCGGGAGCAATCGGGCAGTCTGCACACAACCGGGCAGGCGGTCTCCGCGATCGAGCGGGCTGGCCGCGCGAGCGGGCGGGCTGCCTCCGCGAGTTGGCGAGGGGGGGCCGTGACCCGGCGGCCCGGCCTCAACCGAGCGCGCGAGCGACCGCCACCACGCCGGCCGCGACCCGTCGGGGCACGTAGCCCCCCTCGAGAATGGCCGCGAGGGGAGTCGCCGGGAACCGCGCCCGCAGCCGGCCGACCCACTCGACGTAGTGCTCCGGCTCCAGGGTGAAGCCGCCGAGCAGATCGCCCTGCATCGAGTCGAAGCCAGAGGAGACCAGGATCAGATCGGGAACCCAGTCCCGCGTGGCCGTCTCGACCCCGCTCCAGAACGCCTCGAGGTAGCGCTCCGGCGGGAGACCGGCCCGCATCGGCAGATTCCAGACGTTCCCGACCCCCCGCTCGTCCGCGGAGCCGCTGAAGGGCCAGTGGGGCCACTGGTGCATCGACAAGAAGCGGATCGCCGGTTCGCGCTCGACCAGCGCCTGGGTGCCGTTGCCGTGGTGCACGTCCCAGTCGAGGATCAGCACCCGCTGGTTGCCCCGGGCCAGCGCCTCCCGCGCCGCGACGACCACGTTCGAGATCAGGCAGAAGCCCATCGCGCGGTCGGCCAGCGCGTGATGGCCGGGGGGGCGCACCGCGGCGAAGGCCGGCGTGCCGGCCAGCGCGGAGTCCATCGCGGCCAGTGCCGCGCCGGCCGCGCCGAGGGCCGCTTCCCAGCTGGCCGCGCTCATCACGGTGTCGGGATCGAGTCGACCGCCGCCCTGCGCGGCCACCGCCTGGAGTCGCTCGAGGTACTCCCTCGGATGGACTCGCTCGATCGAGTCGAGATTGGCGGGTCCGACGTCGCGCAGGGCCGCCGGGTCGGTGGCGGAGACCGCTTCCCGAACGGCCCGGAGCCGGGCCGCGGACTCGGGATGGCGGGGGCCGGTGTCGTGCTCGAGGCAGCTCGGCTGGGAGAAGACCGGGGCGAGCGCGCCCGAGATCCCGCCGGTCAACGTGCCGGCCGGCGCCGACTCGGGAGAACGATGAGCTGACTGTTGGGCACCAGCCCGACTTCGGCCACCGTGCTGTCGCCCTCGGGCACGACGGCGCCACGGAACTTGACCTCGTAGCGCTCCGCCGGGCGCCGCACCTTGGCGGCCACGAGGGCCCGCCGCTTGAGCTCGACGATGGGCAGCTCGGGGCTCACCGCCAGCGGGATCTCGTCCCAGGTATCGAGCACCATGACCCGCACGGGAAGCTCGCTCATACGGCCGCCGGCTGCGGCAGGGTGGAGAGGAACCGCTCGACCGACTGATCGAAGAGCAGCGTCGAGGCGCGGATCCGATGGCCGGTGTCAGCCGGGAGGATCGCCAGGGCGATCTCCTCCCCACCCTGCCCCCGCAGCATCAGGAAAGCGGGGCCCTCGCGCTCCGGATACGCCGCCTGGTGCGGCACCCGGTTCGCGAAGAACGCCTTGGCCCGGGCGATCACCTCGTCGGGCGGCAGGGTGGTGACGGTCTCGTGAGTCATCTCGATGGCTCTCTCTGTTCGTTCGGGTCAGGGCCGATTGGTGGCGGTGGTCCGCATGACGGTGATCCCGGTCGGCTGGGCCGGGATCGCGACCGAGCTCGCGGTCTTGCGGGTGGTCAGGTCGATCACGTCGATCGCGCCGGGATCGGCACCGATGGACTCCTGGGACACGTAGGCGTATCGCCCGTCGGGCGAGTAGGCGACGCCGTGGACGATCCTCTTGGTGGTCTTGACCCGGGCGACCTCCGCGAGCGCCTTCGCGTCGATCAGGCTCACGCTCTGATCTTTCTTGTTGGTGACGATCACCAGCGACCCGTCCGGCGAGGGCTCGACGTTGTAGGCGCCGGTCCCGACAGGGATCGCCTTCCGCATGGTGAGCGAGTCGGCGTCCCAGACCTGGAGCGAGTTGCCGTAGTTGCAGGCCACGTAGAGGGTCCGGTCGTCCGGGGAGACCGAGACGTACGTGCCCTGGCACTCCTGGTCGGGTGCCCCACCGTCGCTGGCGTGGCCTTCGTGCCCCCCCGCCCCGGCGTGCCCCGACCCGATCCGCACCCGGCGGGTGATCCCCAGGGTGCCGAGATCGATCTCGAGCAGCTCGTCGGAATGCATGCAGGAGACGTAGGCGCGGGTTCCGGCGTGATTGACCTTCACGCCGTGCGGCATGTCGCAGGCGGGCAGGTCCGTGACCTTGGCCATCGCGGGCAGGTAGACGACGGAGATCACGTTGGTCCGGGGCCGCTGGCCATGGAAGTCGGAGTTGGCCACCAGGGCGAACTCCCCGTTCGGCGACACCGCGATGGTGGTGGGAAAGAGCTCGACCGTGGCGCGGCCGAGCACCGAGTCGGTGGCCGCGTCGAAGCGCCAGAGCGAGCCGAACGGCACGCCGTGCGCGATGGTGACGAGATAGGAGCCCTGGTCGGGCATCACGGCGATGTTGTGCGGCCCGTCGACGTCGGCGGGCATGACGCCGACCGGCACGACCCGCTCGACCACCAGGGTGGCGCCCTCCGGCCGGAGCCAGGTGACGACGTCGCCCGACTCGCTCACCACGCCCACCAGATACTCGGCCGGGCGCGGCGGAGCCCCCGGCGTCCCGCCGGAGAGCGCCCACGCCATCGTCCATAGCTCGAGCACCATCCTCACCTCGCTACTCCGGCCATCGCTCGGCCACCAGATCGAGCGTCATCGCCGCGCGACGGTCCAAGAGGGCCCGCCAGCCGCCCTTGGCCGGGAGGACCGCCACCAACTCGCCCGCCGGCGGCCCGGCCACGCCGGTGACCGTGATGAACGCCGGCCCCCGGACCTCCTCCGGCAACCGGAGTCGGTAGCGGTCGCCGGCCCAGCGGAAGGCGACGCTCCCGGCCGCGCTGGCCCGCGGTAACTCGACAAAGTAATCGTCCTCGACTCGAAACAGCCCGTCGGCCAGGCGCTCCCCGGCACGGTAGAACTCCGGGTCGAACGCTTCGCCGTCGTGGCGGGCGTAGTTCTGCTCGACCGCCTCGTCGAGGGCTTCGAGATCCGGCGCCCGCGCCCGCCATTCGACGTGGTGCCGGATCTCGTGGGTCAAGGTCTCCCACGCCTCCTCCCGCCAGTCGAACTCCGGATGGTCGCGGGCCACCGCCTTGAACGACCCGTAGTAGAGGACGACCCGGCTCTGCACGCTGCCGGGCGCGTCGTCGGTGGCCGGGAGCGGGATGCACTCGCCGAGCGTGTAGATGTCGGGGCGGTCCGGATGGGCGGGAGCCTTGGGCGAGACCGAGATCTCCGCGACCCCGTCGAGGAACTCCTCCGGGACTTCCGCGGCCATCCTCCGCACCATCGCCTCGAAGTCGGCCTGGCGCATCGGACAGGCGCCCGCTCAGGCGAGCCGCTCGGTCAGGTAGGCCCGCACCAGATCGAGCCCCACCCGCTCCTGCTGCATGGTATCGCGATTCCGAATGGTGACCTGGCGGTCGTCCGCGGTCTGCCCGTCGATCGTGATGCAGAACGGCGTGCCGACCTCGTCCATCCGGCGATAGCGCCGACCGATCGCTCCGCTGTCGTCGAAGAAGCATGGGAGGTGGCGGCGCAGGTCGTTGAAGAGCTCGGTGGCCAGCTCGGGCATCCCGTCCTTGTTGACCAGCGGGAACACGGCGGCCTTGATCGGCGCGATCGTCGGGTGGAAGCGCATCACCACGCGGGTCTCGCCCTCGACGGTCTCCTCGTGGTAGGCGTCCGCGAGCAGGGTGAGGGTGACCCGGTCGGCGCCGGCCGAGGTCTCGATGATGTACGGCAGGTAGCGCTGACCGCTTGCCTGCTCGAAGTACTCGAGCTTCTTGCCCGAGGCCGCCTGATGCCGGCTCAGGTCGAAGTCGGTCCGGTTGTGGACGCCTTCGATTTCCTGCCAGCCGAAGGGGAACTCGTACTCGATGTCGTAGGCGGCCCTGGCATAGTGCGCCAGCTCGTCGGGGCCGTGCTGGTGCCAGCGGAGCTTGGCGGGATCGAGCCCGATCTCATGGTGCCATGCCATCCGGAGGCCGCGCCAGCGCTCGAACCACTCCTCGTCCGTCCCCGGTCGGACGAAGAACTGCATCTCCATCTGCTCGAACTCGCGGGTGCGAAAGATGAAGTTGCCAGGGGTGATCTCGTTCCGAAACGCCTTCCCGATCTGGGCGATTCCGAACGGGATCTTCTGGCGGGAGCTGTTGAGGACGTTGAGATAGTTGACGTAGATGCCCTGCGCCGTCTCCGGGCGGAGGTAGGCCACCGCGGCCGCGTCCTCGACCGGTCCCATGAAGGTCTTGAACATCAGGTTGAACTGGCGCGGCTCGGTGAGGTCGCAGGTGGCATGCTCGCCAGGGTGCTTCGACGGCTTCTGCGGACAGGCGGCGCTCTCGAGCTGATCCGCCCGGAAGCGCGCCTTGCAGGTCCGGCAATCCACCAGCGGATCGGTGAAGCCCGAGACGTGGCCCGACGCCTCCCACACCTTCGGGTGCATCAGGATCGCGGCGTCGAGGCCCTCGATGTCGGTCCGGGCCCGCACCATCGCGTGCCACCAGCGCTCCTTCACGTTGCGCTTGAGCTCGACCCCGAGCGGCCCGTAGTCCCACACCGAGCCGACCCCGCCGTAGATCTCCGACGACTGGAACACGAAGCCGCGGCGCTTGGCGAGGGAAACCAGCTTGTCCATCAGGGTCTGGGTGGCCATGGAGTCGTTCGGGGGTGGTGGGACCAAGGGCCCGACGGACGGTCGCCGGATGAGGGGCGGAATCTGACCGCCCGCTCTGCCGCTGGCAAGAAATCAGTAGATCTGGAACCAGCTGCGCTGGCCGAGCGGGCGGACCTGGGTCGCGCCGCCGAGCGCCCGCTCGACCGCGCAGGCGGAATAGCGGAGGTCGACGTCGGCGCCCGAGGCCGCGGTGGTGAGGTTGCCGCCGCCGGCCAGGACCGCGCCGGAGAGGCTGTTGCCGGAGCCGGAGATCCGAATCCGTCCGCGGACGATCACCAGCCCCACCCACTCGAAGCCGCCGGTGAGGTCGAGGTTGCCGTCGATCAGCAGGATCCCCTGCCCCCGGGTGCCGGGCGCGAACTGGGTGGTGAGCCCGATCCCGTGAACCACCGGGCGGTAGTCCACGCACGCCAGCACGGTGGCGCCGGCCGGCGGATTGCGCCACGGCTCGCCGAAGTTGAGCGCCGCCGCTTGATCGCAGTGGCCCATCGCGTCGACCGCCGGGCCGACGCCGGTGATCGGCCCTCCGCCCGCCACGGTCTTCACCCCCGGCTGCGCGGCCAGCGAGAGGTACGTGAAGTCGAGGAAGTTGGTGAAGGTGGCCGAGGTGATCGACGGATCGAAGGCGGCGTCGCGGCTCGGAAACCCGAACACGTTGTCGATATCGCCGGGCTGCACCCCGGTGGCGTTGGCGCTCCGGATCCCGACCAGGTCGTCGACGCCGCCCGGGTCGAGCGGATCGCACTCCGCCGCCGACCACAGTGGCGGAATGGTGTTGATCCCCGAGACCAGGAACGCGTCGCCGCTCAGGCTGAGCGGATCGATCACCGTGAGCGCGGCGTTCACCCCGACGGTGGGCTGGACGGTCCGCACCAGCTGCCCCACCTCGAGCTCGGCCAGCACCCCGCCGCCCGCGTCCAGCCGCCGGCCGATCGAGCGAATCAGAAAGAGCTGGCGATTCAGGCGGCGGACGCTGTCCACGTGGACGATCAACGGGTTGCCAGCGAGCGCCTGGATCCCGCCGCCCCACTCGGTGTACGGGGTCCCATCCCAGATCGGGATCGTCATCGCGAGCGAGGGCGTCCAGGCCGCCGCCAGGGAGGTGAGCCCCGCCTCGGCCGCGCTCTGGGCCTCGGCGGCATAGACCGTGTTCTGCGCCGTCGTCCGGTCGAGCCGGGTCACCAGCACGGCGGCCGAGACCAGGGCGCCCAAGGTGATCAGCGCGAAGAGCGCGAGCACCATCGCCACCCCGCGCTCGCTGGCCGCGACTGCACCGTGGGCCCTCACGGTCGGAGCGCGTTCCGGAGGGCGACCCGCGCCACCACGACGCTCGGCACGGCGGTCCGATTCGAGCCACCCGCAAGCGAGACCGGATCGGTCTGCCCATTCAGGACCAGCACCACCGAGCGCACCGCGCTGGCCGGCCCGGGTGGGCTGATCGGTCCGCCGGTCCCGACGTATTCGAAGAGGAAGGAGGTCGTGTCGGGAAACGGTCCGATCAGGGGGGACAGCGCCGTCTGCCCCAGGCTCACCGAGCGGATGCCGAGGTAGGCCTGGCCGGTCGAGGGATCGCGGTGGGGCCCATACTCGATCCGCTCGAACCAGCGCACCGGGCCGCCGACGAAATGCTGGCTCAGCGCCATCGGCTGCGACGCGGCCGGATTGACGATGGGCGGCGCGGCCAGGCGGAGCGCGATCGCCGGCTCCCCACCGCAGCTGCTGGCGTAGTCGATCGAGGCCACGCTCATCGGCACCCACTGATCGTCCGCCGCGAGGTTGGGGTCGCTGTCGAGGAAGAGCAGAAAGCCGTCGGTCGGCTGCGGGTCGCGGAGCCCGATGGCCGGGACGCGAATCCGGAACTCGGTCAGCGTCGGGGTGCCGCAGGTGACCCCGAGCCCGCGCATGGCGCGGAAGGTGAGCCGCCGATAGCCGATCGAGAGCAAATCGGAGTCGACGGCGCCGGTGGCCGGAATCGTGTCGTAGCCGATCTCCCGGAGGTCCTGGGGCAGCGCCAGGGCCGCCGTCCGCATCATCCCCTGGGTGTTGGCGATGGCGATCTGGGCGCCCGAGGCGTTGAAGAGCGAGCGAAGGACCCGGGTGGTCGCGATTCCGACCAGGCCCAGCACGGCCAGGCTCACCACCAGCTCGATCAGGGTGAAGCCCCGGCGGCTCAGCACTGGATCACCCCGACCAGGGTGTCGACGTTGGTCCGGCCGCCTGGCTCGCGGTAGCTGGCCATGACCCGAACGGTTCGGATCGAGCCGGTGGTCGGCACTTCCCAGGTGATCGCGATCCCCTGCTGCACCAGCGGACCCGGCGAGCTGCTGAACTGGGTGGCGCTGCAGGCCGGGTTCCGGGCCGCGGCCCACATCCGGAGATCGTCGAGGCGCGACTGGGCCAGGCCCGTCGCGACGGTGGTGAGCCGGCTGCCGACCAGGTCACGAGTGACGTAGACCGACCCACCGGCGAGGAGCAGGATGCCAACGGCCAGCACCGTGACGGCGACCATCACCTCGATCAGCGAGAACCCGCTCCGGCTCACTGAATCCTCCCGTAGCCGGTGATCAGGACGCTGTCGACCTGACCCGCCTTGCGGAGCCAGACGGTGAACGGCGTTCCGCTCGCGATCAGCCCTGTGGGCTGGATGGTGAGCGAATCCGCCGAGCTCGAGGCGGCCACGCCGAAGCTGGCCCCGACCGGCACAGTTGCCACCACCTCGCGCCCGCCGTCCCGCCGGGCGACCGTCGCCGCGACGATCACCGAGTCGACCGAGAGGGTGACCGGGCGACGGGCCTGGATCGCAGCGGCGCGCGCCCGGTGATAGAGCGCGTGGATCCCGTCCCGCGCCCCGGCCAGGTCGCGCCTGGTCAGGACGCGCTCGACCCGGGGGAAGGCCATCAGCGCGAGCACGCCGAGCAGGGTCGTGACCAGCACGACCTCGATCAGCGTGAACCCGGCGCCGCGTTTCGGAGGAGCCAACGATCTTCCCAGTCTTCGGTGAGAACCGGCAGACCGTCCGCCGCCGCCCGCTCGCGGCGTGGACCGCCCCTTGCAAACATCGCCCTCCGGCACCGGTTCGCCAGGGGGATCCGGGTTTCGGTCCTGTCCCATCGTCAGCAGCGGCAACCCCTCGCGGGCCAACTGTCGACCGCCTGGACGGGGCACGCAAGGCATTGCGTTGTCGCACTTTGCGAGCCCCGAATCCGGCGGCGGCCGAAAACGATCCCCCTGACGGGCCGGGATTGTCCGCTCTAACAACCAGTTACGAAACCGGCCCCGGCTGGCTTGGAGCTTGCCCCTAGTTCGGGGTCGCACAGACGGCATCCTGTCGAGGCGAGCTCTGCCGACGACTCTCGAGCCAGGGGACGGAAAGATGCAGTGGGTTGCACCATTTAGAAACCGGCGAGGCTATACGCTTGGCGAGCTGCTCTGGGTGATCGTGATCCTGAGCGTGATCGCCGGCCTCGCGCTGCCCCGGCTCGACTGGATGCGGTACCGACTGAACGCGGAGGTCCGGAACGTGAGCCTGCAGCTGGGTTACACGCAGCGGCTCGCGGTCAGCCTCCAGCACAACGTCCAGGTCACCATCGACCACGCCAACCGGCGCCTGGTCGTCGATGAAGACGCCAACAACGACGGGGTCTTCGGGGCCGGCGAGCGGCGGCGGGTCGTGCAGCTCGACGACGGGATCAATTTCGAGCAGGTGACGGCGCCCAACCTGCCGGCGCCGGCGCCGTCGACCGAGCTCACCCAGATCATCTACCGCCGCGACGGCAGCGCCGACCAATCGGGCGTGGTGTTCCTCAGCACGGAGCGGGCGCAGAACCTGAGCAGCCCGCTGGACACGCGGGCGCTCGAGATCATCCGCGCCACCGGCCGCGCCGTGGCCTACAAGTACACCTCCGCCGGCTGGATTCGAGGCAACTGACGATGAACCGCAAGGGCTTCACTCTGATCGAGGTGCTGATCGCGGTCGTGCTGCTCAGCATCACGGTGCTGAGCCTGGGTCAGTTCATGGGCAACTACCAGAAGGCCACCAACAAGGCCACGCTGCTCTCGACCATGACCACGATCGCCAAGGAGCGTCTGGAGCTGGTACGGGGCGATCCGCGCTACACCTCGCTGACGGGGCTGTACGGCGGCTCCACTGCGGGCGCCGACACCACCGGTTTCCCGGGCTATCCCTACATCCGGCGACGGACCTTCGTCTCGCGCGATCAGACCGGCGCGCCAGCCCGCGACCGCACCACCGTGACGGTCCGGGTCTTCGCCACCAACTCGATCATCAGAGACACGGTATCGCTCACCGCCGTGATCGCGAGGCCATGATGCGCGCCACCCCTGCCCTTCGTCGCTTCCCGGCCGCGCCGATCGCGCGGGCGGGGTTTTCGCTGGTCGAGCTGCTCGTCACCCTGGTCGTGCTCAGCATGATCATGGGCACGACGGTGGTCTTCTTCCAGAGCCAGAACAAGAGCTTCCGCAACTCGAGCGAGCGGATGGATCTGCTCACCAACGCCCGCTACAGCGTGAGCCAGGTCGAGCGGGTGCTCCGCACCCTGGGGGCCGGCGTCACGGGCCAACAGCCGATGCTGGTCTACGGCGCCAACGACGTGGTCGCTTTCAACACCGACTTCATCGAGAACGACACCACGGACTATCGCTGGGCGGTGAACTTCAACCCGAGCGTCTCGGCGCGCGACGCCGAGGTCTGGGACGCGGCGAACGCCCAGCCGATTCCCAACTCGTCCTACACGTACCCCTCGGTGACCTACACCCAGGGGAACGGCGCGCGGAGCCTGGCCGAGACCAAGATGTTCTGGTTCGCGGCCGACACCGGCACCGCCCGCACCGACGACTACATCCTCTACGAGCGCACGAACGAGAGCGCTGGCGAGATCGTCGCGCGGAACATCCTGGCCTATCCCGGCCGGCCGTTCTTCGAGTTCTTCCTGGCGCGGCGGCTCAACACGGGCCTGGACACCCTGGTGATCGCGAGCGGCGGCCTGCTGCCGCTCAAGCGCCAGTGGCCTCAGGTGGGCGACACCCCGACCGACACGGCCAACAAGGTCCGGCCCGACAGCGTCCGGGCGGTCCGCATCAACCTCAGGGTCACCAATGGCTGGACCGGCAGCGACGAGCGGACGCGGGATTTCAGCCAGTTGATCCAGGTGCCGAACAACGGCCTGCCGTCGCCTAACGTCTGCGGTCGCTCGCCCTTCCCGGCGACCAACTTCCAGGCGACGCCCGACACCATTCCGGGAAGCGGCATCGTCAACCTGACCTGGGACCGCTCGGCGGATCACGGCAGCGGTGAGTACGACGTTCGCCAGTACGTGCTCTGGCAGCGCGACGACACGGCGACGGTCTGGCGCGACCCGCTGATGCTGGTCAAAGCCGACACCACGACCGCCTACACCATTCCCATCGGGGGCAACCCGTCCGGCGGGTCGTACGATTTCGCGATCGCCGCGCAGGACTGCACCCCGGCGACATCCACCATGTCGGTCGTGAACGCGGTGGTGGCCCCGTAGCCTCGCCTCGACGGAGATTGACGATGACGATTCGCAACGAGCGCGGTGTCGCGCTGATCCTGGCGCTCTTGATTACCCTTGCCGTCGCCGCCATGGCGATGGGCGGCGTGATGATCGCAAGCAGCGGCACGCTGACGGCCCGGTTCACGGCCAAAGAGGCGGCGCTGCACTCGCTCGCCGACGGCGGGCTCGAGGAGGCGCGCGACTCGATCAACCGGGTCTTCACCCTGCTGCCCGACACCGGCTTCATCACGCTGGCCCCCGCCGCCTCGATGTACGACGCGCAGGGCGGCGCGATCGCCGGGTACACCCGCTCGGTGTACGCCGGCAAGACCGGCGGCCGCACCGGCGGTCCGGCCACGGCCGGCCAGTACGGTAGCAACTTCATGAGCATTGTCTCGGTGATCAACGACGCCCGTGGCGCGGTCGCGGCCCGGCGCGGACTCTTCACCCAGGAATCGTGGTCGCGCTTCGCCGTGGCGATCAACCTCTGGAGCAACAGCGGCGTGGTCTACGGATGCGGCGAGTCGATCACCGGCCCCTTCCACTCTAATCACAACCTGCAGCTGCAAAGCGGGTGCTCCAGCCCCAGGATCGACTTCGCGGGCGCCGTGAGCGTCGTGGGCTCGATCAGCAACGTCGGCTCCGGCAACTTCATGCAGGGCTACCAGGCCGGGGCCTCGCCCCTCGCCTGGCCGACCCCGGCCCAGCTGGGGCTGATGCAGCAGTACGCCCAGGACGCCGACATCATCGGGGGCGACTACGACATCACCGGTGGCAACACCGGAACCAACCGGCCCTGCACCCGGCTCGACTTCGCCGTGCTGGACGTGAACAACAACG